>DATEDA010000023.1:0-6748 GCA_035286595.1 Burkholderiales bacterium | reverse complement strand
TGGGGCCATCGAAGTCGTGTTCTCGCCGCTCACGTTGTACCCTCTCAGTACGGCGCGCGCGCGCCGCCCGCTTCGAGCTGCGCGAGCAGCGCGCGTGACGCAGTTCACGCGCTCGCAGCGCTGAGGATTCGCGTGCGCTCTGCTTTCCTATCGGAGGGTATGCCAGCCGATAGGGGGGCAGCAAATGGATCGAGTGTCGTCGGATCGGACGACGCCGCGTCGAACCGAGGAGGCGAACGTCTTTCGCGTGGAGTCGGCCGGCCTACGGGGCTGGGTCGTCTACCTCGTGGGCGACCCGAAGACCCAGGCCTTCTTGAGCCAAGATCTGGCAGTGGGGTACGCTCAAAAACGTGCGCGGGACAACAGGCCGTGCGTCGTCGTGCTCATCGAAACCGACGGAACCGTGGTCGCGGGGTGGGAGTTTCCGCTCGAGGCTGAGAGAATTGCCTGACTCGTCCCCGCCGCGACCGCGCCGGGCGGCTCGTGCGCGTCGCGGGAAGCTTAGAGCGGTGATTGACTCAGCGGGTGAGCCCTATCCATGTCGTCACCCGCAGCGACTAAAGAGCGGCCATGGCAAAGAAAATCCCGACTATCCCCGCCCCGGGCGTTCGCGTTCGGCGCGGGCTCCGCTGGATAGAACAGCACGCGCGAGTCGCCTTCGATGATGTTCGCGGGAAACGCGGCAGAATGCATGGCGCAAGCAGCAGTGACGTAGCCGCAGCGCTCGCGTGGCTTCGCGAAGCGCGGAAGGGAGGATCTTGAGGGCGGCGAGCAGAAACGCCTTGGGGGTCGAAAGCGAGAGCTTGCTGCTACAAACGCTGCTACAGCAGACAGGAAGAGGCCAGAAATCAATTGCTTGAGACTGCATTCCTCGCCGTGAACTACGGCGAGATCGGCCTATGCGGCGCCGGTACGACCACCATTGCCCCGGGTATTCCCGCCAGCGGAACGGCGAACTAGCCGCCAGCCCGCCGGCAGCAGCAGCGTTGCCAAGGCAACCTTGAGGGCATCGCCGGGAAGGAACGGCAGCACGCCTGTCGCCAGCACCTTGTCCCAGCCCACGAACCGCGAGAGCCACATGACCCCGGCAACGTAGACGACCAGGTTGCCGAGGAGCATGGCGGCGGCGGTGGTCCCGGCCCGGCGATCCCAGCCGCGTTCGGCAAGGGTGCCCACGACGAATGCGGCGGCGAGAAAGCCGACCAGGTAACCGGCGGTCGGTCCGATCAACCGCGCGACGCCCGAGGCGCCGCCGGCAAAGACGGGCAGGCCCATGGCGCCGAGGATCACATAGGCGAGCACGGCGGCTGGTCCCCGCTTGCTCCCGTAGAGGGCGCCGAGGAGCAGCACCGCGAAGGTCTGGCCGGTGACCGGAACCGGGGAGAACGGGAGCGGGATCTGGAGCTGCGCGGCGAGCGCGATGAGGAGGGCGCCGCCGAGGACGAGCGCGACCTCGCGGGCGACGCCGGCCCGCGGCCAGACCACCTCGATCATGACGCGCGGATGAAGTTCTGCTGTTTGCACCTAGCCACCCTCGCGCGCATTCTACGCGACCGCCGCGGCGTCGATCAGAAGAGGAGGTAGAGCAGCACCCCGAGCGCAGCGAAGAACCCCGCGAGGTGTGCCGACGCCCATAGCGCGAAGCGGCGCGAGAGCTTGCCGGGATCGATGTTCGAGAGCAGGTAAAGCCGCCCGTCCTGCGGCGCGCCGACGACGTCGAGAGGCGGCACCGCAGCGAGCTTCGCGTGGGTGCGTTCGACCTGGCGCTTTGCCTCGGCGCGCGCAAGCGACCACTCCTTGAACGAGATCTCGCCGTCGCGGTCGAGATCGAAACGCGCCAGGAGCTGCGGCCGGTCGCGCTTCCACTCGGCGAGGAGCGCGCCGATGTCGCTCTTCCGCTCGGCGGGGTCGCCGGCGGCGCTCAGCGTCCGGAACTCGCCGAGCGCGTAGAGGGGGTCGCCGTCCGCGATCCACCACTCCGTGAACCGCCGGTCACCCTCGGTCCACACCTGCTTGTGGGTCGTCAGGACCTCGGCGTCGTCCGGATCGACGATGCAGGCGCCGGTCGCATCGCGCAGCCTGAAGGCGGCGGCGCTCTCGCCCTCCTCCTCGAGGACCCACTTGTTCTTGCTGCCGCGGCGCTCGCGCCGGTACTGGTACCAGCAGCACTCCCGCCCCGAGAGCGGGGCCAGGGTCTTCACCTCCGGGGGATACTGCGCCCGGCCGGAGAGCTCGACGTAGCCTTGCGCCGCCGAGGCAACTTGTGAGGTAGGCGTATCGCCGACTGCGCGGTAGCGACGGAACATTGCAGTCCACGCCCACACCGACAGTGCGGCGATCAGCGGCAGAATGATCAGCCAGGCCGACCGACTTTCGAACTGAAACCCGAGGACGCCGAGCCCCAGCTGCCCGCCGCCGGTGAGCAGCCCGACGCGCCAGCGCCGGATGCGGATGACCATGCCTGGAGATAGTGGCTGGATCCCGGCTTTCGCCGGGATGACGCGGCTAGCGCCGCGTCAGGCGTTGAAGAGCGACTTGACGTCGACGTCGGTCTTCGCGGCCGCGTCGAATTCGAGGAGCTTCGCTTCCTTGAATCCGAACAGCCCCGCGAGCACCACGTCCGGGAACTGCTCGATCCGCACGTTGTTGATGTTGACGCTCTCGTTGTAGAGCTCCCGCCGGTCGGCGATCCCGTTCTCGAGCTGCGTGATCCGGCTCTGGAGCTGCATGTAGTTCTGGTTCGTCTTGAGCTCGGGGTACGCCTCGGCGACTGCGTACAGCGTTCCGAGGCTCGACCGCAGCAGGCCCTCGGCCGCGCCGAGCGCGCCGACGTCCTGCTTCTCGCGCGCCTGCTGGACGAGCGAGCGGGCGCGGATGACCTTCTCGAGGGTCTCCTGCTCGAACTGCTTGTACTGCTTGCACACCTCGACCAGCTTCGGCAGCTCGTCGTGGCGCTGCTTGAGCAGCACGTCGATGTTCGCCCAGGCCTTCGTCACCGCGTGCTTCACGTTGACGAGCCCGTTGTAGACCATCACCGCGTAAACGGCGACGACGGCGAGGACCGCGAGAAAGATGAGCGTGCCCACGGGATCTCCCTGGTGATCTTGTGGGGCCGATTGTAGGCGGCATCGCGTCGGCCCTCAGTGACCAATTCCCGCATGCTAAGCTCGCACGCAATGAAAGCGATCGTGTGTAAGCGCTGGGGCGGGCCCGATACGCTGGCGCTCGAGGATCTCCCGTCGCCGCGACCGGGCGCGGGCGAGGTCGTCATCGCGGTCAAGGCGGCCGGCGTCAATTTCCCCGATCTCCTGATCATCCAGAACAAGTACCAGCTCAAGCCGCCGCTGCCGTTTACCCCGGGCGCGGAGCTCGCTGGCATCGTCACCGAAGTCGGCGCGGACGTGAGCCGCCTCAAGGCCGGCGACCCGGTGGTCGCGATGGTCAACACCGGAGCGTTCGCCGAGCAGTGCGTGGCGTCCGCCGCACGCGTCCTCGCCCTGCCGCCCGGGATCGACTTCGCCGCGGCCGCGGCGTTCTCGCTCACTTATGGAACGGCCTGGCACGCGCTGAAGGACCGCGGCCAGCTCGTTGCCGGCGAGACGCTGCTCGTTCTCGGCGCCGCCGGCGGGGTGGGCATCGCCGCGATCGACATCGGCAAAGCGCTCGGCGCACGCGTCATCGCCGCCGCCTCGAGCGACGAGAAGCTGGCGGCCTGCCGCGCGCGCGGCGCCGACGAGACGATCAACTACGCGCGCGAGGATCTGCGCGGGCGGCTCCGCAGCCTCGCGGGCGAGCCGGGCGTCGACGTGGTTCTCGACCCGGTGGGCGGCCCTTACACCGAGGCGGCGCTGCGCGGGACCGCCTGGCGCGGTCGCTTGCTCGTCGTCGGCTTCGCCCACGGCGAGATCCCCCGCGTACCGCTCAATCTCGCGCTGCTCAAGGGCGCCTCGATCGTCGGAGTCTTCTGGGGCGCATGGCTGCAGCGCGAGCCCGAGACGAGCCGGCGCGAGATGCAGGCGCTGCTGGGGATGCTGCGGGAGGGGAAGCTGAAGCCCCTGGTCTCGGCCCGCTACCCGCTCGCGCGGACCGCCGAGGCACTCGTCGCGATCTCGGAGCGCCGGGCGACCGGCAAGATCGTCATCGAACCGTGAGCGCTTGTAGCTGGGCGGAAGTCCTGGCGTTCTGGTTCGGCGCGCCCGACTCGCCCGAGTTCGGGCGGAACCGGAAGTGCTGGTTCGAGAAGTCCGCCGACTTCGACGCGCTCGTCCGCGACCGGTTCCTGGAGACCTACGAGAACGCGGCCGGCGGGAAGCTGGACGCGTGGACGGCGCGGCCCCTGGCCGCGCTCGCGCTCGTCGTCACGCTCGACCAGTTTCCGCGCAACATGTTCCGCGGCACGGCCCGCGCGTTCGCCACCGATCCGCCGGCGCTCGCAGTCGCGCGCGGGATGATCGCGAGCGGATTCGACGCGGCGCTCCTCCCGGTGCAACGGACGTTCGTGTATCTGCCGTTCGAGCATGCCGAGGATCTCGACGCCCAGCACGAGGCGCTCCGCCGCTTCGAGCGGCTCGCTTCCGAGACCGCGAGCGCAGGCGTGACGACGTACGCGATGCTGCACTACGCCATCGTCAGGCGCTTCGGGCGCTTCCCGCACCGGAATGCGGTCCTCGGGCGCGAGTCGACGCCCGACGAGCTCGCGTTCCTTTCCCAGCCCGGATCTTCCTTCTAAAAGGTCCCGCTTCAGTCCGCCAGCCGGGTCGGGATCGTGATCTCGGACGTGAGCGTCCGGTGGACGGGGCACTTGTTGGCGATCTCGAGTAGCTTTGCCCGCTGCGCCGCATCCAATGCGCCCTCGAGGCGGATCACGCGCTCGATCAGGTCGATCTTGCCTTCCCGGGTCTCGCACTCGGCGCAGTCCGCGGCGTGGATCTTGTCGTGCCTCAGCTCGACCGTCGCGCGCTCGAGCGGAAAGCCCTTCCGGTCCGCGTACAGCCGGAGCGTCATGGAAGTGCACGCGCCGAGCCCGGCGAGGAGGCAGTCGTACGGGGACATGCCGGAGTCGAGCCCGCCCGCCGCGACCGGCTCGTCGGCGCGGACGATGTGGCGGCCGGCGGCGACGAGCTGCGTGAACTTGCCCTCGCGCGTCTCCCGGACGACGACCTTTTCGGGAAGCGCCGTCGGCGCTGCGGGCCGCGCGCCCCGGAGGTACCGCTCCGCCCAGGCCGCGAGCACATGCCCGGCGTAGGTCGCGTCCTCGCGCCGCGTGAGCAAGTGATCGGCCGGATCGAGCGACACGAAGCTCTTCGGGTGCCTGGCAGCCTGGAAGATCTGCGTCGCGTTCTCGATCTCGACCGTGTCGTCGCGCGGCGAGTGCATGACGAGGAGCGCCTTGTCCAGGCGGCGCACGCTGTCGGCGAGGTTGTGGCGCCCAAGGTCGTCGAGCAGCTGCTTCCGGATCCGGAACGGCCGGCCGCCGAGCACGACCTCGGCTTCGCCGGCGCGCGCGATCTCGTCGCGGTTCGGGATGAGGCGCAGCACGTGTGCCGGATCGAACGGGGCATTGATCGTGGCGACGCCGGTCGCCTCCGGGATCCGCGGCGCGGCGGCGAGCACGGCGGCACCGCCCAGGCTGTGCCCGACGAGCAGTTCCGGCGCCCGGTAGCGCGCCCGCAGGAAGTCGGCGGCCGCGACGAGGTCATCGACGTTCGACGTGAAGTTGGTGTTCGCGAAGTCGCCGCCGCTCCCGCCGAGGCCGGTGAAGTCGAACCGCAGGGTCGCGATGCCGCGCTCGGCGAGCGCCGCGGCGAGGTAGGTCGCGGCGCGCGTGTCCTTCGAGCAGGTGAAGCAGTGCGCGAAGAGCGCGTACGCGGCCGGCGGCGCGACCGGCAAGTCGAGGCGGGCGTTCAGGCTCGCGCCGAGCGCGCCGGGAAACTCCACCTTCGCAGTGTCGAGGGCCATGGGCGTTCGCTCCGGAGACGAATCCATATAATGACTCGCGCCGCACCTCGCGACCATCTTCATGCCCGCTCAGCACGAGATCCAATCCCCGTCGCCCTGGGTGGTCCGATGGGCCACGCTGATCCGGCCGGGCGGCGAAGTGCTCGACGTCGCGTGCGGGTCTGGCCGGCACACGCGCTACCTCGCCGCGCGCGGCTGCCGGGTCCTGGCGGTCGACCGGGACGACGCCGCGCTGACGGCGCTCGCGGCAGTGCCCGGCGTGCGGACGCAGGCGGCGGACCTCGAGGCCGCGTCCTGGCCGTTTCCGCCCGCGCGCTTCGACGGCGTGGTCGTCGCCAACTACCTTCACCGTCCGCTGTTCGGCGACCTCGTGGCCGCGCTGCGCCCGGGGGGCGTGCTCATCTACGAGACGTTCATGCAGGGAAATGAGGCGCTTGGCCGGCCGTCGCATCCCCACTTCCTCCTGCGGCCGGGCGAGCTCCTCGAGGTGGTCCGCGAGCGGCTCACGGTCGTCGCGTTCGAGCAGGGGCGCGTGGACGCGCCGAAACCGGCCGCGATCCAGCGCATTTGTGCGGCGCGAGTCGCGGCCGACTCTGTAACGATTGGTTAAATGCCGTGCCAAGAGCCGGGCAAATCCGGTAAGATTTCACATTTCCGCAAGGGCGTGAGGCCAATGATTCAGGGCAGCCTGGTCGCCATCGTCACGCCGATGCTCGAGGACGGGCGCCTCGACATCGCGCGGTTCAAGTCCCTCATCGACTGGCACGTCGCCGAAGGCACCGACGGCATC
>DATEDA010000022.1:0-15735 GCA_035286595.1 Burkholderiales bacterium | reverse complement strand
CTACGACGAGCGCGCCCAGGACGAGCTCTGGGGCAAGAACCCCGACGTGCTGATCGCGTCGGGGATCGCCTTCCCGCAGGGTCAGGGCCGCAAGGTGGACGGCGGGTTCGTCGTGAGCGGCCACTGGAACTTCTCGAGCGGCGTCGACCCGTCCGACTGGAACATGCTCGCCGTCACCGTCCGCGACGGCGAGCGGGTCGTCGGCCACCGCATGTGTCTGGTCCACCGCTCGGAGTACGACATCATCGACGACTGGCACGTCATGGGGATGCGCGCGACCGGCTCGAAGTCGGTGCGGGCAAAGGACCTGTTCGTGCCGGAGTACCGTGCCCTCGACATGTACAGCTGCCGCGGCGGTGCGGAGTTTCCCGGAGCGCGGGTCAATCCCAACCCCGTCTACCGCGTGCCGATCACGACCATGGGATCGCACTGCCTCTCCGGCGCCGCGCTCGGCAATGCCCAGGCCGCGCTCGAGCTCACGTGCGAGGCGGTGAAGGCACGCAGCACGAACTACACCGGCATGCGCATGCGCGACTTCCAGACCGTCCAGCTAAGGGTGGGTGCGGCGGGCGCGCGGATCGACGCGGCGCGGCTCATCCTCCGGCAGGATTGCATCGAGGCACAGCGGGTCGCCGCCGAGGGTCGCGTCATGTCGGTCGAGGAGAAGCTCGCGGTGAAGCGCAACGTTGCCTACGCCGTCCAGCTCTGCACCGAGGCGGTCGACCTCCTGCACGCGATGGCGGGTGCGAACGGCATCTACGACAGCTACCCGATCCAGCGCATCTTCCGCGACGCGCACTCGCTCGGAGCGCACATCGGCTTCGCCTTCGATGCGCACGGCTCGAACTGGGGACTGGTCGCGCTCGGCGGGGAGTTCGCGAGCCCGACGCTCTAGAAGGTTGCGCGGCGATGGATCCGATCGCCCACCTGATCCTCGCCACGCTGGTCTTCCTGGGCGCGCACTTCGTCTCGAGCACGCCGCTCCGGCGGCCGCTCGTCGAGGCGATCAGCGAGCACGTTTACCTGGGCGCGTACTCGCTCCTCTCGCTCGCGACGCTCGGGTGGATGATCTGGGCGTACGCCAGGGCGCCGTTCCAGCCGCTGTGGCAGGTGCCGGGGCTCAGGCTCTGGCCGCTCGTCGTCATGCCGTTCGCGCTGATCCTGATCGCCGCCGGCGGCATGACCCGCAACCCGACCGCGGTGATGCAGCAGGCGGCGCTCAAGGCCGACGAGCCCGCGCGCGGCATCATCCGCGTGACGCGCCATCCGATCATGTGGGGCGTCATCCTCTGGGCGGCCGTGCACATCCTCGCGCGCGGCGACCTCGCGTCGCTCGTCTTCTTCGGCGGCTTCCTCGTCCTCGCGGCGCTCGGCACGGCGCTGATCGACGCGCGCAAGGCCGACGCGCTCGGGGAGGATTGGAAGCGTTTCGCCGACGTCACCTCGAACGTGCCGTTCGGCGCGATCGTCAACGGCCGCAACCGCTTCCGGTTCGGGGAGATCGGCTGGAAGCGGGTCGGCGCGGGGCTCGCGCTCTACCTCATCCTGCTAGCCGCGCACCCGTATCTCTTCGGCTCGCGGCCTTACTGAGCCCCGGCGCCGCGCCGCGCGCGCGAGGCTAGAGCGGCTTGATCTGCACCTTGCGGAACTTGACGACACCCTTACCCCACTGCAGCGCGATCGGTCCGCTGGCGAACTGGCTGTCCTTGAGCTCCACGGTGCGGACGCCATTGAGCACGACGGTGAGCTGCGCGCCCTTGGCCGTGATCTCATAGGTGTTCCACTTGCCGCCGGCCTTGGGCATCGGCTTGACCGCAGCGAGATGGACGATGGCCCCCGTGCCGTAGGTCGGGTCGGGGCGCTGGTCGAAGATGTTCGCCTCGTAGCAGCTCTTGTCGGTGAGCTTGTTGGGATCGGCGCAACGCATGTAGATGCCGCTGTTGGCGTCGTCGCTGGCCCAGAACTCGACCCGGATCATGAAGTCCTTGTAGACGTTCTTCGAAACGAGGAAGCTGCCGCCCTTGCCGGTGTCGGCCTGGACGACGCCGTCCACCACCCGCCAATTGGCGTCACCGACGCGGGTCCAGTTGTCCATTCCCTTGGGGCCGTCGAGAAGCGTGACCCAGCCGGCGTCGGCTTGACCGGACGGCTGGGTTGCGCAGCCGAAAACGGCAAACCCGATGACGAGCAGCCCTAGGGTGATGAAAATCGGTCGTTTCATTGTGATCCCTCTCCTCATTGATTGGTGAAGACCGTTCCTGCTTGCCACGCCAGTGCAACATCCATATCCTAGCCTTCGCCATTGCAAACAGGGGGAAAGTTCATGCTGCTTCGCACCGTGGTTGCCCTCGCGCTCGGCGCCGCCGCGCTCGTCAGTTCGGGTCTGGTCGTCGCCCAGCAGCGCGCCATCTGCTACAACTGCCCGCCGGAATGGGCCGACTGGGGCTCGCAGCTGAAGGCGATCCAGGCCCGCCTCAACATCGCCGTCCCTCCCGACAACAAGAATTCCGGCCAGACCCTCTCGGCGCTGATCGCCGAGAAGTCCAAGCCGGTGGCGGACGTCGCCTATTTCGGCGGCACGTTCGGCGAGCCCGCGCGCGGTGCCGGGGTGCTCGCGCCCCACCGGCCGAAGGGCTGGGAGAGGATCCCCGCCGACCTCAAGGACCCGGACGGATACTGGTTCACGATCCACGCCGGCACGCTCGGCCTGTTCGTGAACACCGCGGCGCTCAAGGGGAAGCCCGTCCCGCAGAGCTGGGGCGATCTGCTCAAGCCCGACTACCGGGGCATGGTCGGCTATCTCGATCCGACCAGCGCGGCCGTCGGCCAGGTCGGCGTGATGGCGGTGAATCTCGCCCTCGGCGGCACGTACGAGAACATCGACCCGGCGATCAGGTACTTCAAGGAGCTGCAGAAGAACCAGCCGATCGTGCCGAAGCAGACCTCGTACGCGCGGGTGATCTCCGGCGAGATCCCGATCCTCTTCGACTACGACTTCAATGCCTATCGCGGCCAGTACACCGACAAGGCGCCGGTCCGGTTCGTCATCCCGAAGGAGGGCACCGTCGTGTTCCCCTACATCATGGGCTTGGTGGCGAACGGCCCGAATCCGGACAACGGCCGGCGGATGCTCGATTTCCTGCTGTCCGACGAGAGCCAGAGGATGTGGGGCAATGCCTACTTGCGCCCGGTGTTCGCGGACAAGCTGTCGGCGGAGGCGAAAGCGAAGTTCCTGCCGGACGCCGAGTACGCGCGCGCGAAGCCGATCGACCTGAAGCGGCTCTCGGCAGCGCAGAAGACGATCGTCGAGCGCTACAAGGAAGTGAACTGACCGGGCGCCCCCGGGGACTGCGGGCTCCGGCGTCGCGGCCCCGTCGTCCGCGCCCATGGCCCGCAGCAACCGGCTGCTGCTGCTGCTGTTTCTGCCCGCAGGCATCGTCTTCGCGGCGTTCTTCCTCGTTCCGCTCGGCCAGCTGTTCGTCATCGGCGGCACCGGCAAGGAAGGCTGGGCCGCCTACGGCGCGATCCTGACCAACCGGAACTACTTCAACAGCCTGGTCTCGACGACCCTGCTCTCGGCGAGCGTGACCGGCGCGACGCTCGCCATCTCCGGCGTTGCCGGCGTCTTCCTCACGCGTAACCGCTTCTGGGGCCGCGTCGCGCTGGTCGCGATGCTGACCTTCCCGCTCGCCTTTCCCGGCGTGGTCATCGGCTTCATGGTGATCATGCTGGCCGGCCGGCAAGGGGTGATCGGCGACGTCGCCGAATGGCTCACCGGCGAGCCCCTGGTGTTCGCCTACTCGATGGCCGGGCTCTTCATCGGCTACGTCTACTTCTCGATCCCCCGCACGATCCTCACCGTGATGGCCGCGGCGGAGAAGCTCGATCCGAAGGTCGAGGAGGCGGCGCGCTCGCTCGGCGCCGGGCCCCTGCGCGTGGTGCGCGACGTGATCGTGCCGGGCCTGAAGCCGGCGCTGCTGTCCGCGGGCGCGATCTGCTTCGCTACGGCCATGGGCGCGTTCGGCACCGCCTTCACGCTCGCCACCCGCATCAACGTGCTGCCCGTGACGATCTACGGCGTGTTCACCGAGGAGGCGAACATCGCCGCAGCGGCCGCGCTGTCCTTCGTCCTCGGCGTGCTCACCTGGGCGGTGCTGGCGCTCGCGCGCACTGCCGCCGGCTCGACCGTGGCGGCGGCGGGCTGACGCGATGCGGCGCCGCGGCCCCGCCTTCTGGTGCCTGCTCGGATTCACGCTGTGCGTCTGCGCGTTCCTGATCGTGCCGGTGGGCATGTCGATGCTGGCCGGCGTGACGGTCAACTATCAGTCGGGGATCGGGAGCGGCATGACGCTGCGCTGGGTGGCGCAGGTCTGGGAGGGCTACAGCGACACGATCTTCCGCTCGATCGGAATCGCCCTCGCCTGCCTCGCGTGCACGTTGCTGCTCGGCGTGCCGGCCGCCTACGCGCTCGCGCGCCGACAGGGGGCGCTCGCCCGGACGATTGAGGAGCTGCTGGTGATGCCGGTCGCCATCCCCGGCCTAGCGACCGCGATGGCCCTAATCGTCACCTACAACACGCTCGGCGAGTTCCGCACCTCCTGGACCTTCATCCTGACCGGCCACGTGCTGTTCACGCTGCCGTTCATGGTGCGTTCGGTCCTGGCGGTGATGGGCGCGATCGACCTGAAGACGCTGGAGGAGGGCGCGGCGAGCCTCGGCGCCGGATTTTTCCGGCGCATCTTCACCGTCGTGCTGCCGAACTGCCGTTCCGGCATCCTGGCGGGCTCGCTCATGGTCGTGACCCTGTCCATGGGCGAGTTCAACATGACCTGGCTCCTCCACACGCCGCTCACCAAGACGCTGCCCGTCGGTCTCGCCGACGCCTACGCTTCGCTCCGCCTCGAGGTCGGCAGCGCCTACACCCTGGTGTTCTTCGTCATGATCGTCCCGCTCCTCATCGGCATCCAGGTGCTGGCCCGGCCGGTCGAGCTGGGAACGAAAGCGACGCGGCGATGAGCGAGGCGCCGGCGCCGCTGGCGATTCGGCTGGAGCGCTGCGGCAAGACCTTCGCGGACGGCACGCGCGCCCTCGAACCGCTCGATCTGGAGATCCGGGCGGGCGAAACGCTCGTCGTTCTCGGCCCGTCCGGCTGCGGCAAGACGACGGCGTTGCGCATCATCGCCGGCCTGGAGGAACCCGACCCGGGCGGTCGGGTGCTGTTCGACGGCACGGACGTCACGCCGGTTCCGATCGAGCGGCGCCGCGTGGGCCTGGTATTCCAGTCCTACGCGCTGTTTCCGAACATGGATGTGCGCGGCAACATCGCGTACGGGCTTCGCATCGGCGGCCTCGACAAGGCCGGGCGCGACGCGCGCGTGGACGAAATGCTGGCGATGATGCGGATCGAATCGCTCGCGGACCGGCGGATCGACCAGCTCTCCGGCGGCCAGCGCCAGCGCGTCGCGCTGGCCCGCGCGCTCGCCGTGCGGCCCCGCGCGCTCCTCCTCGACGAGCCGCTCACCGCGCTCGACGCAAAGCTGCGCGACACGCTGCGCGTGGAGATCGATGCGCTCCTGCGCCGTCTCGGCATCACCTCGATCTACGTCACGCACGACCAGGCCGAGGCGATGGCGCTCGGCGACCGCATCGTGGTGATGGACCACGGCAAGGTCGCGCAGATCGGCGCGCCGCGCGAGATCTACTTCGCGCCCGCCAGCCGCTTCGTCGCCGAGTTCATCGGCAGCATGAACCGGCTCGAGGGACGCGTCGAGGCCGGCCGCTTCGTCACCGCCGCGGGCGCGATTCCCTGGCCCGGCGCGCCCCCCGGAGCGCGGCACGTGCTGTTCCGGCCGGAGTCGGTGCGGCTCGCCGACGCGGACTCGGCCCAGCTCGCCGGAACGGTGAGCGCGGCTTTTTTCCTCGGCGACCGGACGCGCCTCTTCATCGAGTGCGGCGGCCACCCGGTGATCGTGGAAACGGGCGAACGCCGCGAGTTCGCCCGCGACGCTCCCGTACACCTCGCCATCGACGGCAACTCGCTGCTCCTGCTCAAGGACTCGCAATGATTCTCGCCCAGCTCACCGACACGCACGTCAAGGTGCGGGGGAAGCTCGCCTACCGGAAAATCGATACGGCCGCGCACCTTGCGCGCGCCGTGGCCACGCTGAACGCCCTCGATCCGCAACCCGATCTGGTAGCGCTCACGGGCGATCTGGTGGATTTCGGCAAGCCGGCGGAATACGAGCATCTGCGCGAGATCCTGGGACCGTTGCGCGCGCCCTGCCTTCTCCTGCCGGGGAACCACGACGACCGCGGCGAGCTGCGCGCGGCATTCCCGGAGCACGACTACCTGCCGCGCACCGGCTTCCTCCAGTACGCCACCGATTGCGGGCCGCTGCGCCTGGTCGCGCTCGACACGGTCATCCCGATGCGCGGCGACGGCGAGCTGTGCGCGGAGCGGCTCGCCTGGCTCGACCGGACGCTCGCCGCCGCGCCCGAACGGCCCACCGTTGTGATGATGCACCATCCGCCGTTCGTCACCGGCATCGCCCACATGGACAAGCTCGGCCTGGCGGGCAAGGAAGGCTTCGCTGCGGTGATCGCCCGCCACCGCCAGGTGGAGCGCATCATCTGCGGGCACGTGCATCGCTCGATCCAGTGCCGCATCGTGCACACCATCGCCTCGACGTGTCCGGCGTCCTGTCACCAGGTCGCGCTGGATCTCCGTCCCGACGGGCCGTCGGCCTTCGTGCTCGAGCCGCCCGGCTACCAGCTGCACCAGTGGATCGATGGCGCCGGGCTGATCACGCACACCGCCGTCATCGGCGATTTCGACGGCCCTTACCCGTTCTACGACGCCGCGGGTCGGCTGATCGACTGAGGGGCGCCGGGCCGTTTCCCGGCCGCTCTTTACGCCGCCACTTCCTTCAGCACGCGCATCGGCCCGGCTTCGCGCAGCCGCTGCATCTCGGCCTGGTCCCGTACGAAAAGGGACCCCGCGAACCCGAGCGCGTTCACGGAAATCGAGTCGAACCTCTCCCGCGACCGCGGGACCGCGAGCATCCAGCCTCGCGTGACGAGCAGGTTGTACGGCGCCATGCGCTTCGGCTCGTCGTTCGCCGCCCCCTCCTCCACCACCTCGATCGCATCCATCGCCGCATCGTAGAGCTCCAGCATCCGCTCCGCGGCCCGCTCCGGATCCTCGAACAGCAGCGGATCGAGCAGCGCGAACGCGTGGCTGAACGGCAGGCGCAACAGCCGCAATACCGGGCCGGCGGCGGCCCAGCTGTCGAACAGCACCTCCATCGGCACGACCCACGGGCCGGCGCCGAGCGGCAGCGGCACGAGCTGCAAGTGCTTGTGCGGCTGGCTCGCGCCGGCCTCCCGGCCGGCGTTGTAGAAGGCGAGCCCGTCGATCTCGCCGAGGCAGGTCGCCACGGCGGCGAAGTCGTCGTGATCGAGCGCTTCCTCCTGCGGGATGAACCGCTTGGTCACGACGAGCAGATGGTGCGCGACGACCGGGTGCTTGTTCAGCACGCCGAGGTGGGTCGGCGAGATCTCCCCGACCGTCAACGCCGGGTCCGGCGGCAGGAACGGGTTCCCGCGGTCTGTTGTGGGGGGGGTCGCGAGGCTCCCTGCCTCCGCCTTCTGCGCGAGGCTCGACACGGTCCGCACGATGAACCGGACGCCGGCATCCTCGACGACGCTCTCCTCGGTCGCGATCGGCCGCAACGCGCCGGAGGCGAGCGCTGCGCGCTCGCGCTCGACGATCACCGTCCACAATGACAGCGTGGAAGCGATGCTTCGCCCCGCGGCTTCAGTGGGCGCCGACCCGCGCGACGACCGGCGCGTTGCGGCGCCGTAGCACCCAGTAGCCGACGAACAGGCCGACCGGGACGCACGCGAGCACCGCGACCTGGCGATCCGGATGGAGCAGCACCACCAACGCGACGGCGGCGAGCACGAGCCGCAGCGGCACGTCGATCTCGGGGCGATCGGCGAACCGCCCCTGGATGCTGAAAGTGACGCCGACCGTCGCGGTCATGATCAGCAGTGCCGCCCCGATCTGCGCAACGCCGGGCTCCAGCACGAGCTCCGGCCGCGTGAAGACGCCGGCCATCAGGACGAACAGCGAGACGCAGATCGTGATCGCGCGGAACAGCGTCTGCATGAAGGACGCATCGGCGATCTTCGCCGTGACCGCGGCGGCCACGGAAGTGGGCGGCGTGAGCTCGCCCCAGACCGCGAGGAAGAAGGCGAAGAAGTGCACGACCCACGGGTCCACGCCGACGCGGATCATCGGCGGCGCAATCACGAGGGCGGTGATGATGTAGGTCGGCGCCGGCGGCAGCCCCGTGCCGAGCAGCGCGCCGAACAAGAAGGCGACGATCGCCATGGCGGCGAGGTTGACCCCGGCGGCCGCGACGAGGAGGGAGCCGATCTTCGTCGGCACGCCGGTGATGACGAACGCCCCGGTCATGATCGACAGCGTCGCCAGCAGCAGCGTCAAGTCGGAGGTCATGCTCGCGAACGTGTCGATGAGGCGCCCGATCGGGGCGACGAGCGCGCGCCATGACCAGCCGCGCGCCCACGCGATCGCCACCAGGTGCGCGACGACCAGGGCGCCGGCGACGGCCAGGAAGACGTAGAGCGCGGCGAACATCGGCGCGAGGTGCAGCGTCGCCATCAGGCCGATCAGCCCGCCGACGACGGCGACGAAGGCGCCGATGTTCATCCAGTCGGTCCAGCGCATGGTCTCCGCGACGACGGCGTCGAGGCGCGCGCGGTAGCGCGTGGACAGCAGGTAGACCGACACGCTGACGCCGACGTAATAGATGATCGCCGGCGCGTAGCCGCGCGCGACGACGTCGAAGTAGCTGCGCCCGAGGAACTCCGCCATCAGGAAGGCGGAGATGCCCATGACCGGCGGCATCAGCTGCCCGCCGAGCGATGAAGCCGTCTCGATGGCGGCCGCGACCACCCGCGGCATGCCGGCGCCGATCATGGCCGGAATGGTCGCCGAGCCCACGGTAATGGCGTTGGCCGCACCGCTGCCGCTCACGGTGCCGACGGCCATCGAACCGACCACGGCGGACTGCGGCAGGGCGTGCGGCGAGCGCACGGCGATCTGGGTCGAGCCCTTGAGGATCGACTCCACGCAGCCGAAGGCGCGCAGCGCGCTCAGGACGAGGATGAACGACCCGATCAGTGTCAGCGCGAGCTGGGGCAGGTTGGAGAAGATGCCGGTCGACATCTCGACGCTCATTGCGGTGACGACCCGTCCCCAGCTCAGCCCGGGATGGAAGAACATGCCGGGCACCACCGCGCCATACACCGCATAGAGGATCAGGATGACGTTCAGGATGAACAGCGGCAGGTAGCGCTTGCGCGCGTACTCCATAATTAGGACGACCATCAGCGCGCCCATGGTGAGGTCGGTCGCGCTCCAGATCCCGGCCCGCACCGTGCCGATCTCGAAGTATTCCGTGTGCATGTACACGGCGACGGCGAGCGACACGGCGATGTAGACGGCGGCGATGACGTAATTGGCGATCGCCGGAAGCCGCGGGTAGAACTCGTTCTTGCGCAACGCCTCCAGGGTGAACAGGACGAAGGTGACCGGGACCAGCGTGATCGCGAGCAGGGTCGGCCCGCCCTCGCTGGTCCAGTAATAGACGAAGAGATAGAGGAAGAAGAAGACCGCCGTCAGGGAGTACAGGTACTCGACCGCGACGCGCGGCCGAGAGGAAGGAGCGGGGGATGCGGCCATGAGTCCCCCTGATCAGCCGGGGACGGGACGGGCCGGTGCTCGTGCCCGTCCCCGAGTCGAACGTCCGGGGTCGAACTCTACTTCGCGACCCGGGCGTCCCACTTCGCGTTCCAGACGCCCTTCTCGCGCATGTACTTGGCAAGCCCCGGATGGATCGGCACGAGGTCCGCCGACGAGTTCACGCCGAGGCGCTGCATGCCGGGCATGTCCTTCGCGATCTGCGCGAAGCTCCCGTCGGCCTGAGCGAGCTCGCCCGCGTTCGTCTCGATCAGCTTGAGCATCGCGTACATGTCGTCCGCGGGCACCTCGAGGCCGACGTGGAAGCCGTAGTAGAACGGCAGCAGGACCACTTTGTCGGCGTGGACGTTCCGCTTGAACGCCTCGGGCTTCACCTCGGTGACGGTGAAACCGAACTGCTTCAGGGCCTCGATCTCGCTGGCGGTCGGGTTGAGGGCCGCCCAGTCGGCCGCAAGCGACGCCTCGGTGATCCAGGGCGCGGTGGTGGTCTCGGCGTTGGTGTAGATGATGAACGCCTCGATGCCGCCGCTCTGAAGCAGCGATCCGGCGGCGGCGAGATCCACCTGGCGGTACTGGTGCTTCACGCCGAGCGCGCCGTAGGCGCGCTCGAGATGCGCGCGCACGTCCCAGGGCAGCGGCCCGGTGAACACCGGCTTGCCGGACAGGTCGGCCCAGCTCTTCAACTTGCCCCGGTCGCGCGAATGGACCGCGGTGCCGACCTCGACGGTGAAGGCCCAGAACGACTGCAGCGGCTGGCGCTTCATGCTCGCCTTGAAGCCCCTGAAACGGTTGAGGTCGTTGGCGAGCTCGTAGAAGGCGATGTCGGCGCCGTAATAGCCTTCGAACTGGCCGGTCGCGTAGCCCTTGACCGTCACGATCGCGCCGGGCGTCGGCTGAACGGTGACCCGGTACTTCGGCATCCCGCGGTTCAACACGTCGGCCAACACGATGAGCGCCTTGTGCCCGGCCGATCCGACCGCCGAGGTGCCCCAGGGAATCTCCTTCACCTGAGACCACGCCGAGGTGCCGAAGGCCGCGATCACGCCGGCGACGAATAAGGCGAGCGTACGTTTGAGCATTGTCGAGCCCTCCTAGGTCGAAGTGCGCTGCAGTTTACGCTTCGTCCCGCAGCTGGGGCAATGCGGCGCTGCACGACGCCAACGCGGGGCCGCATGGCAGAATCCCGCCGCGGAGGGACCTTCCCGGTGCGCATCGGCATCATCGGCGGCGGCGTGATCGGCCGGCTCGTGCTGGAGCACGTCCGGCGGGGGGAACTGGGCGACGTGACCGCCGTCGCGGTCCTGGGCCGAAGCGACGCCTCGCGGGGTAGGCCCCTCGCCGCCGAGTTTGGCGTCGAGTTCGTGACGAGCGTCGCGGCGCTCGTCGCGCTCGCGCCCGATGCGGTCGTCGAAGCCGCGTCGCACGATGCAGTGCGTCAATACGCGGCCCCGCTCCTCGAAGCGGGCATCCCGGTGATCGTCCTCTCCGGCGGGGCGCTCTGCGACGACGCGCTGCGCGCGAAGCTCGAACGGCTTGCGGCCGAACGACGGGCAATGCTCTACGTCCCCTCGGGCGGCATCGGCGGGCTCGACGCGCTGAAGGCGGCCTGCGCCGCCGGGGTCGACGAGGTCGAGATCGCGGTCACCAAACCCCCGGCGGCGTGGCAGGGCATCCCGTACGTCGAACGCCTGGGCGTCGACCTGGATCGCCTCACCGGACCGGTGACGCTCTTCGACGGCACCGCGCGCGAGGGCGTTCCGCACTTTCCGGCGAACGTGAACATCGCGGCGGTGCTCGCGATGGCCGGGGTCGGCTTCGACCGCACGCGGCTGAAGGTGGTTGCCGATCCGGCGCTCCGCTTCAACACCCACTATATAAGCGTGCGCGGGCGGACCGGGACGATCAGCATCAAGCTCGAGTCGGTGCCCTCGCCCGACAACCCGAAGACCGCGCTCCTCGCGTGCTACAGCGCGCTCGCCGCGATCAAGGCGTTCGGCTCTCCGGTGCGCTACGGGACATGACGACCACGCTCGGCACCTGGGACTACGTGATCGTCGGCGCGGGCACCGCGGGTTGCGTGCTCGCGAACCGGCTGTCCGCGGATCCCGACGTGAAGGTCCTCCTGCTCGAGGCCGGCGGCAAGGACGACTGGATCTGGATCCACATCCCGGTCGGCTACCTGTACTGCATCGGCAATCCGCGCACCGACTGGTGCTACCGCACCGAGCCGGAGCCGGGCCTGAATGGCCGCTCGATCCTGTACGCGCGCGGCAAGGTGCTCGGCGGCTGCTCGTCGATCAACGCGATGCTGTACCTGCGCGGCCAGAAGGAGGACTACGACGGGTGGGCGCGGCTCACCGGCGATCCGGGCTGGTCGTGGGGGAGCGTGCTGCCGATCTTCAAGCGCTCGGAGGACCACCACCTCGGTGCCAGCGAAGCGCACGGCGCGGGCGGCGAGTGGCGCGTCGAGCGGCAGCGGCTGTCGTGGGACCTCCTGGTCGCGTACCGCGAGGCGATGGCGCAGGCCGGGATCCCCAAGATCGACGACTTCAACCGCGGCGACAACGAGGGCTGTGCGTTCTTCGAGGTCAACCAGCGGCGCGGCGTGCGGTGGAATGCGACGAAGGGCTTCCTGCGCCCGGCGATGAACCGCCCCAACCTCACGGTGATGACCGACGTGCTCGTGAAGCGGGTGCGCCTCGACGGCAGGCGCGCGGCGGGGATCGAGCTCCTGCGCGCAGGCCAGGAGGCGTTCGCCGAAGCGCGGATCGAGACGATTCTCGCGGCGGGGGCGATCGGCTCGCCGCAGATCCTGCAGCTCTCGGGCATCGGCCCGGCCGCGGCGCTCCAGCCGCTGGGCATCCCGGTCACCCGCGAGCTCGCCGGGGTCGGGGAGAACCTGCAGGACCACCTCCAGCTGCGGATGGTGTTCAAGGTGAAGAACGCCGTGACGCTCAACCAGCGCGCGAACAGCGTCTGGGGCAAGGCGATGATGGGGCTCGAGTACGCCCTGTTCCGCACCGGCCCGCTGACGATGCCGCCGAGCCAGCTCGGCGGCTTCGCGAGATCCGACCCGTCGCAGGCGACCGCGAACATTGAGTACCACATCCAGCCGCTCTCGCTCGACAAGTTCGGCGATCCGCTGCACCCCTTCCCGGCCTTCACCGCCTCGGTGTGCAACCTGCGCCCGACGAGCCGCGGCCGCGTCACAATCAAGAGTCCCGACCCGCGCGCGCACCCGGCGATCATGCCGAACTACCTCGCGACGCC
Organism: Burkholderiales bacterium; assembly: GCA_035286595.1. Classification (GTDB taxonomy): domain Bacteria; phylum Pseudomonadota; class Gammaproteobacteria; order Burkholderiales; family SG8-39; genus DATEDA01. The sequence continues at coordinate 2,678 of DATEDA010000022.1, read as the reverse complement.
GGAGGACAGGAAAGTCGCTGCCGAAGCGCTGCGGCTCACGCGGAAGATCGCGACCCAGCCCGCGCTCGCGAAGTACGAGCCGCAGGAGTTCAAGCCGGGCCTGGACGTCCAGACCGACGACCAGCTGGCGAAGGCGGCCGGTGACGTCGGCACGACGATCTTTCATCCGGTCGGCACGTGCCGGATGGGCGTCGCCACCGACCGCAGCGCCGTCGTCGACTCGCGCCTGCGCGTGCACGGGCTCGAGCGCCTGCGCGTCGTCGACGCCTCGATCATGCCGGCGATCACCTCCGGGAACACCAACTCGCCGACGCTCATGATCGCGGAGCGCGGATCGGACATGATCCGCGAAGACCGGGGGCGAGCCGGCTAGAACGGGACCCGGAGTCCAGCAGGAGAAGCGCATGCCCACCACCGAATCGCCGTCGTTCCGCGCCGACCACATCGGCAGCCTGCTGCGGCCCGAGCGCCTGCTCGCCGCCGCGCGCGAGCTGCGCGACAAGCGGATCGCGCCCGAGCAGTTCCGCGCACTCCAGGACGAGTCCATCCGCGACGCAGTCGCGTTCCAGGAGGCGCTCGGCGTTCCGGCAGTGACCGACGGCGAGTTCCGGCGGCGCGGCTGGTCCGCGGGGTTCATCGAGGCGGTCGAGGGCTTCGGGATGCGCGAGGGCACGGTCCTCGGGTTCCACGACGAGCGGGGCGACAAGGGCACGATGCCCTCGCCCTACGCGCAACGGCGCCTGCGGCGCACGCACGGCATCGCGACCGACGAGTTCCGCTTCCTGAAGAGCGTGGTAAAGCGCGGCATCCCTAAAGTGACGATCCCCGCGCCGGACGTGATGCACTTCTTCCTCGGGCCGAAGAGCGTGGACGAGGCCGCTTACCCGGACATCGAGCAGTACTACGCCGACCTGGTCGGGATCTATCGCACCGAGATCGCCGAGCTCGCCGCGATCGGCTGCCGGTACCTTCAGCTCGACGACACCGCGCTGCCGTGCAACTGCGACGAACACGCCCGCGCCGACGTCCGCGCGCGCGGCGAGGACCCGGACGCGCTCACCGCGCGCTATGTGCGGCTGGTCAACGACGTGCTCGCCGCCTGCCCGCCCGGCATGGCGAAGGCGGTCCACATGTGCCGCGGGAACCTCAAGGGGGCGTGGATGGCCGAGGGCGGCTACGAGCCGATCGCCGAGCGGGTCTTCGGCGGCGTGAATGCGGACGCGTTTCTCCTCGAGCTCGACACGCCGCGCGCGGGCGACTTCCGGCCGCTGCGGTTCATGCCGGCGCCCAAGCGGGTGGTGCTGGGGCTGGTGAGCACGAAGACGCCGGCGCTCGAGTCGGCGGACGAGCTGAAGCGCCGGATCGACGAGGCGTCGCGCTACGTGCCGCTCGAGCGCCTCGGGATCTCGCCGCAGTGCGGGTTCAGCTCGGTGGCCGGCTCCGGCCAGCCGATCAGCCACGACGACCAGAAGCGCAAGCTCGAGCTGGTGCTGAAGGTCGCGCGAGACGTTTGGGGAGACGCCTGACGCGCGGGGCGCCAAGCATGCGCGGGTTCCCGTCCGCCTTCCACGCGGTCATCCGCGCGATCGACGGGTTCACGGATGCGACCGGAAGGCTGGTCTCGCTTGCGATGCTCTACATCCTCGTCGCGCTCGGCTACGAGGCCTTCTCTCGCTATCTGCTCAACGCCCCCACGAATTGGGCGCCCGAAACGAGCATCATGGCGAACGGCGCGGCGTTCATGCTCGGCTGCGGCTACGCGCTGCTCAAGCGCGCGCACGTGCGGACCGATCTCTTCTGGAACCGCTACTCCGGGCGCACGCAGGGCGCGATCGACCTCGTCGCCTACCTGCTGCTCTTCTTCCCGGCGATGCTGGCGCTCGTCTGGATCGGCGTCGGCGACGTCTGGTACTCGTTTCGCATCGGCGAGGTCTCCGCCCTGACCCCTTTGGGGGCGGTGATGTGGCCGTTCCGCGCCGCGCTGCCGCTCGCGGCGGCGCTGCTGATCGTCCAGGGCGTCTCGGAGACGCTGAAGAGCTGGTACGCGGTGAGGGCGGGGCGCGAGTACGAGCGTCGGGAGGGCGCCGAGCTGTGACCGGCCAGGCGCTCGTCGGGCTGGCGATGCTCGCAGTGATGCTCGCGGCCATCTTCATCGGCCTGCCGGTGAGCTTCACGCTCCTCTTCCTCGCGCTCGCGTTCGGGCTCGCGGCGCTCGGTCCGATGGTGTTCGACCTCGCCTACCTGCAGACGATCGGCCTGATGAAGCAGGACGATCTCGTGGCCGTGCCGATGTTCATCCTGATGGGCTACCTCTGCGGCCAGACCGGCGTGATCGAGCGCATGTTCCACGCCTTCCGCGGCCTGTTCGCCCCGGTGCGCGGCGCGCTCTACCTCGTGGTGCTCGTCACCGCGACCCTGTTCGCGATCGCCGCAGGCACGGCTTCCGCGACGGTCGCGCTGATCGGCATCGTCGCCGGGCCGATGATGATCAAAGCCGGTTACGACGCTCGCCTGTCGGCGGGCGCCATCGCCGCCGGGGGCACGCTCGGCATCCTCATCCCGCCGTCGGTGATGCTCGTCGTGATGGGCCCGGTGATCGGCGTGTCGGTGGGCAAGCTCTACGAGGCGGCGATCGGGCCAGGTTTCCTGCTCGCCGGGATGTACATCCTCTACACGAT
>DATEDA010000021.1:0-17161 GCA_035286595.1 Burkholderiales bacterium | reverse complement strand
GGCGGGCCGGTCTTTTCCGCCAAGCCTGCAGACCGAGACCGGGGACTCGCATGCCCGAACCTTCGCCAACCCTGATCACCATCGTCCGGGTGGTCGACAAGTTCACCGACACCACCGGCGGGTGGATCGCGTGGCTCAGCGTGCCACTCGTGCTGGCGGTGAGCTACGAGGTCTTCGCGCGCTACCTCTTCAGCGCCCCGACGATCTGGTCGTTCGACGTGACCTACATGCTGTACGGCACGCTCTTCATGCTCGGGGCCGCATATGCGCTGCACAAGGGCGCCCACATCCGCACCGACTTCTTCTTCGAGCGGTGGTCGGTCCGCACCAAGGGCATGATCGACTCGATCGCCTACCTCGTGTTCTTCTTCCCCTCGCTGCTCGTATTCCTCTACATCAGCGGCCAGGAGGGGTGGTACGCATTCACGATCGGCGAGACCTCCGAGCAGACGCCGTGGCGGCCGATCCTGTGGCCGTTCAAGATGGTGGTGCCGCTCGCGATCCTGCTGCTGCTGATCCAGGGCGTGTCGGAGACGATCAAGAGCGTCTGGGCGGCGCGCACCGGCATCGAGCTCGAGCACAAGGAGAAGGTGGAGATATGAGACAGGGAGCAGGGGCCCCGGCGCCCTGGCGCCGGGGATGCGACCAAGTCGAATGGCTCCGGCCGCCGACGGCAGGAGGCGTCAGGCGCACGGTCCGATCGGAGGCGGCGATATGACCGGCGGCGCGCTCCTCGGCCTGGTCATGCTGATCGTCATGATCGGGGCGATCTTCATCGGCTTCCCCATCAGCTTCACGCTGCTGTTCCTCGCGTTCGCCTTCGGCTACTTCGGCCTGGGCGGGCATACGGTCTTCGACCTCGCCTACTTCCAGACCATCGGCATGATGAAGGAAGAGCTGCTGGCAGCGGTGCCGCTTTTCATCTTCATGGGCTTCATCGTCGAGCAGGCGGGACTGATGGAGCGATTGTTCAGCGCGTTTCGGGCGCTGCTCGCACCGGTGCGCGGGGCGCTGTTCCTCGTCGTGATCCTGACCGCGGCGGTGTTCGCGATGGCGACCGGGATCGTCGGCGCCGCGGTGACGGTGCTCGGCATCATGGCCTCGCCGATCATGGTCAAGACCGGCTACGACGCCCAGCTCTCCGCCGGCACCATCACCGCCGGCGGCACGCTCGGCATCCTCATTCCGCCGTCGGTGATGCTGATCGTGATGGGGCCGGTGCTCGGCGTCTCGGTGGCCGATCTTTACGCTGCGGCATTCGGTCCCGGGTTCCTCCTCGCGGGCCTCTACATCGCGTACCTGATGATCCGCAGCTTCATCAACCCGAAGCTCGGTCCGCCGGTCCCGAAGGAGGAGCGCGTCCACTCCGTCCCGGTGATCCTGAAGGAAGTCGTGCAAGGGGTGGTGCCGCTGGTCGGCCTGATCGCGGCGACGCTTGGCTCGATCCTTGCCGGCTGGGCGACGCCCACCGAGGCGTCCGGCATCGGTGCGCTCGGCGCGTTGATCCTCGCCATCGCCTACCGCAAGGCCACCCTTGCGGGCCTCAAGCGGGCGCTGCTCAGCACGATGGCGACCTCGAGCATGGTGCTCCTGCTCGCGGTCACGTCCAACATCTTCGGCGCGGTGTTCGCACGGCTCGGCACCGCGAACTGGATCACCGAGTCGCTGCTCGCGCTGCCGCTGCCGCCGCTCGCGATGCTGATCATGGTGGTCATCCTAATCTTCCTGCTCGGCTGGCCGTTCGAGTGGCCCGCGATCATCCTGGTGTTCCTGCCGATCTTCTACCCGGTGGTCGCGGCGCTGAAGTTCGATCTCATCTGGTTCGGGGCGCTCGTGGCGGTGGTGCTGCAGACGGCGTTCCTGTCGCCGCCAGTGGCGATGTCGGCGTACTACTTGAAGCAGGTGGTGAAGGACTGGTCGCTCGCGACGATCTACAAGGGCATGTTCCAGTTCATGATCCTGCAGGTCGTCGCAATCGTGCTCATCATCGCCTTCCCTGCGATCGCCACCGCCTTCCCCGAGTATCTGCAGAAGGTGGCGCGCGAGACGCCGGTCGAGCAGGTCGTGGACGACGCGCCGAGCCTCGAGCAGGACACGATGGAGATCATGAAGGAGCAGTCGGAGCAGGACTCCAAGGACGCGGAAGGGGACAAGCCGGCGCCGGCCCAGCCGAAGTAACGTGACTCCGTCACGCGAGGGCACCCCCCCGATAGCGGCCGCTCGGCCACAGGGTTTCGTTTGACAACGCTCGGGCCCCGTTCCTACTATGCCGGCTCACCGCGCCGTCCACGCGCGGTCCGTTTCCACTGGAGAGGAGAGGAGAGTCCCCATGTCCCAATCGAGCCTTAAGACCCTCGCGGCGCGCCTCGCCGCCGCGGCGCTGGCGGTCGGGCTGGCCGGCACCGTCGCAGCCCAGCAGCCGGCCGGGCCCCGGAACCTCAAGATGCAATCCACCTGGCCGGCGAGCCTGACGCTCCAAGACAACTTCCGCTTCTTCGCGGAGCGCGTCGATAAGCTGACGGCCGGCCAGCTGAAGATCGAGACGCTCGCCGCCGGCCAGATCGTGCCGCCGTTCGAGATTCTCGACGCCACCCACAAGAAGGTGATCGACGGCGGCCACGGCATCGCCTATTACTGGGTCGGCAAGAACAAGGCCGCGACGCTCTTCTCGAGCACGCCGGCCGGCATCTTCGGCATGGACCACACGGATTACCTCGGCTGGATGTACGAGGCCGGCGGCCTCGACATGTGGTGGGAGTTCTACCAGAAGGAGCTCAAGCTCAACGTCATCGCGTTCCCGATCCTGCCGGCGAGCCCGCAGGCGCTCGGCTGGTTCAAGCGGCCGATCAAGAACCTCGCCGACTTCAAAGGCATGAAGTGCCGCCAGACCGGGATCGTCGCCGAGATCTATCAGCGCATGGGGATGCAGACCGTGAACATGCCCGGCGGCGAGATCGTGCCCTCCGCGCAGCGCGGCGTGATCGACTGCGCCGAGTGGGTGGGCGGAATCGAGGACCTGCGCCTCGGCCTGCCGCAGGTGTGGAAGTTCCACTATACGCCGGGCCCGCACGAGTCGAGCTCGGTCGGCGAGCTGATCATCAACTCCGAGGTGTGGGCGAGCCTCCCGCCGCAGAACCAGGAGGCGATCCGCTCGGCGACCACGGAGACGTACCTGCGCTGGTGGGTGAAGTGGCAGAAGCAGAACGCCGACGCGATCGAGGAGATGCGCACCAAGCACGGCACCCAGATCCTGCGGACGCAGCCCGAGATCCTGATCGCGTTCTTCAAGGCCTGGGAGGAGATCGCGAAGGAAGAGTCGGCGAAGAACCCGTTCTTCAAGAAGGTGCTCGACTCGCAGCACGCGTACGCGGCGAAGGTGGTGCCGGCGAAGCGTTTCATGTTCCCGCCGTACTCGTTCGCGGCGAACTATTTCTTCCCCGAGACGAGACCCGCCGCGGCGAAGGCGGCGGCGAAGAAGTGACGACGCGTAGCGTCGTCATCCCCGCGCAAGCGGGGATCCAGTAAGCCCCGCGCAAGCGGGGATCCGGTAAGCCTGGGTCCCCGCGTTCACGGGGACGACGACCAGAGCCGGGCGCGTCACGCGCCCGGCTCTTGTTTTGAGGCCGGGCCGCGGGTTGTGGCGACCGTGCGCAGCCGATAGAATCGCCCGGAAACGCCGGTCCGTACGGCACGCACGCCGGGAGAGGGGAGAACACCATGGCGCAAGTCCTCAGCCTCGCCGCCGTCCTGTTCGTCTTCTGGGTGCTGCTGTCGGGGTTCTTCACGCCGTTCCTGCTGGCGGCCGGCGCCGTCTCCGCGGTCGCCGTCGCGCTGCTCGCTCGGCGCATGGCGGTCGCCGACCGTGAGGGGCATCCGATCCATCTCGGACCGTCGGCGGCGCTGTACTGGCCCTGGCTCGCGAAGGAGATCCTCAAGTCCGGCTGGAACGTCGCTCGCATCATCGTCTCGCCGCGCCTCCCGATCAGCCCCACGCTCGTGCGCTTCAAGCCCTCGCAGCGAACCGCAGTGGGACTCGTCACGCACGCGAACTCGATCACGCTCACGCCCGGCACGCTTTCGGTCGAGGTGACACGCGACGAGTTCCTGGTGCACGGGCTCACCCGCGAGGGCGCGCAAGGGTGCGTCGATAGCGAGATGGACCGCCGGGTGAAGCGCTTCGAAGGGAGCGAGTAGTGTTCGCCGCGGCCGCGCTCGCCCTGCTCGTCACGCTCGCGCTCGTGCTCGCGCGGGCGCTCGCCGGGCCCACCGTGCTCGACCGGCTGCTCGCCGCCAACACCGTCGGGACCGTGGTGCTGCTCCTGCTCGCCGTCATCGGCTTCCTGACCGGGCGGCCCGAGTTCCTCGACCTGGCGATTGTCTACGGCCTGCTCAACGTCGTCGGGACGATCGCGCTGCTCAAGTTCTTCCGCTACGGCGACCTCGGCGACCCGGGCGAGGAGGAGGGCGCGTGATCGACGTCGCGAGCTGGATCTGCCTCGGCGTCGGCGGGCTCGCCTGCGTCGTCGGCGCGGTCGGCCTGCTGCGGATGCCCGACCTCTTCACGCGGATGCACGCCGCGAGCCTGGTCGACACCATCGGTGCCGGGTTCGTGCTCCTGGGCCTCGCGCTCCAGGCGGGGCTGACGCTCGTCACCGTGAAGCTCGCGATGATCGGGCTGCTCATCTTCTTCGCCAGCCCGACCGCGACCCACGCGCTCGCCCGGGCGGCGCTGTACCGCGGCGTGAAGCCGCTGCTCGCGGAGGAGGACGCGCCATCGAAGCGCTGATCGTCAACGCGCTGCTGACGATGATGGCGGTGGTGACGGTCGGCATCATCGTCCAGCGCAACCTGTTCTCGGTCGTCGTCCTGGCGGGCGTCTACAGCTTCCTGATGGCGACGGTGCTGGTCGGGCTCGACGCGGTCGACGTCGCAATGACCGAGGCGTCGGTGGGCGCCGGGATCTCGACCGTGCTGCTGCTCGCCGCGCTCGCCCTGGTCGGCGGCGAGGAGGCGAGGCCGCTCATACGGCCCTGGCTGCCGCTCGTGCTCGCGCTCGTCGTCGTTGGCGCGCTCGTGTACGGGACCCTCGGGCTGCCGGCGTTCTCGGACCCGAGCGCGCCGATCCACACCCACGTCGTGCCGCGCTACCTCAACGAGGGCCTGAAGGAGACCGGGGTGCCGAACATCGTGACGGCGGTCCTCGCGAGCTACCGCGGCTACGACACGCTCGGCGAGACGGCGGTCGTGTTCACGGCCGGCGCCGGCGTGATCGCACTGCTCCGCCGGGTGCGACGCAAGGACTGAGGGGCGGGCGGTGCGCAGCTATCTCGTCCTGCGGGTCGTTGCGAAGCTGCTGATCCCGTTCATGCTGCTCTTCGCCCTGTACGTCCAGTTCCACGGCGACTTCGGCCCGGGCGGCGGCTTCCAGGCCGGGGTCATCGGGGCGGCGGCGATCGTGTTCTACGCCCTCATCTTCGGCCTGCCGGCGGCGAAGCAGCTCGCGCCCGAATGGATCGTCGAGACGATGGTGGCGGCCGGGGTGCTGCTCTACGCCGGTGTCGGCGTCGCCGGGATCCTGCTCGGGGGCAACTACCTCGACTACTTCGTGCTCGACCACGACCCGGTGCACGGCCAGCACCGCGGCATCTTCTGGGTCGAGGCGGGGGTGGCGATCACCGTGTCGGGAGTGATGCTCAAGATCTTCTACATGTTCGCCGGCCGCCGCCGCGACGCGGACGAGGGATGAGCGCCGGAGCGGTCGGGGGCCATTACGCCTACTGGGTGACCGTCTTCCTGATGGTCGCCGGGCTGTACATCGTGGTCGCGCGCGGCAACCTGGTGAAGAAGCTGATCGGGCTGTCGATCTTCCAGACCTCCGTCTATCTCCTCTACATCGGCCCGGGCAAGCTGATCGGCGGGACCGCGCCGATCGTCGCCGAGGGCTTTCGCGTCTACTCCAACCCGCTTCCGCACGTCCTCATCCTCACCGCCATCGTCGTCGGCGTCGCGACCCTCGCGCTCGGGCTCGCGCTCGTCGTCCGGATCCGCGAGGCCTACGGCACCATCGAGGAGGACGAGATCCTCGACCGCGACCGCGAGCCCCGGGGCGGCGAGTGATCCGCGCGCAGCTCCCGGCCCTGCTGGTCGTCGTGCCGCTGCTCGCGGCGCCGGTGATCGTGCTCGCGCGCCGCGCGGCGCTCGCGTGGGCCCTGGCGCTGGCCGCGAGCTGGTCGTCGTTCGCGATCGCGATCGCGCTGTTCCTGCAGGTGCGCGCGGCCGGCGTCGTCTCGTACGCGATGGGCAGCTGGCCGCCGCCGTGGGGAATCGAGTACCGCATCGACGCCCTCGGCGCGTTCGTGCTGGTGCTGGTCGCCGGCATGGGCGCGGTCGTGGCGCCGTACATGCGCCGGAGCGCCGCGGCCGAGGTGCCCGGCGAGCGCCTCTACCTCTTCTATGCGATGTACATGCTGTGCCTCGCTGGCCTGCTCGGCATCGTCGCGACCGGGGACGCGTTCAACCTGTTCGTGTTCCTCGAGATCGCGTCGCTCTCCACCTACGTCCTGATCGCGCTCGGACGCGACCGCCGGTCACTGCTCGCGGCGTTCCAGTACCTGATCATGGGCACGATCGGCGCGACGTTCTACGTGATCGGCGTCGGGCTGCTGTACCTGATGACCGGGACGCTGAACATCGCCGACATGGCGGCGCGCCTCCCGGCGGTGACGGAGACCCGCCCGCTCGTCGCCGCCGCCGCGTTCGTGACGGTCGGGATCTCGCTGAAGCTTGCGCTCTTTCCGCTGCACTTCTGGCTCCCGAACGCCTACACGTACGCGCCTTCCGCGGTGACGGCGTTCCTCGCCGCCACCGCCACCAAGGTCTCGGTGTATGTCCTGCTGCGCTACTTCTTCACCATCTTCGGCGCATCGCCGGCGTTCGCGGAAGTCCCTTTCCAGGAAGCATTGCTCGCCCTCTCCGCCATCGCGATCGTCACCGCCTCCCTGGTCGCGGTCTATCAGCCCGACATGAAACGCATGCTCGCCTACTCGAGCGTCGCGCAGATCGGCTACATCACGCTCGGCATCGCCATGGCCAACCGGGCGGGGCTCACCGGGGCGATCGTGCACCTCTTCAATCACGGCATCACCAAGGGCGCGCTCTTCCTGCTGCTCGGAGGTGTGGCGATGCGCGCCGGGCGTGCGTCGTTCGACTGTCTCGCCGGGCTCGGGCGGGCGATGCCGCTCACCTCGTTCGGCATCGTGATCGGCGGCCTGAGCCTGATCGGGATTCCCGGGACCGCGGGCTTCGTGAGCAAGTGGTACCTCGTGCTCGGCGCGATCGAGCGTGGGGAGTGGTGGCTCGCGGTGCTCGTCGTCGGCTCCTCGCTGATTGCGGTGGCCTACGTGTGGCGGTTCGTCGAGGCGGCGTATCTCCAGCCCCCCGGGCCAGCATCGCCGCGGCCCGGCGAGGCGCCGCTCGCGCTCCTCGTTCCGGCGTGGCTCCTCGTCGGCGCTTGCGTCTGGTTCGGACTGTCCACCTCGTTCAACGTCGGCGGCGCGGCGACCGCCGGCCAGCTGCTCCTGGGCGCCAGGTGACGCCGCAAGTCGCCATCGTGCTCGCGCTCGCCATTCCGGTCGCCGGGGCGATCGGCATCGCCGCCTGCCATCGTGCGCCGAACCTGCGCGAGTCGGTGACCCTCGCCGCCGCGGCCGGGATGTTCGGCGTCGTCCTGACGCTGGTCGGGCCGGTGCTCGAGGGCTCGCGTCCGGCGCTGTTCGTGCTCGAGGCGTTGCCGGGCATCGGGATCGCGTTCCGGGTGGAGCCGCTCGGGATGCTGTTCGCGCTGGTCGCCTCGGCGCTGTGGATCGTCAACTCGATCTACTCGATCGGCTACATGCGCGGCAACAAGGAGCAGCACCAGACGCGCTTCTACGTCTGCTTCGCGCTGGCGCTCGCGTGCACGCTCGGCATCGCGTTCGCCGGGAATCTGCTGACGCTGTTCCTGTTCTACGAAGGGCTGACGCTCGTCACCTATCCGCTCGTCACCCACCACGGCGACGACGAGGCGCGGCGCGGGGGGCGGGTCTATCTGGGCGTGCTGCTTACGACCTCGATCGTGTTCCTGCTCACCGCGATCGTCGCGACCTGGGCGGTGGCGGGGACCATCGACTTCGCGCCCGGCGGGATCCTCGGCGACGCCGGGCTGTCGAACGCCGCGATCGGGGGGCTGCTCGCGCTGTACATGTTCGGCATCGGCAAGGCGGCGCTGATGCCGTTTCACCGCTGGCTGCCGGCGGCGATGGTGGCCCCGACGCCCGTCTCGGCGCTGCTGCACGCGGTCGCGGTGGTGAAGGCCGGCGTGTTCGCGGTGGTCAAGGTCATCGTGTACGTGTTCGGGCCGGAGCTGCTCGCCGGTGTGCGCGCGGCGGACTGGCTCCCGGTCGTGGCCGGCTTCACGATCCTCGCCGCCTCGGTGGTCGCGCTGCGCTCGGACAATCTCAAGCGGCGTCTCGCGTACTCGACGGTGAGCCAGCTCTCCTACGTCGTGCTCGCCGCATCGCTGCTCGTCCCGCTGTCGATCGCCGCCGCGGCGCTCCACATCGCCGCCCACGCGGTGGGGAAGATCACGCTGTTCTTCGCCGCGGGCGCGATCTACACCGCCTCGCACAAGACCGAGGTCAGCCAGCTCGATGGCATCGGCCGGCGCATGCCGTGGACGATGGCCGCGTTCGCCGTCGGCGCGCTCTCCCTCATCGGCGTGCCGCCCGCCGCGGGGTTCCTGAGCAAGTGGATGATGTTCCAGGGCGCTGCGCTGGCGCACCACTACGTCGCCATCGCGGTGCTCGCCGCGAGCACGCTGCTGAACGCCGCGTACTTCCTGCCGATCGTGTACGCCGCGTTCTTCCGGGCGCCGCCCGCGGGCGAACCGGCGCACGGCGAGGCGCCCGTGGCGGCGGTCGTGGCGCTGATGATCACCGCGGCGGCGACGCTCGCGCTGCCGTTCTTCGTGCAGGTGCCGCTCGCGCTCGCGCGCGCGTTGGCGGGCATCGGCCCGAACTGAGGAGGACGGGATGAACGAAGGCAAGCGCTATTGGCTCGACAGCCCCGAGAACGTGACCAAGCTGTACCGGGGCATCTGGGTGCTGGGGATCGTGCTCGTGGCGCTCGATCTCGTCATCCACCGCCATCCGGAGCTCGGCCTCGATGCGCTGTTCGGCTTCTACGGCTTCTACGGCTTCTTCGCCTGCGTGGCGCTGGTGCTCACCGCGAAGGCGCTGCGGCGCGTGCTGATGCGGCCCGAGGACTACTATGAGCGCTGACGCACTGGCCGTCCTCGTCCCGGTCGCCGGCGGCCTCGCGTCGCCGCTGGTGCCAGAGCGCGCGCGGCGGTGGTTCCTCCTCGCAATCGCCGTCGCGACCTTCGCGGCGCTCGCGCGGCTCGAGCCGGGAGCGCGCCTCGCTCTCGAGCTGTTCGGGGTGACCCTGGTGCCGGTGCGCGTCGACCGCCTCGGCCTCCTGTTCGGCTACGTGTTCGGGATCGCCGCGTTCCTCAACTTGATCTTCGCCTGGCACGTCCGGCGCGGCGTCGAGCAGCCCGCCGCAATGGTCTATGCTGGCGCGGCGATCGGCGCGGTGCTTGCGGGCGACCTCCTGACGCTCTTCGTCTACTGGGAGATCACCGCCATCGCCTCGGTCCTGCTCGTGTGGGCGCGCGGGACGCCCCGGGCGTGGCGCTCGGGCATGCGCTACGTCCTAGTCCAGCTCGCCTCCGGGATGCTGCTCGCCGCGGGCGCGGCCGTCCGCTACGCGCAGACCGGGTCGCTCGACTTCGACCGCATCGGGCTCGACGGGGCGGGGGGCGCGCTGATTCTGCTCGCGTTCGGGGTGAAGTGCGCGTTCCCGCTGCTCCACAACTGGCTCCAGGACGCGTACCCCGAGTCCACGCCGACCGGCACGGTCGTGCTGTCCGCGTTCACGACCAAACTCGGCATCTACGCGCTGGCGCGCGGCTTCCCCGGCACCGAGGAGCTCGTCTACATCGGCGCCGTGATGACGGCATTCCCCATCTTCTACGCGGTGATCGAGAACGACCTGCGGCGCGTGCTCGCGTACAGCGTAAACAACCAGCTCGGGTTCATGGTGGTCGGGATCGGCCTCGGGACCGAGCTCGGCCTGAACGGCGCGGTCGCGCACGCGTTCGCGGACATTCTGTTCAAGGCGCTGCTCTTCATGTCGATGGGGGCGGTGCTGTTCCGCACCGGCACGATCAAAGGCAGCGAGCTCGGCGGGCTGTACAAGTCGATGCCGTGGACGGCCGGCCTCTGCGTCGTGGGCGCGGCGTCGATCTCCGCGTTCCCGCTGTTCAGCGCCTTCGTCACCAAGTCGATGATCCTGGTCTCGGCGGCGGAGCAGGGGCATCCCTGGGTGTGGCTCGTGCTGCTGTTCGCCTCCGCGGGCGTGTTCCATCACGCCGGGATCAAGATCCCGTACTTCGCGTTCTTCGCGCACGATTCGGGGATCCGCTGCCGGGAGGCGCCGCGGCACATGCTGTTCGCGATGGGCATCGCGGCGGCGCTGTGCATCGGCATCGGCGTCTTCCCGGAGGCGCTCTACCGGCTCCTTCCGTACCCGGTCGAGTACGCTCCGTACACGGCCTCGCATGTCCTTGCGCAACTGCAGCTGCTCGTGTGCTCCGCGCTCGCGTTCGCGGTCCTGATGCGGACCGGGATCTATCCGCCGGAGCTCCGCTCGGTGAACCTCGACTTCGACTGGGTCTATCGGCGCGCGGCGCCCGCACTCGTCCACGCCGCGTCGACCGGGTGGGCGTTCGCTTCGGCGCGGACCGGCGCTGCGTCGCGCGCGTTGCTGCAGCGCATCGGGCGGACGGTCGAGCGGTGGTGTGGCGCCGACGGCGTGCTCGCGCGGACCTGGTCCACCAGCGCGATGACGCTGTGGGTCGCAGCGCTCCTGGCCGCCTACCTGCTCGCGCGCTATCTGTAAGGTCGATGCAAGGGTCCGGCCCGTGACTACGCCGCCCGCGCCTCGGCTTGCTTTCGACCGGGGCGGGGGCTACCATCGTCGCACGAGGAGAGGGTTTCCGGATTGCGAAATCGCGCGAGGTCACGCGGGAATAGCGATCCCTATCGCGCTGTTCCTGAAAGGGTAACGGGCGAACCCATCTTACAAGAAGCCCCTCCAACGATTGCTTCTCACCGAAGGAGAGTTCCTATGGATAAAGAGCAGACCAAGAAGCCGGCCCCGGCCCGCCGGCGGTTCCTGACCGGTGCGGCCGCCGCGACGGCCGGCGCTGCGACGATGGGCTTCCCGATGATCATGAAGGCCCAGCAACCCATCGTCCTCAAGATGCAGGGCGCCTGGGGCGCCAAGGACATCTTCAACGAGATGGCCGAGGAGTACGTCAAGCGCGTCAATGAAATGGCCGGCGGGAGGCTGCGCATCGACTACCTCGTCGCCGGCGCGGTCGTGAAGCCGTTCGAGGTCATGGATGCGACGAGCAAGGGCGTGCTCGACGCCAACCACAGCGTGCCGGTGTACTGGTACGGCAAGAGCAAGGCGGCGTCGCTGTTCGGTTCGGGCCCGATCAACGGGATGGACGCGCACCAGACGCTCGCCTGGATCTACCGCGGCGGCGGCCTGCAGCTCTACAACGAGCTGCTGCAGAAGCTGAACCTCAACGTCGTCGGCTTCTTCGCCATGCCGATGCCCACCCAACCGCTCGGCTGGTTCAGGAAGCCGATCTCGGATGCGAAGGAGCTCAAGGGCCTCAAGTACCGCACCGTGGGCCTCGCGGCGGATCTGTTCCAGGAGATGGGCGCCAAGGTCACCCAGCTGCCGGGCGGCGAGATCATCCCGGCGCTCGAGCGCGGCGTGATCGACGCGTTCGAGTTCAACAACCCGACCTCGGACATGCGCTTCGGCGCCCAGGACGTGATCAAGAACTACATGATGGGCAGCTACCACCAGGCGATGGAGTTCTTCGAGATCGTCTTCAACAAGCCCAAGTGGAACTCGCTGCCGAAGGACCTGCAGGCGATCCTGCAATACGGCGTCGAGGCGGCCAATTCGTCGAACTACTGGACGGCGATGGACAACTACTCGCGTGACCTGCAAGTGCTGATCAACCAGCACAAGGTCAAGGTGATCCGCACGCCGAAAGCGGTCTTCCAGGCCCAGCTCGTCGCCTGGGACGTGATCACGCCGAAGCTGATGAAGGAAGACCCGTTCTTCGCCAAGGTCGTGGAGTCGCAGCGTGCGTTCGCGAAGCGCGTCGCCTACTACATTTTCCTCAACGAAGCGAACTACCAGCTCGGCTACGAGCACGTCTTCAAGACCAAGATCCCGGTCTGAGCGGGCGCGCGGAGCAAAGCAAGTAAACTGGGGGCGGTGCGGTGAGCGCCGCCCCTTTCTATTGAGCTGCCGCGGCGCCGGCGCGCGCGGGGAGAGCATGGTCAACCGCTTCATCTACGGCGTCGATCGGCTGAGCAAGACGGTCGGGCACGCCTTCGCCTGGTGCGTCGCGATCCTGACGCTGGGCACCTGCTACGAGGTGTTCATGCGCTACGTGCTGAACGCGCCAACCTCCTGGGCGTTCGACATGAGCTACACGCTGTACGGCGCCATGTTCTTCATGTGCGGCGCGTACACCCTGTCGCGCGGCGGGCACGTGCGCGCCGACATGTTCTACCGGCTCTGGCGGCCGCGGGTGCAGGCGACGATCGAGCTCGTGCTCTACATCCTGTTCTTCTTCCCCGGGATCCTCGCGCTCGTCATCTCGGGCTGGGGCTACGGGACCGAATCGATGAAGATCCGTGAGGTGAGCGTGAACAGCCCGGCGGGCGTGCCGATCTGGCCGCTCAAGCTGCTGATCCCCTTCGGCGCGGGGTTGCTCGCGCTGCAGGGCGTCGCCGAGGTCCTGCGCTGCCTCCAGTGCCTCCGGGATAACCAATGGCCGCCGCGGCTGCATGACGTCGAGGAGCTGGAGAAACAGCTCATCGAGGAGCATGCGAAGGCCGAGGCGCAGGCGGCACAAGCAGGAGGCGCGCGATGAGCGACCCGGTCATCGCCCTGATCATGCTCGGGATCCTGGTCTTCACGATCATGATCGGGTTCCCGGTCGCCTTCACGCTCATGGCGCTGGGCGTGGGCTTCGGCTACTACGCCTACTTCACGGCCGGCCAGGCGTTCTTCGACAACCGCGTGTTCTACCTGCTCACGCAGAACACGTTCACGGTCCTCAACAACGACGTGCTGGTGGCGGTGCCGCTGTTCCTGTTCATGGGCTACATGGTCGAGCGCGCCAACATCCTGGACAAACTGTTCTTCAGCATCCAGGTGGCGCTGCGGCGCGTCCCGGGGTCGCTCGCGGTGGCGACGATCGTGACCTGCGCGCTGTTCGCGACCGCCACCGGCATCGTCGGCGCGGTGGTCACGCTCATGGGGTTGCTCGCGTTCCCGCAGATGCTCAAGGCGGGCTACGACACGCGGCTTGCCGCCGGTGCGGTGTGCGCGGGCGGCTGCCTCGGCATCATGATCCCGCCGTCGATCCTGCTGATCGTGTACGGTGCGATGGCCGGTTTGTCGGTGGTGCAGCTCTACGCGGCGGCGCTCTTCCCGGGCTTCCTGCTCGCGGGGATGTACGTCGTGTTCGTCGTCGTCCTCGCGATCTTCAAGCCGCACCTCGCCCCGTCGCTGCCGAAGGAGCAGAGCGACCGCCCGGCAGCGGAGGTCGTCCTGATGCTGCTGACGTCGTTCGTGCCGCTGGCCGTCATGATCCTGTGCGTGCTGGGGGCGATCATGTTCGGCCTGGCGACGCCGACCGAGGCCGCGGCGGTCGGCGCGCTCGGGGCGACGCTGCTGTCGGCGGCCTATCGAGCCTTCACCTGGGGGCGACTGAAGGAGTCGGTGTATCTCACCGCGCGCACCTCGGCGATGGTCTGCTTCCTGTTCGTGGGCTCGGCGACCTTCGCCGGGGTGTTCAGCTACCTCGGCGGCGAGGGGATCATCAAGGAGTTCGTGCTCCACCTCGATCTCAACCCGATCACGTTCCTGCTGATCTCGCAGCTCATCATCTTCCTGCTCGGCTGGCCGCTCGAGTGGACCGAGATCATCATCATCTTCGTGCCGATCTTCCTGCCGCTCCTCGGGCATTTCAAGGTCGATCCGCTGCTGTTCGGGATCCTCGTGGCGCTGAACCTGCAGACGGCGTTCCTGTCGCCGCCGATGGCGATGGCGGCCTACTACCTGAAGGGCATCGCGCCGCCGCACGTGCTGCTCACGCAGATCTTCTGGGGCTGCCTGCCGTTCCTGTTCATCGTCGTTTTCTCGATGTTCGTCGTGTACGTGGCGCCCGACATCTCGCTCTGGCTGCCGCGCGCGATCTACGGGAACTGACCGGGATGGACGCATCGCAGCTCAACTGGCTGTCCGCGGGCGACGCGGCGCGGGCGATCCGCGACGGCGCGATCAGCTCCGAGCAGCTGGTCGAGGCCTGCCTCGCGCGCGTGCGCGAGGTCGAGGAGAAGGTCCAGGCGTGGCAGTTCCTCGATCCCGAGCACGCGCTCGGGCAGGCGCGCGCCCGCGACCGGGACCGCCGGGAGGGGCATCCGACCGGCCCGCTGCACGGCGTCCCGGTCGGCATCAAGGACATCATCGACACGGTGGATATGCCGACCGAGGACGGTACGGTGCTGCACGCCGGACGCACGCCCGCCGGGGACGCCACGGTCGTCGCCTGGCTCCGCGCCGCGGGCGCGGTGATCATGGGGAAGACGGTGACCACCGAGTGCGCGTACTTCTCGCCCGGCAAGACGCGCAACCCGCACCACCCGGAGCACACGCCGGGCGGGTCGTCGAGCGGGTCGGCGGCCGCGGTCGCCGCCGGGATGGTGCCGCTCGCGCTCGGCAGCCAGACGAACGGCTCGGTCATCCGGCCGGCGGCGTTTTGCGGCGTCTACGGCTTCAAGCCCACGCACGGCCTGATCCCGCGCCATGGCATCCTCAGGCTGTCCCGCGCGCTCGATCACGTCGGGGTGTTCGCGCGCACGATCGAGGACGTTGCGCTCGTCTGCGAGAGCCTCGCCGGCCACGACGAGCGGGATCCGGACACGCGGCCGCGGGCGCGCATCCCGTTCGGTGCGGTCGCGGCGGAAGAGCCGCCGCTCCCGCCGCTCATCGCGCTCGTCAAGACGCCGATGTGGGAACGTGCCGACGCGGACACCCGGGAAGCGTTCGAGGAGCTCACGGAGGCGCTCGGCGACCGGGTCGCGGAGGTCGAGTTGCCGGAGTCGGCGCGCTCGGCCTGGGACTGGCACGGCACGATCATGGCGGCCGAGATGGCGGCGAGCTTGGACGCCGAATGGGAGCGGGGACGGGATCGCCTGTCCGAGCAGTTGCGTGCGCTGCTTGCCCGCGGGCGGGAGGTGAGCGCGCTCGAGTACCAGCGGTCGCTCGCGCGCGTCCCGCTGCTCAACGAGGGGTTCGGGGAGCTGTTCTCGCGCTTCGACGCGATCCTGACGCCCGCGGCGCCGGGGACGGCGCCGAAGGGCCTCGGCGCGACGGGCGACCCCGCTTTCTGCACGCTGTGGACGCTGTGCGGCATGCCCGCGATCAACCTGCCGCTGATGCAGGGTGCGAACGGCCTGCCGCTCGGCATGCAGCTGGTCGGCCCGCGAAACGGCGATGCGCGGCTCCTGCGCACCGCGCGCTGGCTCGCGGCTCAGGTCGCGACCGGCTGAAGGTCGGACATCGGAGGACAAGCCATGGGCATCAAGATCTTCGCCGCAATCGTCGCGATCGTGCTGCTGGCTGGCTTCCTGGTTCCGTACATCCTCAAGATGAAGGATCCGCAGCTCGCGATCGTGATTCTCATCGGCATCGGGATGATGCTGGTCGACCTGTGGCAGTCGCTGAGAGAGAAGGACTGACGCGCACCCCCTTTGTCAGGGGGGTAACACCACGACGATCTTTCCGACCTGCGCGTCGGACTCCATGTAGGTCTGGGCCGCGGGCAGCTCGGCGAAGCCGAATACCTTGTCGACGAGCGGCCGAATGCGGCCGTCGGCGAGCGCGGGCAGGACGTCGCGCACGAACCCGCGAACGGTTTCGGCGCGCTGCGCGGCGGTGCGGAGCTTGTTCGAGACGCCGAAGAGCCGCAGGCGCTTCGAGTGCAGCGCCTCGAGGTCGATCTCGCTCGTCATCATCCGGTCGAGGTACCCCACGGTGGCGAGTCGGCCCTGGTAGGCGAGCGCCCGGACGCACTCCGCGAACACCGTGCCGCCGACGTTGTTGACCACGAGGTCGACGCCCTTGCCGCCGGTCGCCTTCATCGCCGCCTCGAGGAAGCCGCCACCGCGTCCCTGAACGCCCACGTCGAGCCCGAGGGGCTTCAGTCGGTCGAGCTTCGCGGCCGAGCCCGAGGTGCCGATCACGCTCGCACCGATGACCTTCGCGAGCTGCAGGGACGCGACGCCGACGCCGGACGAGACGCCGGTGACGAGCAGCCACTCGCCCGGCTTGAGGTCTCCGCCCGGGTAGAGCATGTCGTAGCTCACGAGGAAGACGAGCGGCACGCTCGCCGCCTCCTCCCACGACAGGCGCGTCGGCGCCGTCATCGCCTCGCGCGCATCCATGATCGCAAGCTCGGCGAACGCGCCGCGCGCCCGGCCCATCACGCGGTCGCCGGGCGCGAAGCCCGTGACGCCGTCCCCGACCTTGAGCACCTCGCCGGAGCACTCCTGACCCGCGGGCTTCGCCTCGGCGGCCGCCGCGTGCAGCCCCAGCGAGGCGATGAACTCGCCCCGGTTGAGGGACGCCGCGCGCACCCGGACCAGCAGCTCGCCGGCCTTCGGCCCCGGGTCCCGCACGTCGCGCGGCTCGAGGACGAGCTTCCCGCCAGCGTTGCGAATCCACCAGGATTTCATCGGCGCATTCTAGCGGGACTCCCGCGGCTATCGGACTGGACGGGCCGGACGCAGGTTCGGTATGGTCCGGCATGATCTCCGCGTCCGAGGCGGCTTCGTCGCGGCGCTGGCTGATGCTCGGCCTGGCGATCCTCGCGTACATGCTGGGGCTGTTTCACCGCGTCGCCCCCGCCGCGCTGGCGCCCGACCTCGTCCAGGCGTTCGCGACCAGCGCCGCGACGCTC
>DATEDA010000020.1:0-2826 GCA_035286595.1 Burkholderiales bacterium | reverse complement strand
CGCCTCGCTCGGCGAGATGATCCAGCACATGACGGCGGCGGGGATCAGGGTCCCCGACGGATTCGCCACGACCGCGTCGGCGTTCTGGGACTTCGTCGGCGAAAACCGGCTGCGCGAGCCGATCGCGGCGACGCTCGCGCTTCCTGGTGGACGCGGGTATCGACTCGATCTCGGTCAACCCGGACAGCTTCGTCGCGGTGAAGGAGATCGTCGCGCGGGCGGAGCGTGCCGGACGCTGACCGCCTCTAGGCAGGCTGCACGAGGACCGCGCCACGGGGAAGGGAGATGCCCGGATGGATCGTCCCGCCGCCGAAGCCGCCGACGAAGACCGGGACCGGTGACCGACCACCCGACGGTGCGCCACGCCGGGCGCAGGTACTTCGACCCTCTGTTGCGGGTCGGGGTGCGCGTCTTCGAATTCCAGCCGCGGTTTCTCCACGCGAAGACCGTCCGGTGCGACGAGTGGGCGTCGATCGGCTCGAGCAATCTCGACCGCTGGACGCCGCGCTGGAACCTGGACGCGAACCAGGAGGTCGACGATGCGCACTTCGCACGCGAGGTCGAGGCGATGCTCGAGGACGACTTCCGCCAGAGCGTTGAGCTCGACCCGGGGCGCTGGCATCGGCGACCGTGGGGCAGTCGAGCGCTCGAATACCTCGCCGGCGCCGTCGATCGTTGGCTCGCGGCCCTGCGTTTCTCGCGTCGTCGATAGACCGTAACCCACCGGGCCGCAGGCATCCAAACCCCGACCGCTACGCCTGTCTTGGGGGAGGCGCTGCCGCGGTCGACGGTCGGGACCGGGGGGCGACGAGCACGCGGTCGATGCGGTTGCCGTCCATGTCCACGACCTCGAAGCGCAGATCGTCCCAGTCGAAGTGATCGCCGATGTGCGGCACGCGGCCGAGCCGGGCCAGGACGAAGCCGGCGAGCGTGTCGTAGTGCGCTTCCTCTTCCGCGGGGAGCCGTGCGATCCCGAGCGCGTCCTTGAGCTCTCCCGTCGACAGCATGGCGTCGAGCAGCCAGGAGCCGTCCTCGCGCCGCACGATCATCGGCTCGCGCGCCTCGCCCCGTGCGGGCAGCGCGCCGACGATCGCCTCGAGGAGGCCCGTGAGCGTCACGAGCCCCCTCACCTCGCCGTACTCGTCGACGACCAGCACCACGTGCTCGGGCGTGACGCGAAACAGCTCGAGCACGGTCAGCGGCGACACGGTCTCGGGCACGAACTGCAGCGGCCGCACCACGGCCTCGATGTCGAGCGGCTGCCCCGCCAGCAGGCGCGTGAGGAGGTCCTTCGTCTGGACCAGCCCGAGCACGTGCTCCAGGCCCTCGCGCACCACCGGAAACCGCCCGTGCGGGCTTTCGACGATCTTGCGCCGGTTGACTTCGAGCGGATCGTTCAGATCGAGAAAGACGATCTCGCTCCGCGGCGTCATGAGCGGCGCGATGCTGCGGTCGGCGAAGCGCATGACGTTGGCGAGCAGATCCTGCTCGGCCTTGAGGAGCACGCCCGCGCGCGTGCCTTCCTCGATCATCGACCTGATCTCGCCTTCCGTGATCGTCGGCTCGGCGGGCGGCCGGGCGCGCATGAGCTTGAGGGCGAGGTCGACCGAGACGCTCAGCAGGCGCACCGCCGGATAGGTCACCCGGGAGAGCAGCCGCATCGGCCGCGCAACGACCCGTGCGATCGCCTCCGGGTGATAAAGCGCGAGCCGCTTGGGAACGAGCTCGCCCACGACCAGCGAGACGTAGGTGATGGCGATCACGACGAGCGCGAGCGCGAGCGGGTCGCTGTAGGGCGCGAGCGCCGGCACGCGCCCCAGCAGCGCCGCCAGGTCGGCTGCGACCGCGCGCTCGCCGACCGCGCCGAGCAGCACGCCGACCAGAGTGATCCCGGTCTGGATCGTCGACAGGAACACGTTCGGGGAGTTGTGGAGCTCGAGCGCGACCGCCGCGCCGCGGTCGCCCGCGCGCACCCGGCTGCGCAGCCGCGCCCGCCGCGAGGCGACGACGGCCATCTCCGACATCGCGAGGACGCCGTTCAGCAGAATGAGCATCAGGATGGTCAGCAGCGCCATGGCAGTCGAGCTCTGGAGGGGGACGCCGCCGATTGTACGGGCGAGATCGCGGCGCCTTGCGCCCGGCGACACGCGGCAGGATCGGATTCCGCCGCGCGCGTCTTGAGCCCGATCAATCCGCAGCGGCGCGGCTACGAGATGATGTGAACTCGACCGCTTCAGCAGTCGTGTCCATGGCGGACTCGGGCGGTCGAACGGCGGACCGGGCCAAGGCGCGACCCCCGCGTCGCGAGCACGCGCCCCTGCGGTAACAAGTTGATTGGCATGGAGAATAAGGGATGGTTCAGAAGCAAGCGGTCGTCAGACAAGTGCACGGGTTGCTCGAGTACGAGCCGCGCATCAACCTCCACCGTTATCCGATCAAAATCGACTTCGCCGACGGCGCAGTGGTCCTCGAAGGCGAGGTCGAGAACATCGCGGCGAAGAAGCGCGCGCTCGAACTCGCCGCCGGCGTCGACGGGATCCGCGGCGTGGTGGACCGGCTCAGGATCGCGCCGGCCGAGCGCAAGGGCGACGGCGCGATCCGCGACTCGCTGTGCGGTTTTCTCCTGCGGGAGCCCGAACTACGGAACTGCACGATCCGAGTCCGCACGAAGGGCCGTGTCGAGACGCTGCAAGAGGTGCCCGGCGAGCGGGCCGGCGAGATCGAGGTCGCGATCGAGGACGGCGTGATCACCTTCGAGGGCACGGTGATCAGCCTCTCGCACAAGCGCATTGCGGGCGTGCTCGCCTGGTGGACGCCAGGCTCCCG
>DATEDA010000019.1:0-5486 GCA_035286595.1 Burkholderiales bacterium | reverse complement strand
CGCTGACCGCGCTCGAGAACCTCGAGATGGGTGCGATGCTGCCGCGCGCGCGCGCGAGCGCGAAGCGGTCGCTCGAGGAGGTGTATGCGCTCTTCCCGCAGCTCGCCGAACGGCGGCACCAGCTGGCCGGGACGCTCTCGGGGGGCGAGCAGCAGATGCTCGCGATCGGCCGCTGCCTGATGGGGCAGCCGGAGCTCATCATGTTCGACGAGCCCTCGCTCGGCCTTGCCCCCACCGTGGTGCAGGAGGTGTTCCACACCATCCGCACGCTCCACCAGAAGGGGCTGACGATCCTGCTCGTCGAACAGAACGTCGCGGTGTCGCTCAAGATCTCGCAGCACGCCTACGTTCTCGAGAACGGCCGGATCGTGATGCACGGGTCCGGCGCCGAGCTGCTCGCCGACGACCGGGTGCGCCAGGCTTACCTCGGGCTCTGAGCTGCGCGGGGGGGGGCAAGCGTGACGAAGTGCACGCGGGCGCCCCGCGAGCGGTCCTGCTGGCACGTCATCTGCTCTGCCTAGTACAGCTTTCGCCTTTTTCCTCCTCCTTTGGGGTGAAAGTCTTTTCGGCGGCCCTCGTGGCCGCCGTTTCTTTTCAGCAACTCCCCCGACGAACGTGAAGTAGTTCCTGAGATGTTGGCCGGGGCGGTTTGGGGCCACTGAGGGGGCTGTCTCGATTCCGACACGACCGTCGACAAACCCACGGAAATCCCGTCAATCGAGCGTTGAAGATCGCGGGCTGAGCCCCCATCCCTCGCGGATGGCCACCACTTTGTCCTTCGATTCCGCCACCGCAACCTTCGAACACGACGTGCTCGAGGCCTCGCGGCGGGTACCGGTGCTCGTCGACTTCTGGGCCCCCTGGTGCGGCCCCTGCCGCGCGCTCACGCCGATCCTGGAGAGGGTCGTCGCCGGGTCCGGCGGAGAGTTTCTGCTCGCCAAAGTGAACATCGACGAGCACCCGGAGCTCGCCACGCGCTACGGCGTGCGCGGCATCCCGAACGTCAAGGCGTTCGTCGACGGGCGGGTCGTCAATGAGTTCACCGGGGCATTGCCGGAATCGGGGGTGCGGCGCTTTCTCGAAGCGGTGCTGCCGTCCCCGAGCGAGAAGCTGCGACAAGCGGCGCGGAGCGAGGCTGCGCGGGGTGAGTTCGAGGCCGCGGAGGCGATGTTGCGCGAGGCGGTCGCGCTCGATGCGGACAATCACGGGGCCTGCACGGATCTCGCCGAGCTGCTCGTCGCCCGCCAGGAATTTGCGGGCGCCGACGCGGCGCTCGAGGCGGTCCCGGCGCACCGACGTGACGAACGGGCGGAGCAACTCGCCGTGAGAATCGGCATCTGGAAGCGGGGCCAGAACCTCCCCGACGCCGCGACCCTGAAAGCTCGCGTCGATGCGCACCCCGACGACCTCGACGCGCGCCTCGACTACGCGGAACGCCTCGTCGCCGACGGGGACTATCGCGCGGGGCTCGCGGCGCTGCTCGATGTGGTCCGACGTGACCCGGGCGAGCGGCGCGAACGCGCCCGCAAGGCGATGGTGGAAGTGTTCGGGCTCGCCTCCGACCGGCCCGAACTGGTCGACGAGTACCGGCGGAAGCTCTCCAGCGCCCTGCATTGACCGCTCCCCGCCCCCCGGGGGTGGGGAGTAGCCACGCCCCTGATCTTTCGGGCACAATCGGCAGCGTCCGCGCTTCGCGCAGCCGTTGCCGATGGAAGCACCCCTGATCCTGACCCTCGACTCCCATGGGGTCCCGCACCGCTGGGTCCCGTGGCAGCAGGCGTGCTTCTACTACGCGAAGAACCTCGTCGCGTGGACGCTCGGCACCGTCGCGTTCACCGCGCACGGCGGCATTTCGCGCGCGACCGGCGAGCGCTCGAGCATCACCGGTCACACGATCATCGCGATCAAGGGCAAGGCGATGGCGCTCAAGGGCTTCAACCAGGTGCCCCCGCTCAACAACCGCGAGCTGTTCCGGCGCGATCGCCACGTGTGCGCGTACTGCGGCGGGGAGTTCTCGTTCCTGCGGCTCACGCGCGACCACATCGCGCCGATGTCGCGCGGCGGCCGGGACTCGTGGATGAACGTCGTCACGGCGTGCCGGCACTGCAACGGCATCAAGCGCAACCGGACGCCCGAGGAATCGGGCCTCCAGCTCGTCTACGTCCCGTACGTGCCGAACAAGGCCGAGTACCTCATCCTGACGAACCGCAAGATCCTGTCCGACCAGATGGAGTTCCTGCTCCAGCACGTGTCGTCGCACAGCCGCGTGTTCGAGCTCGCGCTCGCGCCGCGCTAGCGGCCGCGGGGCCCGGGCCGGGTTCGCCGCGCGAGACTGCCGCATGGCCCAGGATTTCTGGCGGAGCTCCGGCTTCCATCTGCTGGAGCGGGACGCCGCCGGGCGCCTCCTCGTCACCGACGACTTCCTGCGCGCCTATCTCCTGCGCCCGGAGATCCGGCCGGTCGAGGAATCGGGGCCCGGCGAGATCGCGCTTCACGAGGCGCTCCTCGACGAGCCGCGCCGGGCGGTCGCCGCGCCCGAGCTCGAGTCGATCGAGGACCGCGACGCCCAGCTCAACTACCGGGTCTGGCTCGAGTTCCGCGCCCGGCTGCTGGGCTCGGCGTCGCTCGAGGCGTGCTATCGGGGTCTCTTCGACGCCGACGTCCGCACGCCGCCGCTCTTCATCGACCAGCTCGTTCAGATCATCCTCCGCAACGTCCTCGACGGCGTCGACGATCCGCTCGAGGCGCGCGCCGCCGAGATCTTCTACCGCGAGCAGAAAGCGAGCGTCGACGACGGGCAGATCATGCTGGCCGACCTCGAGACGGTGGAGATGCACGCTTCCGGCGGCGCCTACGGCAGCCTGGGCCGGCTGATCGTCGAGGCGCAGCTGCCGACCCGGGCCGTGAACCTGGACGTGCTCGACGGCGACAACGCGGCGACGTATTGGGAGCGCGACCAGCGCCACGACCTGGTCATCAGCCTGAATCACGGGCGCGCCGCGCTCGCGGCGCTGTGCCGGGTCATCGAGCGCTGGGTCCGGCACTTCCTCGCGGTCGAGGTGCGGGTCACGCCGCTGCGGCAGATCGAGGACCGGCGCTGGGGGTGGCACGTCGGGCTCGACGCGCAGTCGACCGGGGTGCTGAACGACCTGTGGCGGGGGGAGGAGGTCGAGGCGGGGCGGCTCGGCCGGCTGCTGGCGCTGTTCAAGCTGGACTTCGCCGACCCTGCCGACATGCGCCAGGACGTCGCGGGCCGGCCCGTCTACATGGCGCTCGGGATGGACGAGGGCGGCGCGGTGCGGATGAAACCCCAGAACCTGCTGCTCAACCTGCCGGTCGGGGCGGCGTCGTGACCGGGAACGTGCCGGACACGCCCGAGTACTGGCAGCGCGCGAAGCGCGCGCTCGCCCGCCGCGACGCGGTGATGGGCCGGATCATCCGTGCCTACCCGCGGATCGCGCTGCAGCGCCGGGGCGATCCGTTCCGGACGCTCGCGCGCGCGATCGTCGGACAGCAGATCTCGGTCAAGGCGGCGCAAAGCGTGTGGGATCGCGTCGTCGCGGCGGCGCCGACGCTCGCGCCGGAGGCGGTCGTGGGACTGCGCGTGCGACGCCTCCGCGCGTGCGGGCTCTCGGAGCGGAAGGCCGAGTATCTCCGCGACCTCGCGCGCCACTTCGTCGACGACTCGATTCACCTGGACCGCTGGCCGCAGATGGACGACGAGGCGGTGATCGCCGAGCTCGTCCAGGTGCGCGGCATCGGGCGGTGGACCGCGGAGATGTTCCTGATGTTCAGCCTGTTGCGGCCGAACGTCCTGCCGGTCGACGACCTCGGCCTGCGCCGCGCCGCAGGCCGCCACTACTTCGGCCGGGAGGACGTCGGCGCCGACGAGCTGCGGGCGCTCGGCGCGCAGTGGGAACCGTGGCGTTCGGTGGCGACCTGGTACCTCTGGCGGAGCCTCGATCCGGTGCCGGTCGAATATTGACGCCTCGCGCCGGACCCGAAGTCGAATCTTCAGTAGAATCCGCGACTTCCGGAGTGAATCCGCGAGGGGCAGGGTTTGAAAGCGACCTTTCTCGATTTCGAGCAGCCGATCGCCGAGCTCGAGGCGCGCATCGACGAGCTACGCTTCGTGCAGGACGACTCGGCGGTCGACATCTCCGAGGAGATCTCGCGCCTGCAGAAGAAGAGCCAGGCGCTGACGAAGGACATCTATTCCAAGCTCTCGCCGTGGCAGGTCGCGCAGGTCGCGCGACACCCGCAGCGTCCCTATACGCTCGACTATGTCGGGGCGCTCTTCACCGACTTCCAGGAGCTGCACGGCGACCGCTCGTTCTCGGACGACCCGTCGATGGTCGGCGGGCTCGCGCGCTTCGGCGGCCAGCCGGTGATGGTGATCGGCCATCAGAAGGGCCGCGACACGAAGGAGAAGATCTACCGCAACTTCGGCATGCCCCGGCCGGAGGGCTATCGCAAGTCGATGCGGCTGATGCGCCTGGCCGAGAAGTTCGGCCTCCCGGTCCTGACCTTTGTCGACACGCCCGGGGCGTATCCGGGGATCGGCGCCGAGGAGCGGGGCCAGGCCGAGGCGATCGGCCGCAGCCTCTACGTGATGGCCGAGCTGCGCGTGCCGATGGTGAGCACCATCATCGGCGAGGGCGGCTCGGGCGGCGCGCTCGCGGTGGCGGTGGGCGACGTCGTGATGATGCTGCAATATGCAACCTACTCGGTGATTTCGCCCGAAGGCTGCGCCTCGATCCTGTGGAAGAGCGCGGAGATGGCGCCCGAGGCGGCGGAGACGCTCGGGATCACCGCCAGCCGGCTGAAGACGCTGGGGCTCGTCGACAAGATCGTGAACGAGCCGCTCGGCGGCGCGCATCGTGATCACGCCGCGGCGGCGCAAAGCCTCAAGAAGGCGCTGCAGGATGCCCTGCGAAGCCTCGCCGACAAGCGCCCGGCCGAGCTCGTCGAGACGCGGTTCGAGCGGCTGATGGACTATGGCAAGTTCAAGGAAGCGACCACCAAGTGACCTCCCCGAGCGGGTTCGGAGCCGCCTTCTGGAGCATGTGCCGCGTGGCGCCCGGGTGACGCTCGCGCTCTCGGGCGGCGTCGACTCGGTCGCGGCGCTCGACCTGCTCGCCCGGCTCGCGCCGGCGCATCCTTTCACGCTGTCCTGTCTGCACGTCAATCACGGCATCAGCCCGAACGCCGGCGACTGGGCGCGGTTCGCGCGCGCGGCGGCACGACGGTACGGGGTGCGCTGCGCGGTCAAGGCGGTCGACCTGGCGCCGTATCGCAAGCTTGGCCTGGAGGGCGCGGCGCGGGCGGCGAGGTACGCCGCGTTCGCGCGCGCGGACGCCGACTTCGTCGTCCTCGCGCAGCACCAGGACGACCAGGCCGAGACGGTGCTGCTGCAGCTCGTGCGCGGCGCGGGGCTGCCCGGGCTCGCCGCGATGCCGGTGATCCGCGACCAGGCGGCCCGCAAC
>DATEDA010000018.1:0-45295 GCA_035286595.1 Burkholderiales bacterium | reverse complement strand
CTGCATGAGCTGGAACTCGCCGATCGGCTGCCCGAACTGCTTCCGGTCGTGCACGTACGGGATCACGACGTCGAGGCACGCGGCCATGATGCCGAGCGGCCCGCCGGCGAGCACCGCGCGCTCGTAGTCGAGGCCGCTCATGAGCACGTTGGCGCCCTTGTTGAACGCGCCGAGCACGTTCTCCTCGGGGACCTCGCAGTCCTGGAACACGAGCTCGCAGGTGTTCGATCCGCGCATCCCGAGCTTGTCGAGCTTCTGCGCGGTGAAGAAGCCTTTCATTCCTCTCTCGATGACGAACGCGGTGATGCCGCGCGGCCCGGCGTCGGCGTCGGTCTTGCCGTAGACCACCAGCACGTCGGCGTCGGGGCCGTTGGTGATCCACATCTTGTTGCCGTTGAGGACGTACTTCCCGTTGCGGTACTCGGCGCGCAGGCGCATGCCGACCACGTCCGAGCCGGCGCCCGGCTCGCTCATCGCGAGCGCGCCGACGTGGTCGCCGGAGACGAGCTTCGGCAGGTACCTGCGCCGCTGCGCGTCCGAGCCGTTGCGGCGGATCTGGTTCACGCAGAGGTTGGAATGCGCACCGTACGACAGTCCCACCGAGGCCGAGGCGCGGCTGATCTCCTCCATCGCGATGATGTGCGCGAGATACCCCATGCTCGTTCCGCCGTACTCCTCCTCGACCGTGATGCCGAGGAGCCCGAGCGCGCCCATCTTGGGCCAGAGGTCCATCGGGAAGCTGTTCGAGCGGTCGATCTCGGCCGCGCGCGGCGCGATCTGGCGGTGAGCGAACTCGCGCACCGTTCGCCGGAGCATGTCGATCGTCTCGCCGTGGTCGAACCGGAGCTGCGGGAAGTCGATCATCGGGACGGCGGAAGCGACGTGCTGAGATCGGTCCATGGACCCTCCTCGAGACGATGCGGCGGTGCAGCGTCGTCTATAATGCAGCGCGACATTCTAGCCCCTCCGTTCCCGAATGACCCCCGAGCAGGTCCTCGATTACCCGCACGCCGCATCGCCCCCGCCGGGGGAGACGCGCGAGGTCGCCCCGGGCGTGCACTGGTTGCGGATGCCGCTGCCGTTCGCGCTCGATCACATCAACCTCTGGCTGCTCGAGGACGGGGACGGGCTCGCCATGATCGATTGCGGCCTCGGCGATCCGGCGACGCGGGAGTTGTGGCAGCGCATCTTCGACGGGTTCTTCGCCGGCCGGGCCGCGAGCCGGGTCATCGCGACCCACCTGCACCCGGACCACGCCGGCAACGCCGGCTGGCTCACGCAGCGGTTCGGCGTGCCGCTCTGGATGTCGCAGGCGGACTTCCTCATGGCGCACGCGTGGCGCGACGGCGCGGCCGGCTACTCGACCGATGCATTGGTCGCGCACCTGGCGTGCAACGGGCTCGCCGGCGAGCGCCTGGACGCGCTCGCGAACCGCGGCAACAGCTACGCGCGTGTGGTGCCGGAGTTCCCGCGCACCTATCGCCGGATCATGGAGGGCGACGAGCTCGCGATCGGCGGCCGCGCCTGGCGCGTGATCATGGGTTACGGCCACGCCCCCGAGCACGCGTCGCTCCACTGCGCGGAGCTCGGCGTCCTCATCTCGGGCGACATGCTGCTGCCGAGAATTTCGACCAACATCAGCGTCCAGCAGGTCGACCCCGACGCGAACCCGCTCGCGTTGTTCCTCGGGAGCCTGCGGCGGATCACCGAGCGCGTGCCGGCGGGGACGCTCGTGCTGCCCTCGCACGGGCTGCCGTTCCGCGGCATGCGGGAGCGCGTGGCGCAGCTCGAGGAGCACCATCGCCTGCGGCTCGGGGAGCTCAAGGACGCGTGCGGCGAGCCGAAGTCCGCGGCCGACGTGATCGGCACGCTCTTCCGCCGCAAGCTCGACGTGCATCAGACGCTGTTCGCGATGGGCGAGGCGCTCGCCCATCTCAACTTCCTCATGTACGACGGTGTGCTCGCGCGCGTCGCCGACGCCGACGGCAACGTGCGGTTCGTCAGGAAGTAGGGAACGGCCGGGGGAGGGACGATGGCCCAGGACACCGAGCAGGCACCCGACCCGGTCGAGGTCGCCAAGATCTTCGGCGAGGTCGCCGAGCGCTCGTCGAACGTGCTCGGCGACTTCGTCAAGCGCCACGCCAACGGCAAGGGCGTGGCGTTCACCGACGAGTTCGGCATCGCGCGCGCGTTCATGGACATGTGGGCGAAGCTCGCCGCCAACCCGATGGCGCTCGCGCAGGCGCAGATGAACATGTACTTCGACTACCTGCGCCTGTGGCAGGCCTCCTGGCTGAAGCTCATCGGGGGGAAGCCCGAGCCGGTGGCCGAGCCGGCCTCGGGCGACGCGCGCTTCAAGGACGAGGAATGGCAGTCGAACTTCGTCTTCGACTACCTCAAGCAGAGCTACCTCATCGCCGCGCGCCACATCCACGACGCCGTCTCGGGCGTCGAGGGACTCCCCGAGGACTCGAAGCGGAAGGTCGACTTCTTCACCCGCCAGTACATCGACGCGCTCGCGCCGTCCAACTTCGCGCTCACCAACCCCCAGGTGGTGCGCGAGACGATGAAGAGCGGCGGCACGAATCTCGTGAAGGGGCTCAAGAACCTGCTCGAGGATCTCGACGAGGGCGACGGGCAGCTCAAGATCAAGATGACCGACGCCGCGGCGTTCAAGGTCGGCCAGAACGTCGCCACGACGCCCGGGAAGGTCGTCTTCCAGAACGAGCTGCTGCAGCTGATCCAGTACCAGCCGGCGACCGACACCGTTTACAAGCGGCCGCTCCTCATCATCCCGCCGTGGATCAACAAGTTCTACATCCTCGATCTCCGCGAGAAGAACTCGTTCATCCGATGGGCCGTGCAGCAGGGGCATACCGTGTTCGTGGTCTCGTGGGTGAACCCGGACGCGCGGCTCGCCGACAAGGACTTCGAGGACTACATGTTCGAGGGGCCGCTCGCCGCGCTGGCGGCGATCGAGCAGGCGACCGGGGAGCGCGAGGCGAACGCGATCGGCTACTGCCTCGGCGGCACGCTGCTCGGCGCGACGCTTGGCTACATGGCGGCGAAGAAGGACGACCGGATCAAGGCCGCGACGTTCTTCGTCGCGCTGCTCGACTTCGCGATCCCGGGAGAGCTCGGCGTGTTCATCGACGAGAGGCAGATCGAGAACCTCGAGCGTCGCATGAACGAGCGGGGATATCTCGAAGGCTCGGAGATGGCGCAGACGTTCAACATGCTGCGCTCGAACGACCTCATCTGGTCGTTCGTCATCAACAACTATCTCCTCGGCAAGGAGCCGTTCCCGTTCGACCTCCTGTACTGGAACTCGGACTCGACGCGCATGCCGGCGAAGATGCATAGCTTCTACCTGCGCAACATGTACCTCAAGAATGCGCTCAAGGAGCCGGGGGGCATCCGGCTGGGCGGTGTCCCGATCGATCTCCGCAAGATCAAGGTGCCGGCGTACTTCATCTCCACCGCCGAGGACCACATCGCGCCGTGGAAATCGACTTATCTCGGCGCCCGCATCCTCGGCGGGCCGGTGCGGTTCGTGAACGGCGGCTCGGGGCACATCGCCGGCATCATCAACCCGCCGGCGGCCAACAAGTACTGCTACTGGACGAACGACGCGCTCCCGCGCACCCCCGAGGCATGGGAGGCCGCCGCGACGCGCCACGACGGCTCGTGGTGGACCGACTGGCAGCGCTGGATCGACGCGCAGAACGCCGGTGAACGAGTGCCGGCACGCATCCCGGGCGAAGGCAAGCTCAAGGCCCTCGAAGACGCGCCGGGCTCGTACGTGGCGGTGAGGCTCGACGGCGAGAAAAGCACGGCGTGACGTCCGGGGTTTCGTGACCGAAACCACCGCGACGCTGCCGGGCGCCCGTCCGCTCGGCCTCTACGCCAAGCTCACCCTCGTCGCCGTCTTCTGGGGCGGGATGTACACCGCCGGCCGGATCCTCGCCCAGCTCCTCCCGCACTTCACCGCCGCGACGCTCCGATTCGCGGTGGCTTCGGTCATCCTGATCGCGCTGACCCGGGCGCGCGAAGGCGGGTTGCCGCGGCTCGACCGGCGCGGGTTCGCCGCGGTGCTGGCGCTCGCCTTGGCCGGCGTGTTCCTGTTCAACGCGTTTTTCTTCGGGTCGCTCGAGCGCATCGGTGCCGGACGCGGCGCGCTGATCATGGCGCTGAATCCCCTCGGCATCGCGATCGGGGCGTGGCTCCTCTTCGGCGACCGGATGACGCGCGTCCGCTGGCTCGGCATCGCGCTCGCGCTCGTCGGGGCGGCGGTCGTGGTCAGCCGCGGCGAGCTCGCGACGCTCGTCGCCGGCGCGATCGGTCCGGGGGAGCTCCTGATGATGGGCAGCGCGCTCTGCTGGGTCGCCTACACGCTCCTCGGCCGCACGGTGCTCGCGCACATGACGCCGCTGGGCGCGACGACCTGGGCGGCGGTGATCGGGACACCGATGCTCGCGGCCTGCGCGGTCTTCGAGCAACCATGGGCCGCCCTCGCGGCGATGCCGGCGGAAGGCTGGTGGGCGGTCGCGTATCTCGGGACTTTCGGTACGGTGTTCGCTTTTCTCTGGTTCTACGAGGGCGTGCAGCGGATCGGACCGGCGCGCGCGGGCGTCTTCATCAACCTCGTGCCGGTGTTCGGCGTCGCGATCGGCGCGTTCGTCCTCGGCGAGTCCGTCCCGGCGAGCCTGGTGCTCGGCGGGGTGATGGTGATCGCGGGCGTGACGCTCGCGAATCAGCCCACGCGTCCTGCTCACTCCAGCCGGTAGCGCTTCGACCGGACGAACGCGCCGAAGTCGGCGCGCTGCGAATCGCTGTACTGCCTCAGCTTGTCCTCGGTCCAGCCATAGCGCTCGGCCGAGCCGAAGCGCTCGAGGTTGCGCTGCCGCCGATACGGCCGATCGCGTACGCGCCGCTCGTCGTAGGCGTGGAGCTCCCGCTCCAGGCCGTCTCCGGCGTAACGGTCGACGTGCACGGTCGCGGTCAGCGCGAGCCGCGGGCTCATCGGCTCCTTCGACTCCGGGTAGCCGAGCGCGAGCCCGGCGATCGGGAAGACCCAGTCGGGCAGCCCCAGGAGCTCGCTGACGGTCGCGGCGTGGTTGCGGATCTCGCTGATGGGGCAGCTCCCCAGCCCGGCGAGCTCCGCCGCCTGCACGAAAGCAGCGAGCACGATGGCGCCGTCCACGGCGGCGTTGAAGAACGCATCCAGGTGCTCGTTCGGAAACGCGACGCCGCGTCGCTCGAAGATCCGTCGCAGCCGGAATCCGTCGCCGCAGAACACCAGGAACTCCGGGGCGCCCGCGATCCAGGGCGACGACGGCAACAGCGCGTGAATCGCCGCGCGCTTCGCGGGTACGGTGACGCGCACGATGTCCGCCTGCTGGAGATCGCTCTTGGTCGGCGACGCGAGCGCGGTCGCGCACAGCAGGCGGAACAGGTCCTCCGGCACGGGGTCGGGACGGTAGCGCCGGCAGACCGAGCGCTCGTTCATCACCGCCAACGCATCGAGACCCGGCAGTCCTCCGTGGACGTCCACCGCTTCGCCGTAACGGCAGCGCGTGGCGTCGGCGATGCGTTCCTGGGCGGGCTTGTCCATTGCCGATGGGACGCTCACCAGCTGTTCCGGAGCTCGCGAAGCTTCAGGAACACGGTGCGCTGGTCCGGCTTCTCGGGCAGATCGGGGAAGGCTTCGCGCAGCTTCGCGATCACCGTGGGGCTCGCCAGGCGAAAGAAAGTGTTGATCTCCCTCTCGACCTCCAGCGTCGAGACGTAGGCGCGACCGGGGTCCTGACCCTTGAGCTTGTCGAGCATCGCCGGCGCAGCCTTGTTGTCGGGTTCGCGATTCAAGGTGAAGCGCAGGTTGTTCTCGATGTAGTCGTGGCCCGGATAGATCAGCGTCGACGCGGGCAGCTTGGCGAGCTGCTCGGAGAACGTCTTGTAGAGCTCCGCCGGATGGCCGCCGTTGTGGCAGTTTCCGGCGCCGGCGTTGAACAGCGTGTCCCCGCAGAAGAGCGCCGGCTGATCGGTGTGCGACAGCAGGCACACGTGGCTCATGGTGTGGCCCGGCGTGTCGAGCGCCTCGAGCTCCACCGTCCTGCCCACCTTGATGACGTCCCCCGCGCCCAGGCCGCGCGCGATGTTGGCGATCTTGTCGCCGGCATTCTTGTGCGCGAGGATCCTGGCGCCGGTCTTCTGGACCATGGCCTCGTTCCCCCCGGTATGGTCCCGGTGCTCGTGAGTGTTCAGGATCTGGGTGATGTTCCACCCCTCGTCCTTGGCGGCCTTCAGGCACTTCTCGTGGTCCAGGGGGTCGATCGCAAGCGCCTCGCCGGTCTCGCGGCAGGCGATGAGGTAGTTGAAGTTGCGGTAGGCGTTTCCGGTCCAGATCTGCTTGACGATCACGGCATCATCCCTCGTCGGTGAGCGCCCGGCCGGACGCGTGGCAAGAGCGGGATCGGTCCGCCGATCCTTCGGGGATCCTCGGGCGACGCTCCGGATCGGGTGAACGGCTGGACGCGGGGCCGCGGCTCAGCCCGGCCGGATCACGCCGCAGGCGAGACGCGCGCCGGCGTTGCCCGTCGGCTGGGTCCGGTAGTCGTCGGGATCCGCGTGGACGATGAGACCGCGGCCGATGACGCTCGTCGGTCCGGCCGTCACGGTGATGATGTCGACGTCGACTTCGACCTTGGCGCGGCCGGCCTTGTTCGCCTTGAGTGACGGCAGGTCCCCGGCGTGGCGCTCGGCGCTTCCTTGAGATCCGTGCGGCTTGCCCAAGGGATTGAAGTGACCCTTGGCGCTCATGCCGTCGCCCGAGCTGCAGTCGCCGACCTCGTGGATGTGCAGCCCGTGCTCCTGGTTGGGCTTGAGCCCTTGAACGAACACCACGACATGGACCTTGCTGCCCACCTGCTCGAAAGTCGCCTCGCCGAAGGTCTTGTTGCCCTTGGTCGGCTGCAACTGGGCGGTCGCCCGCGGTGGCGCGTCCGAAGACATCGTCTGGCAGGCGGCCAGCAGGACGGTGGCGACGACAGCGGCGAGTATTGGTCTCATGGGTCTCCTCCTTGAGGCCCTCAATCTACCCACATCCGCACCGGCTTGGAAGTACCGCGTCAGCTAGCGCGCTCCGCGCGGCCGGCGCGCCAGCCGCGCCTCCACCAGCTCCAGCATTCCCTGTGCCGCGACCGACAGGCTGCGGCCCTTGCGCTGCACGATCAGGATCGGGCGCTCGAGGTCCGGCTCCGCGACCGGGATCGCGACGAGGTCGGGCCGGCGGAACTGGAAGAGCGTGAGCTCCGGGACGACGCTCACGCCGAGCCCGCTGGCTGTCAGCCCCGCGACCGTCGCGAGCTGCTCGACCTCGAGCCCGGAGCTCTTCAGCTGCAGCGGACGGAGCACAGGCTCGAGGTGCTGGCGCACGCTCGTCGTCCGGGCGAGGTGAATGAGCTCGCAGCCGGCGAGATCCGCGGCCCGCACGCTGCGCCGCCGCGCCAGTGGATGATCGCGACGGCACACGAGGTGGAAGCGATCGCTGTACAGCCGGCGCGTGTCGAACTCGGTCAGGTCCGGCCCCGGCGCGGTGAGCGCGAAGTCCGCGCGACCGAGACGAACGAGCTCCAGGCACCGGTCGGCGAGCGGATCGAACAGCTCGACTGCGATCCCGGGATGGCGCCGCCGGTACTCCGCGATCACCGGCGGCAGCCACCCCGCGGCGAGCGAGGGCAGCGCGGCGAGCGCGACGCGTCCTTTGCGCCGGGCGGCGTGCTCGCGCAGGTCGGCGAACGCCGACTCGACGTCGGCGGCGAGCCGGCGCGCCGCCTCGGCAAACCGCTCGCCTTCCGGTGTCAGGGCGACGTTGCGGGTGTCGCGGTCGAAGAGGCGCGTGCCCGCCGCGTCCTCCAGCCGCCGGATCAGCTGGCTGAAGGCCGACTGCGACAGATGGCAGCGCTCCGCCGCGCGCGTGAAGTGCCGCATTTCGGCGAGCGCGAGGAAGGCGTCGAGGTGGCGGGTCGAGAAATTGAGCGGCATTTCGGGATAATCATTTCAATCTTTCCATTTTACAGATTGTGGCCCGTCGCCGACCATGGCGGCCTGGACGGAAGGGGGAGGGGATGGCGACGGACGGACTCGCAATCGGCAGCGGTGCCGGGTTCTCCGGCGACCGGACCGACGCCGCCGGCCCGGTGGTCGCGACGCTCGTTTCGCGCGGCGGTCCGGCGGCCCTGATCTTCGAGACGCTCGCTGAGCGCACCCTCGCCCTGGCGCAGATCGCCCGTCGGCAGGATCCTGCCACCGGTTACGAGCCGCAGCTCGACCGGTTCGTCGGGCCGATCCTGAAGGCGTGCGTCGAGCACCGCATCCCAATCGTCGGCAACTTTGGTGCGGCCAACCCCCGGGCGGCCGCGGCCCGCCTCCAGGCGCTCGGGCGCGAGCGCGGCCTACCGCGCCTTCGCGTCGGGATCGTCGAGGGTGACGACCTCTCCGACGAGCGCGGCCGCGCGCTGCTCCGCGAATACCTTCCGCCAGGCCTCGCGGCGCGCGAACCGGTCAGCGCCAACGTGTACCAAGGGGCGAAAGTGATCGCGGACGCGCTGCGCGCCGGGGCCGACGTGGTCGTGACCGGACGCGTCGCCGACCCCTCGCTCGCGGTCGGGCCGGCCATGGCGCACCACGGCTGGCAGGAAACGGACTGGGATCAGCTCGGCCGCGCGACGATGGCGGGTCATCTGCTCGAGTGCGGCGCGCAGGTCACGGGCGGCTACTTCGCCGATCCGGGCTTCAAGGATGTGCCGGACCTTCACGCCGTCGGCTTCCCGATCGCCGAGATCGCAGGCGACGGCTCGTTCGTCGTCACCAAGGCCGAGCGGACCGGCGGCCTCGTCGATGCGCGGACGGTGAAGGAACAGCTGCTCTATGAGGTTCACGACCCGGCCGCCTATCTCACGCCCGACGTCGTCGCCGATATTTCGCAGGCCGAGGTCAGCGAGCTCGGGCGGAACCGAGTCGCCGTGTCGGGCGTTCGTGGCCATCCGCGGCCGGCAACGCTGAAGGTCAACGCTTGCTTCGACGGCGGCTGGCTGGGCGAGGCCGAGATTTCTTACGCCGGGCCGAACGCGGAAGCGCGTGCCCGGCTCGCCGCCGAGGTCGTTCGCCGGCGCATCGGCGATGCGCTCGCGATGCGTTTCGATCTGATCGGTGTGCTGAGCCTCTTTGCCGACGACGGCGGTCGTGCGGCCGCGGCGCGGGCGCCGGGGGACGCACGCGACGTCCGGCTGCGCGTCGCCGCCGCGCACGCCGACCGGGCGCGGGTCGAGCGACTGTTGGCCGAAGTCACGGCGCTGTATACGTGCGGCCCGGCGGGCGGCGGAGGGGTGCGAACGAGCCTGAGGTCGCGGCTCTCGACGGTCTCATGCTTCGTGCCGCGCGAACGTGTGCCGGCGCGCTTCGAGATCCTGGAATGACGATGCCCGAGACGACGCTTCGCGTGCCGCTGCACCGTCTCGCCCACGGCCGCACCGGCGACAAGGGCAACCGCTCGAACATCAGCGTCATCGCCTATCGCGCGGAGCTCTTCCCGCTGATCGTCGAGCAGGTGACCGAGGCACGGGTCGCGGAAGCGTTCCGCGACCGCCGGCCCGCGGCGGTGCGACGCTACGTGCTGCCGAAGCTCGGCGCGCTGAACTTCGTGCTCGACGACGTCCTCGACGGGGGCGTCAACGATTCGCTGAACCTCGACAGCCACGGCAAGGCGCTCGCGTTCCGGCTGCTCGAGATGGAGGTCGCGGTGCCGGCCGAGCTGGAGTCGCTGCTCGCCGGGCCACGCTGAGGATTTTCTTTGGACCCACAAGGAGGAGCTCCCATGTCACGCATCCGCAACCTCGTCGCCGGCAGCCTCGGCGCGCTCGCCGTCGCGGCGGCGCACGCCCAGGGCTACCCCGACAAGCCGATCCATTTCATCGTGCCGTTCGCCGCGGGCAGCGCGACCGACCAGCTCGCGCGCTCGCTCGGCCAGGGCGTCACCGAGCAGACCAAGCAGCCGGTCGTTGTGGAGAACAAGCCCGGCGCGAGCGGCTTCATCGCGGCGCAGTACGTCGCGAAGGCGGCGCCGGACGGCTACACCGTGATCATCGCGACCAACACCACACACGCCGCCAACGAGCACCTGTTCAAGAAGGTGCCGTACGACGCGGTGAAGGACTTCGCGCCGATCACCACGCTCGGTCGGGGCGGGCAGATCATGGTCGTGGCCCCGAAAGTCCCGGTGCAGAGCGTCGCCGACTTCATCGCGCTCGCGAAGAAGCAGCCCGGCAAGCTCACCTTCGGGAGCGGCAGCTCGTCGAGCCGCGTCGCCGGCGAGCTCTTCCAGCAGATGGCGGGCGTGCAGCTCCTGCACGTGCCCTACAAGAGCAACCCGCTCGCGATCAACGACCTCCTCGGCGGCCAGATCGACATGATGATCACCGATACCGCGACCGGGCTCCCGCAGGTGAAAGCGGGCAAGGTGCGCGCGCTCGGGATGTCGAGCCGCAAGCGCTCGCCGCTCGCCCCCGATGTGCCGACGATCGACGAGGCGGGGGTGAAGGGCTACGAGATGACGTTCTGGTTCGCGGCCTACGCCCCGGCCGGCACGCCGGCGCCGATCGTGAACCGGCTGCACGCGCTGCTCGTCAAGGCGACCGAGGGCCCCGCCGCGACGAACTTCTATCAGACCTCCGGCATCGACCCGTTCGTGACGACGCCCGCCGAGCTCGCGAAGTTCCAGACCGCCGAGTCGCAGAAGTGGGGCCGCATCATCAAGGCCGCGGGCATCCAGCCCGAGTGAGGGGCGGCTCGCGTCCGCGGTCAGGCGCCGACGCTTGACCCCGCGTCGGCGCAGGTATTACCATGGTGTCACCACCACGGATCCGTGCGATGACCTCAACGACAACCCTCAAGTTGCCCGCGCCGCTCAAGGCCCGGATCGCGCCGCTCGCGGACGCCGCGGGAAAGACGGCGCACGCCTGGATGATCGATGCCCTGGAAGCCCAGGCGGCTCTAGCCGAGATGCGGGAAGCGTTCATCGCCGAAGCCGAAGCGTCGGCCGCGGAGGTGGACGCCGGGGGGCCGCTGTACGCCGCCGAGGACGTGCATGCGTACATCGTGGCGCGCGCGGCTGGGAGGACCGCACCGCCGCCGAAGCCGGTGCGGCGCGCTCGCAAGCGCACGCGCTAGCGCGAGGCGCGCCCGCCGTTGGCCGCCGCCACGTACAGCGCGCGGGCCCTGGCCGATCTCGATCGACTGTTCGATTTTCTCGTTGCCGAAAACCCTAACGCTGCAGCTGCCGCGGCGGCGGTGATCGTCGACGCAGTGACGATCCTCGAACGTCACCCGTACATCGGCCGTCCGGTCAGGGGGCGCTTGCGGGAGCTCGTGATCTCGTACGGCCGCACCGGGTACGTTGCGCTCTACCGCGTAGCGGCTCGCGGGGACCGTGTCGAGATCCTCGCGATCCGCCATCAGCGCGAAGCGGGCTACCGCTCGTAGGGCTACGCCGCCTGCTTCTGGCCCCCGAGGATCAGGCACATCGCGCCGAACAGCACGTAGCCCAGCGCGACGAGCGGCTGCTGCGCCCAGCCGAGCGTCTCGCCGTGGATGAAGCCGAAGAACGAGAGCAGTGCGCCGGCGAACGCCCAGAACGCCGCGCTCTTGAACTGCCGGTCGATGATGAACGCCGCCATCGCGCCGAGCACCAGCCCGGCGAGCACCGCCCCGCCCCCGAGCAGCTGCATGCCGTGATACACGATGCCCGATCCCGCGAGCTTGTCGAAGCCGAGCGTCGCCGCCGCGGTGCCGGCGGCATTCAGCGCGCTGTCCACCTGGAGATGCCCCCAGGCGGCGACGTTCGGGATGATGGCGAGCACCACCGCCGGCGCGTGCTCCTTCGGTGACGCCTGGAACGCCTGCGCGCCGATCACGAGCCCGATGTAGAGCAGGATCGGCAGGATCGCGACCAGCGGCACGACCGCGAGCAGCAGCGCGGTGAGGCCGAGGAAGCAGACCAGCGCGATCACGACCCCGGTCGCGAGCGAGTAGCCGATGCGGCCGCCGACCGCCTTCCAGCCCGGATGCCCGATGTACACCGCCGGCGGGAACGGGCTGCCGAGGACCGCCCCGACGATCGCGCCGATGCCGTCGGCGAGGAGGATCTTGCGCAGGTTGTAGTTGTCGCCGGCAGCGGCCGCGCTCTCGACGTTGTTCATCGCCTCGGTGAAGTTGTAGATGCCGAGCGGGATCGCCGTGGCGAGGAGCGGCGCGACGTTGGCGAGGCCCGAGAAGACCTCGGCCGAGGGCAGCGGCAGGTGCAGGCCGAACTGCGCGAACGAGTCGGCGACCGCCTTCGCCTTCATGTAGTCGCTCCAGCCGAACGCGGTCGCGGCCCAGCCGATGAGCACTCCGACGATCACCGCGACCAGCCCCCCGGGCAGCCCGCCCGGCAGCCGCACGTTCGCCGTCCAGCTGATCAGCACGATGGCGAACGCGACGAACGCGATCCACGGCACCTCCCACATCTGGAACGCCGGCCGCAGCGAGATGAACGCGATCGAGATGCCGGCGAGCGTGCCGAGCATCGCCGCGCGCGGCGTGTGCGCGCGGATCCACGGGCCGACGAAAGCGCCGAGCAGCACGATCACGCCGATGATGAAGCACCACGCGAGCCCCGCCTGCCAGGCGAGCTTCGCGTCCTTGGTCGTGAGGTACACCGGCAGCATGATCACGAACACGACGATGAACATGTGCGGCACGCTCGGGCCGTAGGGCATCGCCGTGACGTCCGTGCGACCCTCCTTCTTCGCGAGCTGGCGCGCGAGGTAGGCGTAGTAGAGGTTCCCGATCGGCAGCGCGATTCCGAGCGCCGGCAGGATCCGCCCGAACACGATCTCCTCCGGCAGGTTGACCACCCCGAGGCACAGCCCCGTGAGCACGATCACGTTGAGGACGACGTTCGTGAACAGCCCGAAGAACCCGTTCCAGTCGCCGGGCACCCACCACTTCGCCTGCACTGCGGTTGCGTTCATGTTTTCCCCCTTGAGGACGGCGCGCCGTTTCTTGGCGTTTCTTGATCTAGCCCTTTGCCAGTGCGGACAGGAAGCGCTGCGAGTCGCTCACCCAGCCGAAGATCCCGCCCTGCGCCTTGATCATGTTGAGCGCTGCGACCTGGAACTCGGGGAAGTAGGACCCGACGCAGTCCTCGAGCACCAGGCAGTCGTAGCCGCGGTCGTTCGCTTCGCGCACCGTGGTGTTGACGCAGACCTCGGTCGTCACCCCGCAGACGACCAGCTGCCGGACGCCCTTGTTGTGGAGCATCGAGTCGAGGTCGGTCGCGTAGAACGCGCCCTTGCCCGGTTTGTCGACCACCGGCTCGCCGGGTGCCGGCTTCAGCTCGTCGATGATGTCGTGGCCGTACTCGCCGCGCACCAGGATGCGGCCCATGGGGCCCTTGTCGCCGATCCCGGTCTCGAGCCGGCCGCGGAGCTTCTTGTTCTCGGGGAGGTCGGAGAGATCCGGGCGGTGGCCCTCGCGCGTGTGAATGACGAGCAGGCCGCGCTTGCGCGCGGCGTCGAGCACCCGCTTGGTGGGCGCGATCGCCTTGCGCAGCAGCGAGACGTCGTTGCCGAGCGCCTCCCCGAAGCCGCCTGGATCGACGAAGTCGCGCTGCATGTCGATGATCACGAGCGCTGCGGAGCGCGGGTCGAACTCGAACTCGTAGGGTTCCGCTTGAACGGCCGCCATCGACGCCTCCCCTTGGCTCGCGCCTACGATACGCCGGTGCCGGGTCGCGGCAAAGCGCTACGTGCAGGGGCGAGCGCCCGCCCTTCGGCGGTGCGCGCGAGCCCTTTCCTAGTGCGAACGCCGGGTCAGCGCCCGGACTCGAGCGCGCGCCGGAACTGCGGCAGGTACTCGAGCCCGGCGATCGCGCGCGAGCCATACCACGACGTCATCTCGCCGTCGACGAGTGCAATCGCGCGACCGCGGAGCTCGGGGAGCGCGCGCAGCGCGTCGACGTCGCGCGCTCGGAACGGGAAGGGCTCGCTCGATGCGAGCACCACGTCGACGCCCGCGAGCATCGCCTCGTCGAACGCGATCTCCGGGTAGCGGTCGGCCGCGGTCTCGGGGACGGTGTGCCAGTTGACGATCGCGAGCGTGCGGGAGATGTAGGTGTCGCGCGAGACGGTCATCCACGGCTTGCGCCAGATGAGGTAGATCACGCGCTGGGACGGAAACCCGGCGGCCTCGCGTTCGCAGGCGGCGTACGCCCGCTCGAACCGCTCGCACAGACCTTCCGCTTCCGCCTCACGGCCGAACACGCCGCCGATCAGGCGATACAGCGCCAGGTTGTCCAGCGGCCCGAGCGGGTGCGTCACGATCACGTGCGGCACGAAGCGCGCGATCTCCTCGACCGTCTCGTGGCGGTTCTCGTCGATGTTGACGATGACGTGGGTCGGCGCGAGGGCGCGGAGCCGCCGGAGGTCGACGTCCTTCGTTCCGCCGACTTTCGCGACGCGCCTCACCCGCTCGCGAGGGTGGATGCAGAATCCCGTCCGGCCGACGAGGCGCTCCGCGAGCCCGAGGTCGCAGACGAGCTCGGTGATGCTCGGCACGAGCGAGACGATGCGCGCCCCAGCGCCCGCCGGCGTGTGGCGCCGCCCGACGGCATCGACGAGCTTCATTGGACTACCCTCGCGGCTCGCGCGCTCGGGGTTCGCCCTTGGGGCGGCCCGGCGGGCTCACAGGGGCAGCTTCCGGGGCTTCCGTGGCCGGCGTGCCGCGAGCGCGTCGTAGATCCCGTTCGGGAGGCGGCGCATCACGGCGCCGACGACCGCCATCTGCCAGGGAACGACGGCGAACGAGCGCTTCGCGTCGATCGCCCGCGCGATGCGTCGCGCCGCCTCGTCCGCGGGCAGCAGGAACGGCATCGCATAGGGATTCACGCGGGTCATCGGCGTGTCGATGAACCCCGGGCAGATCGTGACCACCGACACGCCCGAGCCGCGGAGCTCGACGCGCAGGCTCTCGAGCCAGGTGATCGCCGCTGCTTTCGAGGCCGAGTACGCGCCGGCGCCGGGGAGGCCGCGCAAGCCGGCGATGCTCGCGATGCCCGCGAGGGCGCCGGTCCCCCGGCTCCGCATGGGCGCGACGAACGGCGCCAGCGTCGCCGCCAGCCCGACGACGTTGGTGCGGAGCACGCGCTCGAGAACCGGCAGATCCTCGTCCTCGGCGCCCAGGGTGCCGACCGACGCGCCGGCGTTGGCGATGACGATGTCGGGGACGCGGTGCCGCCCGAGGAAGTCGTCGGCGGCCGCGCGGAGGGCGCCGCGGGCGGCGACGTCGACCGCGTAGATTGCGGTCGGAGTCGGGAACCGCGCGGCGACCGCCTGCAGCGCGTCGGCACGCCGTGCGACGAGGCCGAGGGTCGCGCCCTCGCGCGCATAGTGGGCGGCAAGCGCGGCGCCGAGGCCGCTGGAGGCCCCGGTGATGAAGACGCACCTCGGCACCGGGGGATCCCCCTCTCCACGGCACGCCTTGCAAGGCGCGCCGGTTCGCGTGGCGTCGAAGCCGAGCAGTCGGCTTCGACGAAACCCCGCGCTCACCCCCAACCCTCTCCCCCGGCGGGGGAGAGGGAGCTACTTTTTCGGCGCGGCGGAAGTGACCGGCTTGCGCGCCTGCCCGATCAGCGCATCGACGACGAGGAGCATGTCGCCTTTCGCCGAGTCCGCGCTCACGAGGTAGCGGCCGTTCACCATCATCTGCGGCACGCTCTCGATCCTGGACGCCGCCGTCAGCTCCAGCGCGCGCTTCAGCCGGCTCTCGACCGCGAACGACTTGAAGGCCGCGTTGAACTTGCCGAGGTCCACCTTCTGCCGCTCGAGCCAGTCCTGGAGCTGCTTCATGTTGGTGATCTTGAGGCCGCCATTGTGGATGGCGTCGAAGAGCGGCCGGTGCAGCCGGTCGAGCTCGCCGATTGCCTCGAGCGTGTAGTAGACGCGGCCCGAGTGTGCCCACTGCTGGTTGAACATCGCCGGCACCCGCCTGAACTCGACGTCCTTCGGCAGCTTCTTGAGCCACGCCTCGAGGCGGGGCTCGAGCGTGTAGCAGTGCGGGCACTCGTACCAGAAGAACTCCACCACCTCGATCTTGCCGGCGGCGTCGGTGGGCAAGGGCGGGTTGATCTCGAGGAACGGCACGGCCTGCTGGGCCGGGGCCGCGACCGGCAGGAAGGCCGCCCCGGCGAGCGCCAGCGCGGCGAGCAAACGTCGAATCATGAGGACTCCTGGTGGTAGCTCAATTCTTGATTCGGACCAGCGAAGCGTCCACCCCGTTCTGCGCGAGCGTCGCGCGAACGCGATTTATTTCCTCCAGCTGGTTGTAAGGCCCCAGCCGGACCCGATACCAGGTGCCCCGATCCGGGAGGCTCGCCGGCTCGACGCTCGCGATCAGCCCGAGCAACGCGAGCCGGGCCTTCAGGTTGTCAGCGTCGGCCGGGTTCTGGAACGCGCCCGCCTGGACGAAGTAGAGGTCCGCGGAAAGGCCGGCCTTGTCGGCGGCCTTCGCGGCGGCCTTCAGGTCCCGCTCGGTGACCGGCTCTTCCTGCCCGGGGAGGATCTTGTAGAAGTCGAACCGCGGGCGCTCCGGCTGCCCGCTCTTCGCCTCCGCGGTGCGCGCGTGCTCGGCGAGGTTGCGGTCGGCCTGGGGCGCGGACGCCTTCGCCTTGTCGACGGCGCGGTTGAGGAACGGCATCGGCGCGTTGGTCATGTAGATCGCGACGCCGG
Source organism: Burkholderiales bacterium (assembly GCA_035286595.1). GTDB lineage: Bacteria > Pseudomonadota > Gammaproteobacteria > Burkholderiales > SG8-39 > DATEDA01. The sequence continues at coordinate 28,472 of DATEDA010000018.1, read as the reverse complement.
AGGCGAGCGCGAGCCCGAGCACGAGCCCGATGAAGATCCCGATCAGCGTGCCGCCGGCGGGTCTGCGCACGACGCCCCGCGCGCGGGGCTTGTAGTCCCTCACATTCGCTCCGGTGCGCTCACCCCGAGCAGCCGCAGGCCGTTGGCGATCACCTGGCGCACGGCGACGGAGAGCGCGAGCCGCGCGCGCCTCGACGCCTGTTCGGGGACGAGCACATGCACGGCATTATAGTAACTGTGGAACTCGCCGGCTAACTCGCGCAGGTAGAACGCGACCTGGTGCGGCGCGAGCTCGTCGGCCGCCGCGGCGAGCACGTCGGGGAGCTCGCCGAGCCGCCCTGCGAGCGCGAGCTCCCGCGGCTCGGCGAGCGGCGCGAGATCGGCGCGGGCGAGCGCTGCGACGTCGGCTTCGGCCGGGAACTGCTGCCGCCACTGATCGAGCATGCTCGAGATGCGCGCATGCGCGTACTGCACATAGTAGACCGGGTTCTCCTCGGACTGCGATTTCGCGAGATCGATGTCGAAGGCGAACTCGGTGTCCGCCCGCCGCGAGACGAGGAAGAAGCGCACCGCGTCGCGCCCGACCTCGTCGATCAGGTCGCGCACCGTGACGTAGCTGCCGGCGCGCTTGGAGATCCTCACCTCCTCGCCGCCCTTCATCACCGTCACCATCTTGTGCAGCACGTAGTCGGGATAGCCCTGCGGGACCCCGAGGTCGAGCGCTTGCAGCCCGGCGCGCACGCGCACCACCGTGCTGTGGTGGTCCATGCCCTGGACGTTGATGACCTTGCCGAAGCCCCGCTCCCACTTGGTGACGTGGTACGCGACGTCGGGCACGAAGTAGGTGTAGCCGCCGTCGGACTTCCGCATCACGCGGTCCTTGTCGTCGCCGAAGTCGGTCGTGCGGAGCCAGAGCGCGCCGTCGTGCTCGTAGGTCTTGCCGGAGGCGGCGAGGCGCTTCACCGTGCCCGCGACGCGGCCGTCGGTGTAGAGCGAGCTCTCGAGGTAGTAGTTGTCGAACTTCACGCCGAGCGCGCGCAGGTCCTCGTCCTGCTCCGCGCGGAGCTTCGCGACCGCGAACTTCCGAATTGTGTCGAGGTCGCCGAGGTCGTGGCCCACCTCGTCCAGGTACGCGCGGGCGAGCTCGCGGATGTACTCGCCGTGGTAGCCATCCTCGGGGAACGCGTGCGGCTGGCCGAGGAGCTCCTGCGCCCGCGCGCGCACCGAGATCGCGAGGTTCTCGATCTGCTGCCCCGCGTCGTTGTAGTAGAACTCGCGGGTCACCTGCCAGCCCTGCCACTCGGCGAGGCTCGCGATCGCGTCGCCGAGCACGGCCTGGCGGCCGTGGCCGACGTGCAGCGGCCCGGTGGGGTTCGCCGAGACGAACTCCACCATCACCTTGCGCCCCTGGGCGCGACCCGAACGGCCGTAGGCGTCGCCCGCCTCGAGGATCGTGTGCACCACGCGCAGCTTGGCCGCGGGCTGCACGCGGAAGTTGATGAAGCCCGCGCCGGCGATCTCGGGGGGTGCGATCCAGTCCGAGGCGGGGAGCGCCGCGACGAGGTCGGCGGCAATCTTGCGCGGCGGCGTTTTCAGCGTCCGCGCGAGCTGCATCGCGAGATTGGTCGCGTAGTCGCCGTGCGCCGGATCGCGCGGCCGCTCGAGCGTGATCAACGCCGCGGACTCGTCCGGGGCGACCGTGACGAGCGCGCGGGTGAGGAGATCGGTGAGGTGGGCGCGGACTTCGGCGGACATGAAAGGAACGCAACCCGGCCGGTGGCCGGGGACGTTCCCCGAGCCGTCGCCTCCGGTGCTGCGAAAAGGCGGCGGATTATACCCGGAGCCCCTGTCGCGACCCGCGCTTTGCGGACCGCGGTCGGGGCGCCTGGCAGCTCAGGCCGACGCCGTCGCGGGCATCGTGCCGGACGTCGCAACCTGCGCCGCCGTCTTCGCGGGCGCGCTGGCCGCCGGTTTCGCAGCGCCGAGCGTCGCGATGTCGCCGGAGAGCTCGCCGCCGTCCTCGACGACGATCTTCCCGTAGCGGATCTTGCCGGAGACCTTGCCGCCCGGGTGGATCGTGAGCTGCTTGCGCACCGTGAGCTCGCCCTCGAAGCGGCCGCGGATCTCGGCCAGGTCGACCCCGACCGTCCCGTGGAGCGCGCCGCTCTCGGCGATCTGGACGAGGCGCGCGTCCATCGACGCCTCCACCCGGCCCTCGACCACCAGCGTGTCGCAGTCGGTGATCTCGGCGCCTTTCAGCTTGATGTCCGGCCCGACGATGAGCTTGCTGCCCTTCGTCTCCTCGGGCTTCGCCTTGACTGCCTCGGGCTCCGCACGCGGCGGCTCGGCGCGGACCTCGGTCGCCGCCGATGTGGCCGGCTCGAAAGCGCGCGCGTCGCGGCGATAGCGGTCGTTCGGGTTGAACAGCCCCGGTTTGCTGAGCATGACTCCTCCTGTGCGGGTCGGAAGACAAATCTGCAGCAAGGCACGTGCCACGCACGTTTTCCCCTGTGGCGCGGCGTTTTTGTCGCTCCCGGCCGACAGGGGGTCGGGGGCGTTTGCCAAGCTGCTGTTTCGCGGGCAAACTGCCTGTCGTTGCGACACGACAGCCCGCGCCTCGTTCGGCACCGCATGCTTCCCCCGAACATCACCGTGCGCCTCGCGACGCTCGCCGACGCCGGCGAGATCGCCGCGATGTCGCGCGAGCTGATCGAGACCGGTCTCGGGTGGACGTGGACGCAGGCGCGCGTCGCCCGGAACATCGCCTCTCCGAGCACGGTCACCCTCGCCGCCTGCGAGACCGGGCGCCTGGTCGGGTTCGCGATCATGTACTTCGGCGACGATCACGCGCACCTCAGCCTGCTCGCGGTGCGGCGTTCCTGGCAACGGGCCGGGATCGGGCGGCATCTCGTGGCCTGGCTCGAGGAGGCGGGGCTCGTCGCCGGCATCGGGACGATCCGCCTCGAGCTCCGTGCGTCGAACCGCGGCGCGCGGCGCTTCTACGAGCGGCTCGGCTTCCAGGAGGTCGCGCGGGTGCCGGAGTACTACGGCGGGGTCGAGACCGCAGTGCGCATGGCGCGCGACATCCGCCGGGGTCTGGCCGGGCCGGTGCCGAACATCCGCGAGCTGCTCCGCCGCTGAGCCTGAGGGATGAAAGGCAAGGACCGGGGTTTACCGGTCGCCGATTCGCGAATACCCTCTAGCTCCATTCCAACTTCCAGGAGCACCCATGGGCAAAGGCGACAAGCGCACGCGCCGCGGCAAGCTCTTCCGCGGCTCGCACGGCAAGTCCCGGTCGAAGAAGACCAACAAGCCGGTCAAGAAACAGTACTAGCGTCCGACCCGGACCCGGGTCGGGGGAGGCGCCGGCTGCTCCCCGTCGTCACCGCTCCCTGACGGTCCAGACGTGGATGAGGTGCCGCTCGCCGTTCACGAACATCTGCTCGGAGTGGTCGGGCGGCCAGTCGCCGATGCCGTACTCGTGCGAGACGATGCGGGCGCCCGGCTTCAGCTCGGCGCGGAACCTCGGCGCGAGCTTCCGGTTCATCCACGGCAGGAGATAGAGCGTGACGACCGTGGCCTCGCGCAGGTCGATCGCGAACAGGTCCTCGATCCGGAACGTCACGCGGTCCGTGACGCCTAGCTGTTCGGCGTAGCGCCGGGCATCGCGCACCCACACCGGGTTGATCTCGACGCCGACGCCGCGCGCGCCGTAGCGCTGCGCCGCCGTGATGACCAGGCGTCCGTCACCCGAGCCGAGATCGAAGACGACGTCGTCCTTCGACACCTTCGCGAGCTCCAGCATCCGCTCGACCACCGGCATCGGCGTCGGCACGAACGGCGCGTCGGGAGCCTTCTCCTGCGCGCTGGCGGTCCCGAGCAGCGCGGTCGCGGCGAGCAGCGCCAGCGCCGCGAGTCCCGCTCTAGAACTCGATGGGGTCGACATCGAGGTGCCAGCGTACATTGCCCGCGCGCAGGCCGTAAAGCGTCCGCGACCATTCGGCGAGGAACGCCTGCAGCACGCGCCGCGACCGCGCCTGCGCGAGCACCTGCGCGCGGCTGCGCCCGGCGCGCCGCGCGAGGCTCATCGGCACGGGGTCGAAGAGCGCGACCGCCGCGTCGGGCTCGGGAGCAGCCTCGAGCGCCCGCTCGAGGAAGCCGACCGCATGCGGCATGGTGTCGCCTTCAGCGCGCAGCACCGCTTCGTGCACGAACGGCGGAAATCCGGCGTCGCGGCGCTCCGCGAGCTGCGCCTCCGCGAACGGCGCGAACTCGTTGCGCACGAGCGCCTGGTAGAGCGAATGGTGGGGAAACCGGGTCTGGATCAGCACCTCGCCCGGCGCCTGCGCCCGCCCGGCGCGGCCCGCGACCTGGGAGAGCTGAGCGAAGAGCCGCTCAGGCGCCCGGTAGTCGGCGGCGACGAGCGCGGCGTCGGAGTTGACCACGCCCACCAGGGTCACCCCCGGGAAGTCGTGACCCTTCGCGAGGATCTGCGTGCCGAGGAGAATCTGGGCGTCGCCGGCTTCGATCGCCCCCCGCATGGCCGCCCAGCGCCCCTTCGCGCGCGTCGAGTCGCTGTCGATCCGGAGCAGCCGGGCGCGCGGAAACCGCGCGGCCAGCGTCTCCTCGAGGCGCTGGGTGCCGCGCCCGAACGCGGCGAGATCGATGTTGCCGCAGGTCGGGCAATGGCGGGGAATCGGGTCTTCGTGCCCGCAGTGGTGGCACCGCAGCCGCCGGTCGGCGGTATGCAGGACGAGGTGCGCCGCGCAGCGCGGGCACCCGCCGGTCCAGCCGCAGGCCCCGCACACGAGCACCGGCGCGTAGCCGCGGCGGTTCAGGAACACGAGCGACTGCTCGCCGCGGTCGAGCCGCGACTGGAGCGCGTCGACGAGGGCCGCCGACAGCCCCTCGACCGCGCGATCGACCCCGGTGTCGACCAGCCGCACCTCGGGCAGGCGGCTGCCGGGGCGCGCGCGCTCGGACATCTCCAGCAGCCGGTAGCGTCCGGACCGGGCGTGCGCCCAACTCTCGAGCGAGGGCGTCGCCGAGCCCAGCACCACCGGCACGTTCGCGACGTGCGCCCGGTACACCGCGAGGTCGCGCGCCGAGTACCGCACGCCGTCCTGCTGCTTGAACGACGCGTCGTGTTCCTCGTCCACGACCACCAGCCCGAGGTTCGGGAGCGGGGCGAACACCGCGAGGCGGGTGCCGAGCACGACGTCGGCCTCGCCCGCCTGCGCCGCGAGCCAGCGCTCGGCGCGCTCGTTCGCCGCCAGGGCGCTCGTGAGCGTCACGATGCGCGCGCCGGGGAAGCGCCGCTCGAGCGCCTCGGCGAGCTGTGGCGTGAGATTGATCTCCGGCACGAGCATGAGCGCCTGGCGCCCGCGACCGAGCGCCTGCGCGACGCAGTACAGGTACACCTCGGTCTTGCCGCTGCCGGTGACGCCGGAGAGCAGGAACGACTCGTACCGGTCGAGCGCGCGGGTGATCCCAGCCACTGCCCAGGCCTGCTCAGGTGTGAGCGCATACTCCTCGACGAACTCGACGGCCGTACGAGGCGGCGCGACGGCGGTCACGAGCCCCTCGCGCACGAGCGCGCGCAACGCGGGCCCGGAGGCCAGGGCGGTCGCCGGGACAGGGCCGCCGGCGAGGCGCTCGAGAATCGCGCGCCTAGCCCGCGCGCGTCGCGCGAGCGCGTCGAGGGCGACCCGACCCGCGTCCGTGATGCCGTACGCCAATGGTGGCAAGCGAAGCGGGCGTGGCCCCCGGAGCCGCGGCGGCAGCGCGGCGTGGATCACCTCGCCCAGGGGTCGCTGGTAGTACTCGGCGGCGAATCGGGCGAGCGCGAGCCACTCCCGGGTGAGCGGCGGCATGTCGTCGAGAACCGCGCCGGCCGTGCGCAGCTTCTCGGCCGGTACCTCGGTCGTGGCGGCGAGCTCGACGATCACGCCGGCGAGGGAGCGGTTGCCGAACGGCACGACGACGCGGCGGCCGATGTCGCCCTCGGTTGCCTCCCCGGCGCCGTAGTCGAAGAGCCTCGGCAGCGGCACGTCGAGCGCGACGCGCAGGATCTTCATCGCGGGAGCGGCGAGTGCGGTGCAGCGAGACCTAAGTCACGGGCGAGGCGTGCGCGCCTAACCGTCTGCTTGCCAATGGCATTTCCGGCCCGCTCCCCGTCGCTGTGGATAAACTTGTGAGTAAGGGTGTTAAATTTCTGTAACCTTCTTTCCCGAAAGGGAAAATTCCCGTGCCGCCCAGGATTTGAGCACCGATTTTATCAATCTGCTCAAGGGGTTGCGCGAGCTCTCCCAGGGGACCGGCCGGAAACCCAGCATTCATGCGGTTGTCACGGTCTTGTGCATAAGTCAAGCCCCGCGTGCGGCCGCCCTCCCTGTCGTGAACTAGTTCACGGGCCGGGAGGCGCGGGGGCCTGCGCCCGGGTCCGACTCGCCTGGTGGACGGCCTCGACGAGCGCCGCGACGTGCTCCGGCGGCGTTGCCGGCACGATCCCGTGACCGAGGTTGAAGACGTGGCCGGGACCGGGGCCGAAGTCGGCCAGCGTCCGTTTCGCCTCGCGGCGCACTGCCGCGGAATCGGCGAGCAGCACGAGCGGGTCGAGATTTCCCTGCAGCGCGACGCGATCGCCGACGCGTCGGCGCGCGTCCGCCAGGCTCACGGTCCAGTCGATGCCGACGGCGTCGCAGCCGCAGGCCGCGATGCTCTCGAGCCACGGCCCGCCGCCCTTGGTGAACACGATGCTCGGGACGCGCTCCCCCGCTGCCTCCCGCGCGAGCGACCCGATCACCCGGCGGATGTACGCGAGCGAGAACTCGAGGTAAGCGGCGTGGGCAAGCGTACCGCCCCAGGTGTCGAAGAGCATTACCGCTTGCGCGCCGGCCTCGATCTGCGCGTTCAGGTAGTCGCTGACCGCGCGGGTGTTCACCTCGAGGAGGCGGTGCAGGAGGTCCGGACGACGGTAGAGCATGGACTTCACGGTGCCGAAGTCGGTCGATGAGCCGCCCTCGACCATGTAGCACGCCAGCGTGAACGGGCTGCCGGCAAAGCCGATCAGGGGCACGCGCCCGCACAGCGCGCGCCGGGCCTCGCGCACCGCATCGAGCACGTAGCGAAGCTCGGCCTCGGGCCGCGGCGGGGCGAGCCGACCGACCGCCGCCTCGTCGCGCACCGGCCGCGCGAAGCGCGGCCCCTCCCCCTCGGCGAACGAGAGGCCGAGCCCCATCGCGTCGGGGATCGTGAGGATGTCGGAGAACAGGATGGCCGCGTCGAGCGGAAACCGCTCGAGCGGCTGCAGCGTGACCTCGGTCGCGAGCGCCGGCGTCTTGCACAGGGTGAGGAAGTCCCCCGCCCGCGCGCGCGTGGCGTTGTACTCGGGCAGGTACCGCCCGGCCTGGCGCATGAGCCAGATCGGCGTATAGGGCGTCGACTGCCTGAGCAGCGCCCGGATCAGCGTGTCGTTCTCGAGCTTCGCCATCGTGCTGGAAGAGCCAGTGTCTCACGCGGAGTGTCTCAGCCGGTGAGCCTCCACCCGCCGTCGGCCGATCGGCGGCTACGCTCGTCCCTTCATCAGCTTCCCGACGATGAACTGCCACTCGGCAGGCCTCACCGGGGTGATCGAGAGCCGGTTCCCCGGGCGAAGCGTGCGCATGTTCGCGAGCGCCTGGTGCGCGCGGAGCTCGGTCAGCGGGACGAAGGGAGTCCTCTTGAGGAACTTCACGTCCACATTCATCCAGCGCGGCGCGGCGCGCGTCGACTTGGGATCGTGATACGGGCTCCGCGGGTCGAACTGGGACGCATCGGCATACGCATGGCTCGCGATCGTGGCAATGCCGGCGATTCCCGGTTCCGGGCAGCTCGAGTGGTAGAAGAACACGCGGTCGCCGATGCGCATCTCGTCGCGCATGAAGTTGCGCGCCCGGTAGTTGCGCACGCCCGACCAGGGGCTCGTCCGGTTCGGCGCCGCGGCGAGGTCGTCGATCGAGAACTCGTCCGGCTCGGATTTCATCAGCCAGTAGCGCATGCGCCGGCCAAGGGTAGCACCAGCGAAAACGCAGGCTCGTCGCCTGCGTTTTCGCGTCGTGAGGCGTCCCCCGCAAATGCCGTTCGGGCCGGTGGATCTTGAACCTGTCGGTTCAAGGCGGTCGCGTTCCGGTCACATCAGGTACGTCCGACGATGGGACGCGCACAACAGTGACGCTCGAGTCCGCAACCAAGGGACAACTTGGTTCAAGAATGCAGCAGGCCCTGACGCACACCACAGGGGACATTGAACTGGGCGTTCCCGGGGATCCGGGAGGGCGGGCCGGCTTGCGATTTCCGCGACCCGGGAGAAGCGCGCGCTGCTAGAGAAGCTTTTCCTGGGGCGCGAGCGCTTGCTCAAGCGTCGCCTGCATCACGGCCATTCTACGCTTGACCTCGGTCATGTCAAAGCCGTCAGAGCTCGCGGCTGCGGAAGATGTCCGCGGCCCGCGCGCTTCGAGCAGCTCGTGCGCGATGTTCAGCGCGGCCATGACGGCGATGCGCTCGGCGCTGCCCACCCGCCCGCCCGACTTGATCTCGTTCATCTTCTGGTCGAGATAGGCGACGGCGCGCAGCAGCGCCTCGCGCTCGTCGTCAGCGCAGCTGACCTTGTAGGTCCGGCCCATGATCGAGATGTCGAGGGCCTTGTTCTTGTCGGTCATTCGGGAATCAGCCTGAGCAATCCTTCCAGGCGCTCGCGCGCGCCGACGATCTTCTCGGCGAGCCGCTTGTTCTCGGTCTGGAGCTGGGCGACGCGCTGGCGCAGATCGCTGTTCTCGACGCGGAGCCGTTGGCACAATTCCACGGCCTGCCGGATGCGATCCTCCAACCCGGTCAACTCTAGGTCCATCGGCGCACTATAGTTTGGAAAATCGAGCCCGGTCAAGGATTAAGGGGATTATGTCAATGTACTTTCGTGAAACCCGACACACCCCATCGGCTTGATCTGCCGGGCAAATGCGCGCGCGACTCCGCGCTAGAATCCTCCCGCTCGTTCGTGGTGTCCGGCGGGATTCTCCTTCCGCCGGCTGAAACGGGAAACTGGTGTCGGGCCACGCCCGGAAGCCAGTGCTGCCCCCGCAACGGTAGGCAAGCGAGCTCACGTCACCCCGCCACTGTGGCCCGCGCGCCATGGGAAGGCGACGTGAGCGGCCGAGCGGCTTTCGCCGCCCGGTCGGCTTGCAAGCCCGGAGACCGGCCGCGAGCGAAGGTTCGGAGCGCTGCGGCGGGCGGTGTTTGAGGCTGGTTCCCTTCCGTTCGCACGCTCCTTTCGCCACGTTGCACCGGCGTGCGGGGACGTTCGCCGGGAGGGAGGAGCCGGTCATGACCAAGTCGCTGCCGCGGGCCGCCGCGGCGCTTTCGCTCCTGCTTTGCCCCATGGTTGCCGCCCCACAGGATGACGACGCCGTCGTCGTGACTGCGACGCGAATGCCCACGCGCGTGAGCGCGGTCGTGAGCGACGTCAGCGTGATCACCCGCGAGGAGATCGAGCAGGCCGGGGTGTCCTCGCTCACCGAGATCCTGCAGGCGCAGCCCGGCGTGGAGATCACGCAGAACGGCGGCCTGGGGACCACGTCGACCGTATTCCTGCGCGGCACCAACCCGACGCAAGTGCTGGTGCTCGTCGACGGGCTGCGCGTCGGCTCGGCGACCACCGGCACGACTGCCTTCCAGGACATCACGCCGAGCCAGATCGAGCGCATCGAGATCGTTCGCGGCCCGATGAGCAGCCTCTACGGCGCCGACGCGATCGGCGGCGTGATCCAGATCTTCACCCGCGCCGAGTCGGGACCGGTGCGGCCGCGCGCGTCGGCGGGCTACGGGACGTACAACACGCAGCAATACACAGCGGGGATCGGCGGCAGCACGGGCGACACCTCGTTCAACATCAACGCCGGATATCTCTCGAGCAGCAGCTTCAGCGCAGTCCAGGATCCGACGAGTCCGTTTTTCCAGCCGGATGCGGACGGCTACCGGAACACGAGCGCAGCCGCACGGCTCTCGCACCGCCTGACCCCCGACGACGAGCTCGGCGGGACGCTCTTCTGGTCCAGCGGCCGCACCCACTTCGATGGCTTCGCGAGCACCTTCGACGACTACACCGACCAGACGCTGGCCGCCTACGGGGTCTACAGCAAGAACCGCTTTCTGCCGGCCTGGCAGAGCCTGCTGCGCATCGGCCAGGGCATCGACGACTCCACCACGGTGTCCGGTCCGACGTCGGACGTGTTCAAGACGGTCCAGGATCAGGTCACCTGGCAGAACGACCTCACCACGCCGATCGGCAACGTGCTGCTCGCCGCCGAGTATCTCGGCCAGCGGGTGAGCGGCACGACGAGCTTCCCGGTGGACGACCGGACGATCTTGTCGGTGCTGGGCGGCTACACGGGCCGCTCGGGCCCGCACACCCTGCAAGCGAACCTGCGTCTCGACGACAACTCGCAGTTCGGCGGAGAGACGACCGGCTCGGTCGGCTACGCGTACGCGTTCGCCCCCGGCTGGCGGGTGTCGGCCGCCTATGGCACCGCGTTCAGAGCGCCGACCTTCAACGAGCTCTACTTTCCGCCGGCGTTCGGCTGCCCGTCGTTCGGCAACCCGAATCTGCGGCCCGAGTCGTCGGAGAACCTCGAGGCCGGGGTGAGGTACGAGGGCGGCTCGCAGACCGCGGGCGTGATCGCCTACGAGAACCGCATCAGCGATCTCATCGTCGCGGCCGCCATTCCCGGCAACCCTTTCTGCGTGCGCGCGGAGAACGTGCAGGACGCGCAGATCACCGGCGTCACGCTGACCTACGGCCTCGCCCGGGACGGCTGGACGGTCCGCGCGAGCGTCGACATCCAGAACCCGAAGAACGAAACCCTCGACCGGCAGCTCCCGTTCCGCGCCAAGGAGCACGGCGCGATCAGCGTGGCGCGCAGCGCGGGGCCGTGGCAGGCTGGGATCGAGCTCGTCGCGTCGGGTCCGCGCTACAACAACGTCGCGAACACGCAGCGCCTCGGGAGTTATTCGCTCGTCAACCTCTTCGGCGAGTACCGGGTCGCGGCCGGCTGGTCGCTGTTCGCGCGCATCAACAACCTCCTCGACGAGGACTACGAACTCGTCCAGGGGTTCGCGACGCCGGGCTTCAACGTGTTCGCCGGAGTACGCTACGCGCCGAAGTAGCGGGAGGCGAATGCGAGAACTCATCCTGGGCGGGGCGCGGTCGGGCAAGAGCGCCCTCGCCGTGCGTCTGGCGCGCTCATCGGGCCTCGCCGTGACGGTCGTCGCCACGGCGACCGCGGGGGACGCCGAGATGGCCGAGCGCATCGCGCGCCATCGCGCCGCGCGCCCGCCGGCGTGGCGGCTCGTGGAGGAACCGATCGCGCTCACCGCGGCGCTGCGAGCCGAATGCGCGGCCGACCGGCTCGTCATCGTCGACTGCCTCACGCTCTGGCTGTCGAACCTGTTGCTCGCGGAAGCGCCGCTCGAGTCGGGGCGCGCGGGGCTCCTGGACGCGCTGCCTGGGGTCCCGGGGCGAGTCCTGCTCGTGGCGAACGAGGTCGGCCTGGGCATCGTGCCGGAGAACGCCCTTGCTCGCCGCTTCCGCGATGAGCAGGGCGCGCTCAATCAGGCGCTTGCGGCGCTCTGCGACCGCGTCACACTCGTGACAGCGGGGCTGCCGATCGTGCTCAAAGGGCCGCCGCTCTGACGCGCGGGCGGAAATGGGGCGCGATCCGTTCGAGATCGAGATGCTCGCTCACCGCGTCGGCGAGCCGGTCGATATGCGCCTCGCGCGCGAGGCGGTAGTCCGGCGCGGGCTCCGCGTCGAGCCCGGCCCAGCGAAGCAGCGCGTCGCGCGCCTCCGGATGGTCGAACAGGCCGTGGAGGTAGGTGCCGAGGATCTGCCCGTCGGCCGAGACTGCGCCGTCGGCCCGCTCGTCGAGCCGCAGCGCCGGACGATCGAGCGCGGCGCCGGTCGTCACGCCCATGTGAATCTCGTAGCCGCTGACCTGGGCCGCCGCGAAGGCGAGGCGCCCGGCGACCCGGACGAGCCGCTTCTCCGGGGTGATCGTCGTCTCGATGTCGAGCAGGCCGAGGCCGGCGGCCGCGCCCGCCGCGCCTTCGACGCCGTGCGGATCGTCGAGCCGCCGGCCGAGCATCTGAAAGCCGCCGCAGATTCCGATCACCTTGCCGCCGTAGCGCAGATGCCGCGTGAGCGTCCGGTCCCAGCCCGCGGCGCGCAAGCTTGCGAGATCGGCCTGCACGCTCTTGCTCCCCGGGAGGCACACGAGATCGGCCGACGGGATCGGTGCGGTGAGTTCGACGAACTGCAGGTCGACCGCCGGATGCAGCCGCAAGGGATCGAAGTCGGTGTGGTTGCTGATGCGCGGCAGCACCGGCACGACGACGCGCAGCCGTGCGGCCGGCTTCTCGGGGCGCTCGCGCGGGATCGCATCCTCCGCCTCGAGATGGAGCCCGTGAAGATAGGGCAGCACGCCGACGACCGGCTTGCCGGTCCGGCGCTCGAGCCACTCGAGCCCGGGCTCGAGCAGCGCCTGGTCGCCGCGGAAGCGGTTGATCACGAACCCCACGACCCGCTCGCGCTCGCTCGCCGCGAGCAGCTCGAGCGTACCGACGAGGTGCGCGAAGACGCCGCCGCGGTCGATGTCGGCGACGAGCAGCACCGGGCAGTCGACCGCCTCGGCGAAGCCCATGTTGGCGATGTCGCCCTCGCGCAGGTTGATCTCGGCCGGGCTGCCCGCGCCTTCGGCGACGATGCAGTCGTAGACCTGCGCGAGCCGTCGGTACGAGTCGAGCACTGCGCGCATCGCGACCGGCTTGTAGCCGTGGTAGGCCACCGCTTCCATGTTCGCGAGCGCGTGGCCGTGGACGATGATCTGCGCGCCGCGGTCGGTGTTCGGCTTGAGCAGGATCGGGTTCATGTCGATGTGCGGCTCGAGCCCGCACGCCTGCGCCTGCACCGCCTGGGCGCGGCCGATCTCGCCGCCGTCGACGGTGACCGCACTGTTGAGCGCCATGTTCTGCGGCTTGAACGGCGCGACGCGCACGCCGCGCCGCACGAGCACGCGGCACAAGCCCGTGACGAGCGTGCTCTTGCCGGCGTCGGAGGTCGTGCCCTGGACCATCAGCGTCGAAGCGATCACCCGCCGATTATCCCATCGGCCCCGCGCCGCCCGTGACGACCGCGCTCTCGGCCTGGGTCGGTGTTGCGCTCCTCGGCGGCCTGCTCGGCGCGTGCACAGCGCGCGCCGAGATCGTGGTCACCGACGACCTCGGCGAGCGCGTCGCGCTCGCCGCGCCGGCGCGCCGCATCGTCAGCCTCGCCCCGCACGTGACCGAGCTCCTGTTCGCCGCCGGTGCGGGCCCGCAGATCGTCGGCGCCGTCGAGTACAGCGACTACCCGCCGGAGGCCCGGGCGATCCGGCGCGTCGGAGGCTATGAGCGCCTCGACTTCGAAGCGATCCTCGCGCTGACGCCCGACCTCGTCGTCGGCTGGGAGAGCGGCAACGGCCTCGACAACCTGCAGCGGCTGAAGCAGCTCGGCCTCGCGGTGTTCGCTTCCCAGCCGGGCGCGCTGCCGGAGCTCGCCGCGACCATCGAGAAGCTCGGCGCGCTCGCCGGGACGCCGGAGGCGGCCGGCCGCGAGGTGGCTCGGTTCCGGGCGCGTTCGACCGCGCTTCGAGTGCGCTACGCCGGCCGCGGCGAGGTCAGCGTCTTCTACGAGATCTGGAACCAGCCGCTCATGACCGTGAACGACGCCCATCTGATCAGCGACGTCATCCGCCTGTGCGGCGGGCGGAACGTGTTCGGGCGGCTGCGCGCGCTCGCGCCGACGGTCAACGTGGAGGACGTGGTGCGCGCCAACCCGGAGGCGATCGTCGCGAGCGGCAGCGGCGACGCGCGACCCGAGTGGCTCGACGACTGGAAACGCTGGCCCCGGATGACGGCGGTCGCGCGCGGCAATCTCTACGTCGTGCCCCCGGAACTCATACAGCGCGCGACGCCGCGCGTGCTCGACGGCGCGGAGCGGCTCTGCGCCGCGCTCGACGACGCGCGGCGCAAGCGGCCGCGGTCCTAGCCCGGCGCGAACACCGGCCCGAGCGGGCCGTCGATCCGCGCCACCGGGTGCGCGTACAGGCGGCTCAGCGTCGCGGGCGCGAGCACTTCCGGCACCGGACCCTGCTCGGTCTGCCCGCCGCCGAAGAGGAGCAGCGCGTGCGTGCAATAGCGCGCGGCGAGGTTCACGTCGTGCAGGCTCATCACGAGCGCCTTGCCGTGCGGCGTCGCCGAGGCGGCGAGCACGTCCAGGATCGCCACCTGGTGGTGAAGATCGAGATGGCTGGTCGGCTCGTCGAGCAGCATGAGCGCCGGATCCTGCGCGAGGAGTGCGGCGATCGAGACCCGCCGCCGCTCGCCGCCCGACAGGCTCCCGAGGCGTCGCTCGTCGAACCCCGGGAGCGCCACCCGCTTGAGCGCGGCGCGCGCCGCGGCGAGGTCTGCCGCGCTTTCCCAGGCCCACGGCGCGACGTGCGGGTGCCGCCCCGCGAGCACCGCCTCGATCACCGTGGCTTCGAACTCGTCGTGCTCCGACTGGAGCAGCATGCCGCGGCGGCGGGCGCGCTCGCGGCCGGTCAATGCGGCGAGCGGATCTCCCTCGAGCACCACCTCCCCCGCGTGCGCGCGCCGCAGGCCGGCGAGCGTCCGGAGCAGGGTGGTCTTGCCGACGCCGTTCACCCCGAGCACCGCCCAGCGCTCGCCGCGCGCGACCCGCAGCGCCAGGTCCGTGCAGACGGTCTTGGCGGCGATCTCGACTGCGAGCGCGCGGGCCTCGAGCAGCGGCGCGGTCATCGGCTGCGGCGCGCGAGGAGAACGAGGAACAGCGGCACGCCGACGAGCGCGGTCACGACGCCGACCGGCAGCTGCTGGGGCGCGAGCAGCGTCCGCGCCAGCGTGTCGGCGAGCACGAGGAGCGCCCCGCCGAGCAGCGCCGCGCCGGGGACGAGCACGCGGTGATCCTCGCCCGATGCGAGCCGGACGAGATGCGGCACGACGAGCCCGATGAAGCCGACCGTCCCCGCCGTGGTCACGGCGGCGGCAGTGAGCGCCGAGGCGAGGAGGAACACCGCAAGGCGCGTGGGCGCGACCTCGACACCGAGGATCGCCGCGCGGTCGTCGCCGTGCGCGAGCAGGTTCAGCTTGCGCGCGAGGACGAGCGCCGCGGCGGCGCCGACCGCCAGGGCGCCGAGCGCGATCCCGCCACCGCTCGCGTGACTGAGGTCGCCCATCAGCCAGAAGAGCATTCCGCGCAGGCGCTGGTCGGGCGCGACGGCGAGCATGAAGGTGACGACCGCGCCCCAGCCGGCCGCGACGATCACGCCGACGAGCAGCAGCCGGGTCGGCATCCACGCCCCGCCGGCGCGGCCGAGCGCGAGCACCAGCGCCGTCGAGGCCGCCGCGCCCACGAAGGCGGCGCCGGGGACGAGGAGTCCCGCCGCGCCGACGAGGATCGCGCCGAGCGCGCCCACCGCTGCGCCGCCCGAGATGCCGAGCACGTACGGATCGGCGAGGGGATTGCGCACCAGCACCTGCATCAGCACGCCGGCCACCGCGAGCAGCCCGCCGGTCGCGAACGCGTTGACTGCGCGCGGCAGGCGCAGCTCGCGCACGATGTCCGCATCGAGCCCGCCCGCCGAGTCGCGCAGCGCGTCGAGAACCGCCAGCGGATGGATCGCGACGCTGCCGACCACGAGCGCGATCGCGATGCTCGCGGCTGCGAGGAGCACGAGCGCGGCGAGCAGGACCGCGTGCCGGGTGCCGATCATCGCCGGTCGGGCCGTCAGGGCGTGCCGAGGCCCACCGCGACCACCGCTAGAAGCACGGTCTCGCACACCTCGATGCCGGCACCAAGACAGTCGCCGGTCATCCCGCCGAGACGGCGCTTGAGAAAAGCCCACCAGAGCGCGACCGCGAGCGGCGCGGCGGCGAGCGGCGGGAAAAGCCAGACTGCGGCGACGATGAGCGCGACCGCCCAGGCAACGAGGCTCGCGTGCCGCGTGCGCCACGCGAACCGTTCCGCGCTCCCCGAAGCGAGCGGCGGCAGGGTCTGCGACCAGACCACCGCACCGAACCGCGCCCAGGCGCCGACCAGCCCGAGCGCAGCGACCGGCACCGCGAACTCGGCGCCCAGAGGGATCGCGACGCCGGCGACCTGCGCGGCCCGGATCGCGTCGACGAGTGGGGCGAGCTGCTTCGCGACGACGGCGAGCAGAACCAGCTTGGCGGCGAGGACGAGCACGATCGCGACGACGCCGAAGGTGCCGATGTGCGGGTCCCGCAGCACCTCGAGCACCCGCTGCGGGTCGCGATGCGCGGCGCCGAGCGCGTCGGCGAGGTCGGCCAGCCCGTCGAGGTGCAGCGCGCCGGTGATCCAGACCCAGACCATCAGGCCGGCGAGCGCGCCGAGCCAGGCATCCACGAACGCGCCGGCGACGAGCGCCACGGCGACCACGGCGCCGACGGCGGCGCCGACCACCGGAAACCACGCGGCGGACGCCGCGAGATCCTCGGGACGGAAGTCCGGCACCCGCGGCGTCGGCAGCCGGGTGAGGAATTGCAGCGCGAGGATCAGGCCGCGCACGGTGGCGCCGCGAAGTTGAGCGCGAGCAGGCACGTCGGCTCGCTCTCCAGGAGCGACAGACGGCAGGTCGCCGCGGGCGCCAGCGCGATCCGGGCGAGCCGCGTCGGCGCGAGCCCGAGGCAGTCGGCGAGCAGCGCACGCATCACGCCGGCGTGCGTGACGACGAGCGCGTGGCCGCGGCGGCCGCTCGTCCAGGCCTCGAAGCCTTCGCGCACGCGCCGGGCAAAATCGAGGTAAGGCTCGCCGCCCCGCGGGCCGGCGCGGCTCGGGTCGGCGCGGAAGGCCGCCAGCCGTTCGGGATCGCGGGCTTCGACCTCGACGGCGGTGAGGCCTTCCCATTCGCCGAACCGCATCTCCGCCAGCGCGGGCAGGACGTCGAGCTCGAGCCGGTGCTCGTCCGCGAGGTGCTGGGCGAACGCGCGGCAGCGCGCCCGCGGCGAGGAGGCGATCGCCGTGATCGGCGGGGCGCCGGCGGCTGCGAGCGCCGCGCGCATCTGCGACCAGCCGGCGGCGCTCAGCGGCGGATCGCGCTCGCCGATGAAGGCGTGCGCGAAGCCTTCCACCTCGCCGTGGCGGACGAGGGTGACGACGAGGGCTGCCGCGCTCATGTCTCGCGCCGCGAGACGCCGGCCTCCGCGAACGTCGCCATCTCCGCGTGCAGCGCGATCGCGGCGTCGACGAGCGGGAGCACGAGCGCCGCGCCAGAGCCCTCGCCCAGCCGCAAGCCCAGGTCGACGAGCGGCTCGAGCCCGAGGTGGCGGAGCGCGGCACGATGCCCACGCTCGGCGGACGCGTGCGCGGCGAGCATCCAGTCGACCGCGCGCGGCGCCATCGCGCGTGCGGCAAGCGCGGCGGCCGCGGAGATGAAGCCGTCGAGCAGCACCGGCACCGCGCGGCGCGCGGCCTCGAGGTAGTAGCCGCTCATCGCCGCGATCTCGAGTCCGCCAACCTGTGCGAGCCAGTCGACGGCATCGCGGGGCACGCGCGCCCGAGCGCGCGCCAGGGCCCGCTCCACGACCGTGACCTTGCGCGCGCGGCCGGCCTCGTCGAGTCCGGTCCCGTGGCCGACGATCGCATCGGGCGGCTCGTCCGTGAACGCGCAGACGAGGCAGGCGGCGGCGGTCGTGTTCCCGATGCCCATGTCGCCGGCGACGAGCAGCGTCGCGCCGGCCGCGATGTCGGCTGCGGCGCGCTCGGCGCCGACGGCGATCGCGCGCTCGGCGTTCTCGCGAGTCATTGCCGGAGCGAGCGAGAGGTCGTCCGTGCCCGGACGAATGCTCGCGTGCACGATGCCCTCGCTCCTCGGGAGATCGCCGGCGACGCCCACGTCGACGACCGTCAGCCGCGCGCCCGCGCGGCGGGCGAGCACGCTAATCGCCGCGCCACCGCGCGCGAAGTTCGCGACCATCTGCGCCGTCACTTCGCGCGGATACGCCGAGACGCCCTGCGCGGTCACGCCGTGGTCCGCGGCGAACACCGTGATCGCGGCGACGGCGGGCACCGGAGTTCCGCGTCTCTGGCGGGCTGCGAACCAGCACGCCAGTTCTTCGAGACGCCCGAGGGCGCCGTGCGGCTTCGTGAGCACCGCCTGGCGGGCGCGCGCGGCCGCGAACGCGGCGTCGTCGGGAAGCGGGATCTCGGTCATCGCTCCGGCGGATTGTAGCGGCTGGACTGCTCGGGACCCGCGGCCGGCCTCGCGGCGCGCTCGGTTGAAGGCGCCACGCGCTTATAATCGCGACGCTCATGCTTCCCGAGAACATCTCCAGCCTGCGGCTGTATCTCCGCCTGCTCGGCTACGTGAAGCCGTACTGGCGCGTTTTCGCGGCCTCGATCGTCGCGATGGCGGTCGTTTCGGCGACCGAGCCGGCGTTCGCGGCGCTGGTGAAACCGCTCCTCGACGGCACGTTCGGCGAGAAGGACCCGGGGCTGATGACCTGGCTGCCACTCCTGATCGTCGGGCTGTTCCTGCTCCGTGGCCTCGCGGCGTTCGCCTCGGGCTACTGCATCAACTGGGTGGCGCAGAAGCTGGTCGTCGACCTGCGCAGCGCGATGTTCGGCACGCTCGTCCGGCTTCCGACCGGCTACTACGACGCGACCACGTCGGGCAGCATC
Organism: Burkholderiales bacterium; assembly: GCA_035286595.1. Taxonomy (GTDB): domain Bacteria; phylum Pseudomonadota; class Gammaproteobacteria; order Burkholderiales; family SG8-39; genus DATEDA01. Next base: position 9,685 of record DATEDA010000018.1, on the reverse strand, counting down.
GTGTCCCGGTTCACCTACAGCGTCACCCAGGTCACCGCCGCCGCGACCCACGCGGTGAACGTGATCGTCCGGGATTCGCTCGCGGTCATGGGGCTGCTCGGCTGGCTGCTGTATCTAAACTGGAAGCTGACCGCGCTGGTGGTGATCGTGGGACCGCCGATCGCGCTCATCATTCGCTACTTCTCCGACCGGCTGCGCAAGATGAATCGCGCCGACCAGATCGCGATGGGCGACCTCAACCACGTCCTCGAGGAGTCGATCGGCTGCCATCGGGTCGTCAAGGTGTTCGGCGGCCAGAGCTACGAGGCGGGGCGATTTTCGGGCGCGGCCAACAAGATTCGCCGCTTCCAGATGAAGATCGCGGTCGCCGCCGCCGCGACCGTGCCGGTGACGCAGCTCGTCGCGTCGATCGCGCTCGCGGGGGTGGTTTACTTCGTAGTCGCCCAGGCGGCGGGCGGGCAGACCACGGTCGGCGCGTTCGTCTCCTACATCGTGGGCCTGAGCATGCTGCTCGGGCCCCTGAAGCGCCTCACCAACGTGAACGAGGTGATGCAGCGCGGCCTCGCCGCGGCGGAGATGGTGTTCGGGCTGATCGACGAGCGGCCCGAGCCCGACGGCGGCACGGTGGAGCTGGGGCGCGCCCGGGGCGAGGTCGAGTACCAGCGCGTGAGCTTCGCCTATCCGGGCGCGTCGCAGCCGGCGCTGCACGAGGTCTCGCTGCGGATCCCGGCGGGCGAGACGGTGGCGCTCGTCGGCGCCTCCGGCAGCGGCAAGACCACGCTCGTCAACCTCTTGCCGCGCTTCTACGAGCCGACCTCGGGCCGGGTCCTGATCGACGGCATCGACACCGCCCAGATCAAGCTCTCGAACCTGCGCGAGAACGTCGCGCTCGTGAGCCAGGACATCGTGCTCTTCAACGACACGGTGGCGGCGAACATCGGCTACGGCCGGCTCGGCAACCACTCCGCGGCCGGCATCGTCGCCGCGGCGGAGGCCGCGCACGCGATGTCGTTCATCCGCGAGATGCCGGAAGGGCTCGCGACGCCCATCGGCGAGGACGGCGTGCGGCTCTCGGGCGGCCAGCGCCAGCGCCTCGCGATCGCCCGGGCGTTCCTCAAGGACGCGCCCATCCTGATCCTCGACGAGGCGACGAGTGCGCTCGACAGCGAGTCGGAGCGGCACATCCAGGAGGCGCTGGAAGTGCTGATGCGCGGCCGCACGACGTTCGTCATCGCCCATCGCCTCTCGACGATCGAGAGCGCCGACCGGATCGTGGTCCTCGACGAGGGCCGGATCGCCGAGATCGGGCGGCACGCGGAGCTGCTCGCCCGCGACGGACTCTACGCGCGGCTGCACCGCATCCAGTACTCGCGCGAAGAGGCCGTGGCGGCCTGAAGCCCGCGCGGCACGAGTTTTCCGCGCGTGACGCTCGCCGGCTTCCAGCAGCGCAGCGAGGACCTGGCCCGCGCGTTCGCGGTCGCGCTCGGCGTCTCGATCCCGTTCTCGGTCGCGGTCGACGGCGTCCTGCTCGCGTTGGTGCTCGGGTGCTGGCTCGCGGCCGATCGTTATCGCGAGCGCTTCGCGCAGCTTCGCCGCAATCCAGTCGCGCTGATGGCGCTCGGGTTCGTCGCGTTGCTCGCGGTCGGGCTCGCGTACGGCGAGCAGCCCCGCGAGGACGCTTTGCGCTACTTCGGCAAGTACGCCGACCTCGTGGTTCTGGGGCTCTTCGTCACGCTGTTCGGCGATCCGGCGTGGCGACGACGCGCGCTGCTCGCCCTTGCGGCGGCGCTCGCGGTCCTCGTCTGGCTGTCGTATCTCGTCAAGCTCGGGGTCGTGCCACCCGTTCCCTGGCTGCGCGGCAGACCGGACCTTCCGGTCGTGGCGCTGGACTCGCTGACCCACGGGATCCTGGTCGCGTTCGGCGCGTTTCTCTTCGCCGTCCTCGGGCTGCACGCGCCGCGCGGCCCGGTCCGCACCATCTGGTTCGCGCTCGCCGTCGCGGCGGTCGCGAACGTGTTGTTCATCGTTCCCGGCCGCACCGGATATGTCGTGCTCGCAGCGCTCGCGCTGTATCTCGGCTACGCGCGGCGCCGCCTGATCGGCCTCGCGCTGGTCGCGCTCGGCGGGGCCGTGCTCGTCGGCGTGGGGTTGACCGCATCAGCGACGCTGCAAAGCCGCCTGGACGAGACGGTGCGAGAGGCGCGGGAATGGCAGCCCGGCGTGCCGGCGAAGACTTCGGTCGGCTACCGCCTCGAGTTCTACTACAACACGCTCGGGATGATCCGGGATCATCCGCTCGTCGGCGCCGGCACCGGCGGCTTCCCGAGCGCCTACAAGCGGCACGTGGCGAGAAGCGCCATGGAGCCAGCGGCGCACCCGCACAACGAGTATCTGCTGATGACGGCGCAGCTCGGCGTCGCCGGGCTCGTTGCGTTGCTCGCGCTGTTCTGGGTCCCCTGGCGGCTCGCGCCCCGCCTGCCGCTGCCGCACGAGCAGGTGCTCGCGCGCGGGGTCGTGCTCACGATCGCGGTGGGCTGCGTGTTCAACTCGCTGCTGCTGGATCACACCGAGGGACTGTTCTTCGCCTGGGGGCTCGGCGTCCTGTTCGGCGGACTGAACCCTGCCCGCGGCGACTACCGCTTCTCCGCGACGTAGAGCACCGAGTTGTCGTGGATGCCCGCGCGCCGGAACCGCTCGCGCCCGAAGTGATCGACGCCCAGTTGCAACACGTTGAACCCTGCCTCCTCCAGGCGCCTCACGAAATCGCGCCGGCCGTACAGCCGGAGATGGTCGTCCTGACAGTAGTACTTCCACCGGGCGGCCGGGTCGACGATCGACGGGTCCTCGTGGGTATCCTCGACCCCGACGACGAGCGGGACCATGACGATGCCGAAACCGCCCGGCTTGAGCACGCGAAACAGCTCGCGCATCGCGCGCCGGTCGTCGGGCACGTGCTCGAGGACGTGCGAGCAGATGAACATGTCGATCGCGCCGTCGCCGTAGATCGCCATGTCCGAGATGTCGACGCGATCGTCCACCCCGGCGCGGTAGAGGTCGGCGGTGCGATAGGAGAGAAAAGGGCGCGCGCGCAGGCGCCGCGACAGGCCGGGCGAGGCGGCGAAGTCCACCAGCGTGTACCGTCGGTTCGGTTCCAGGGCCCGGAAACGGTCCTCCAGGTACAGCGCATACAGCCGCTCGCGATCCGACGCGCCGCAGGCGGGGCAGGTATGGGAAACCACGTTGAAAGTCTCGAGCGATTCGAGCGGATGGACGAAGCCGTGCTCCTCGAGCTTCCGCACGAAGGATTTCCAGATCGGCTTGAAGCGCCGCAGCCCGGTGCCGCAGACCGGGCACGCGTAGGTGCCGCCCACGTAACGCGGCAGCGCGAGCCAGCGCTGCACGGCTTTCGAGTCCTGCCTGAAGGCGGCGTAGGCGGGCGTGCTCTTGAGGCGCTTGACGATCTGCCGCATGTTCCCAGCTTAGCGTACCCGCAGGGGCGGAGGCCGGGGGGTTAGAATCCGCCCGCCCTGCGGCGACTCCGACCGCCGCGCGGCGACCCGCGAGCGATGAAGACCGCAGTAATCGTCACGACCTACAACCGCCCGGACGCGCTCGCGCTCGTGCTCGAGGGGTTTCTCGCGCAGCACATGCTCGACTTCTCGCTCCTCGTCGCGGACGACGGCTCGACCGGCGAGACGCGGCGGGTGGTCGAGACCTACGCCGCGCGCGCGCCGTTCGCGCTCCGGCACGTCTGGCACGAGGACCGCGGCTTTCGCGCGGCCGCGATCCGCAACCGCGCGGTCGCGGCCACCGACGCCGACTACGTCGTCTTCACCGATGGCGACTGCATCCCGTCGCGCGGCTTCGTCGCCGCGCACCGGCGGCTCGCCGAGCGCGGCTGGTTCCTCGCCGGCAACCGCATGCTGCTCGCGCGCGACTTCACCACCCGCGTGCTCGCCGAGCGGCTCCCGGTGCACGTCTGGACGAACGCGCAATGGCTCGGCGCGTGGCTGAGGCGCGACATCAACCGGCTGCTGCCGCTCGCCGCACTGGGCGATGGGGCGTTCCGGAAGCTGCGGCCGGCGCGCTGGAGGGGCGTGAAGACGTGCAACCTCTCGGTCTGGCGCGAGGATCTCGAACGCGTCAATGGGCTCGACGAGTCCTACTCCGGCTGGGGGCTCGAGGACTCGGATCTCGTCATCCGGCTGCTGCACGCCGGCGTGAAGCACAAGAGCGCACGCTTCGCAGCGCCGCTCTTCCACCTGTGGCACGCCGAGAACGACCGCACCCGGCTCGCCGAGAACGAGCGGCGGCTCGCGGCGCTCCTGCGCTCGGACCGCGTCACGGCGTTGCGAGGGCTCGATCTCCACCGCGACGTCGAGCCCGGCTCGGCCGGCGCCTGAACGCCTTGGTCGGAGACCGGATCGTGGATATCGTCGACGTGCCGAGGCCTGCGAGCGCCGACCGCCGCCTGATCGATCGCTGCCCGGTCGGCTGCGCGTCCGCGCTCGATCCGACCGGGATCGCGCTGCCCGAGGGCGTGCTGCTTCGCTGCCGCGAGTGCGGCCAGCTCGTGAGCCAGATCGGTGCGGCCGCGTACGCGCATTCGATGCAGGTGTTCGACGCGCCGGCGTTCAATCGCCCGACGGCGCGGGAGGCGACGCGCCGTCGTCGCGTCGCGCACCGGCGCCTGGCGTACGTTGCGCGCCTGCTCGGGAAACCGCCTGCGCAATGCCGCCTGGTGGACGTCGGCTGTTCGCGCGGCGATTTCGTCGCGTTCGCGCAAGAGCTGGGCTTCGCCGCCGAAGGGGTCGAGCCGGCGCCCCATATCGCCGCCGAGGCGCGCGGCTCCGGCCGCAACGTCAGGACCGGGCTCCTGGAGGAGCAATCCTACGGCGACGCGGCCTTCGACTGCGTGACACTGTTCGAGGTGATCGAGCATCTCGCGCGGCCGCTGACGGTGCTCGCCGAGTGCCGCCGGATTCTCGCGCCCGGCGGCGTCCTCCTGTTGTCGACCGGCAACGGCGAGAGCTGGACGGCGCGCGCCCTCAAGGGACGCTGGGATTATTTCCGCATCGACATGGACGCCGGCCACGTCAGCTTCTTCAATCCACGGTCGCTGGCGCTCGTGGCGGAACGCACGGGCTTCGCGGTCGTGCGGCTCGCGACGGCGCGGGCACGCTTCGCGGAGAAGGAGGACGCCCCGCCGGCGGTCTACGCCCTCGCCAGGCTCGCGGGCGAGCTCGCGGATTGGCCGGCACGTCTCCTCGGCCGCGGTCATGGCATCGTCGCTTACCTGCGGAACCGCAAGCCATGACACAGCAGCTCGCGACACGACCGGAGCCGTGCTCGATCCCCTGCGATCTGTGCGGCGGCAGCGACGTGTCGGTCCTCGCGACCAGGAGCCGCAGCGGGGCGCCGTTGAGGACCGTGATCTGCGGCTCGTGCGGCCTGGTCTGGTCCGATCCGCGGCCTCACGACGCCAGGCAGTTCTACGAGGCGGATTACCGCGTGGAGTACAAGGGCTCGTACGAGCCTCGACCCAAGCACATCCTGCGGGCCGGGAAGGTCGCCCTGTCCCGGCTCGAGAAGATCAGGAGCCTGCTCGACGGCGGCCGCAAGCGGGTTCTCGACGTCGGGACCGGAGGCGGCGAGTTCGCCTACCTCCTGTCGCGGCTCGGGCACGACGTGCGCGGCGTCGAGCCCAACCGGGGCTACGCCGAGTACTCGATCCGGGAGTACGGGCTGGCGATCGACGTCGGATTCATGCAGGACGTGGCGCTTCCGGCGGAGTCCTTCGACATCATCACGATCTGGCACGCCCTCGAGCACACCGAGAGCCCGTCGTCGGTCCTCGATCGATTGCGGCGGGCGCTGGGCGCCGACGGCGTTCTCGTGGTGGAGGTGCCGAACGTCGAAGCGACGTGCCAGTCCCCCAAGAGCACGTTCCACGAGGCCCACCTCTACAACTTCAACGTCGCGTCCTTGCGAGGGGTCGCGGAGAAGGTCGGGCTCCAGGAGGCGCGCCACATGGTCTCGCCGGACGGCGGGAACATCACCATGTTGCTGCGAGGGCGCCCGTCCCGACTCGGGCCGCCAAAGGGTGCACCGATCCCCGGGAACTGCGCGCGAATCTCCGGGATCGTGTCGCGCCATACCGGCCTCCGGCACTATGCGACGCACCATCCCTACGCGCGCGCCTGGGGGCGGCTTACCCGAGCCGTGAACGAGAAGCGGGAGATCGCGCAGCTCGGTGGCGGAAGGCGCCTGCTCGATTCGCTTTACTCGCGCGCTCTGGAACCGTCAGGCTAGCGCGACGCCGGCGGCGATTCGGTCGCGACGGCTTTCCTTTCGGGCAGCGGCTGCGCCGCCGTTGGACTGCTGACGGCCGGCGCGTACTCCGGCACCCACCGGGCGAGCCCGGCGCGCACCTCGGCCGGCGCGAGCGTGCCGGCCGTCTCGAACCAGCGCACGGCCTCCAGGACCCACGCGCGGTCGCGCGGCGCTTCGGGCTTCATGACGCGCAGCTTCGGGTGCGGCGTGCCGAGCGTGAGCTCGTCGTCGGCGAGCAACTCCTCGTAGAGCTTCTCGCCGGGCCTCAGCCCCGTGAAGACGATCTTGATGTCGTCCTCGGAGAGGCCCGAGAGGCGGATGAGATCGCGCGCCAGGTCCACGATCTTCACCGGCTCGCCCATGTCGAGCACGAAGATCTCGCCGCCCTGGCCCATGAGGCCGGCCTGCAGGACGAGCTGCGCGGCCTCGGGGATCGACATGAAGAACCGGCGGATCTCGGGGTCGGTCACCGTCACCGGTCCGCCGGCCGCAATCTGGCTCCGGAACTTCGGGATCACGCTCCCGGTCGAGCCCAGCACGTTGCCGAAGCGGACCGCGACGAAGCGCGTTCGCCCGCCGCCGAGCCCCTGGCAGAGGAGCTCGGCGAGCCGCTTGCTCGCGCCCATGACGCTCGTGGGATTCACCGCCTTGTCGGTCGAGACGAGCACGAACTTCTCGACGCCGAACCGGATCGCGGCCTCGGCAGCGTGCCAGGTGCCGAGCGCGTTGTTCCGGACGGCTTCCCACGCGTTGTCCTGCTCCATGAGCGGAACGTGCTTGTACGCCGCGGCGTGGAACACCACCGAGGGCCGCCACGCGCGGAACGCCTCCTCGAGCCGCTGGGCGCGCTTCACGTCGCCGACGAGATAGGCGAGCCGCGTGGCACCGCGCTCGAGCCCGAGCTCCTGCTCGAGCTGGTAGAGCGGGAGCTCGGCGGCATCGAATGCGATGAGCTGCGCCGGCTCGAACTTCAGGATCTGCCGGCAGAGCTCCGCGCCGATCGAGCCGCCGGCGCCGGTGACGAGCACCGTGCGCCCGCGGAGCCACCCGCCCAAGCCCTGGCTGTCGAGCTGGACCGGGTCGCGACCGAGCAGGTCGTCGAGCTCGACGCGCCGCAGCTGCGAGACCGTCACCTTCCCCGTCACCAGGTCCTCGTAGGACGGGACCGTCATCGCCGGCACGTTCGCTGCCTGGCAAAGCTCCACCGCACGGCGTCGCGCGGCGTGCGACCGATCGGGCATCGCGATCACCGCGAGCTCGGCGTGCTCCTCCTGGACGATCTCGGGCAGGCGTGCGAGGGCGCCGAGCACTTTCACGCCCTGGATCTCGCGGCCGCGGGTCCGGGGATCGTCGTCCAGCAGCCCGACGAAGTGCCACTCGGGGCTGCGGCCGAGGCTCTTGAGCAGGTTGGCAGCGGCGGCGTCCGCCCCGAGGATGACGACCCGTCGTCCGCCGCTCGCGGTGAGGCGCCGGAGATGGCCCTCCTTCCAGGCGCGGTAGGCGACGCGGCTCCCGCCCATGATGACTGCGAGCAGGATTGGGTACAGCACGATCACCGATCGCGGTACGGCGGTGAGCCTGAAGACCACGATCACGACCGCCATCGCCATCGCGCCGAGCACCGCCGCGACTAGGATGCGGCGCAGGTCGGGCAGGCTGGCGTAGCGCCAGAGCCCCCGGTACATGCCGAGCCACAGGAACAGGGCCGCCTGCAGCGGCACCACCCACAGGAGGTGCGACAGCATGGCGCTCGCGAACGGCTCCTCCAGCTCGAAGTTGAGACGGAAGAGATAGGCGAGGCACCACGCCGCGCCCGCCGCGACCACGTCGTGCAGGAAGGCGACGCTGTTGCGCCAGTTAATGCGCGGGAACATCGTTTCGAGCCTCGCCGCGCCGGCGACGCCACGCCAGGTCGACGGCCGCCGCGAGCGCGACGTACACCGCGGCGACCGCGCCGACCGTGGCCCACTGCGCCGCGGGCGGCTGGTCGAGCGCCCAGAGCGCGACGCCTCCGCACAGCGCCATCAGCGCGTACTCGGCGAGAGCCGTGTTGCGGTGTCCCCAGCCGAGCTGCACCAGCCGCTGGTAATAGTGGATCTTGTGCGCTTCCCAGAACCGCTCGCCGCGGCGGATCCGCCACGCGAGCGTCACGCTCGCATCGAGGACGAACGGCGAGAACACGAGCACCGGAAACCAGATCGGCCAGTAGCCTTCGCGCCAGCCGAGGAGGCCCAGGGTCGCCGCGAGGAAGCCGAGCGGGATCGAGCCGGCATCGCCCATGAACACCCGCGCCGGCGGAAAGTTGAACGCGAGGAAGGCGGCGGCCGCGGCGGCCACGCCGGCCGCCAGCGCCGCGAAGACGCCGTCCCCCGCCAGCCACGCCCCGAGCGCGTACGCCGCGAAGCCGAACAGCGCCATGCCGCCCGCGAGGCCGTCCGAGCCGTCCATGAAGTTGTAGAGGTTCGTCGTCCAGATCACGGCGAGCACCGCCGCAGCCTGCCAGATCGGATGCAGATCGGGCAAGGCGAGCGCCACGAACGCGACCGCCGCCACGGCGTGCGTCGCGAAGCGCACGCCGATCGGCAGGTGCGAGCGATCATCGAGAAACGACACCACGGCGAGCAGGAGCACCAGCGTGGCGAGCAGCGGTTCGGCGCGGAGCAGCGCGAACGCCAGCAGGACGCCCGCCATGAGGCCCAGCCCGCCGATGCGGGGAACCGGCGCATCGTGCAGCGAGCGCTCGTTCGGACGGTCGAGCGGGTGCCACTCGGGGCGGCGAAGGAGCGTGAGGATCACCGCGGCGCAGGCGAGGGCCGCGGCGAGGGGAACGAGTGCCAGCGTCGTGTTCATGGGGCAGCGCAAGCGTAACGCTATCGATACACCTCGCGCCTGTGTCCGACCTTCACGACCAGCACGACCCGTGCGCTGTCGTCGATCGCATACACGGCGCGGTAGTCACCCTGCCGGATCCGGTAGGCATCCTCTGCGCCGGCCAGCTTCTCGCAACCCGCTGGACGGGGATTGTCCGCGAGGTCCGCGATCGCGGCAACGAGGCGCTGGCGCAGCCTCTTTGGCTCGACCGCGTCGAGCTCCTTCGCGGCGCTCGCCTTGACGGCCAGCCTATAGACGGCCACGCCGTTTCATGTTCTTCACGACCACCGCGAAGTCGACCTCGGGCTCGGCGGCGCGGCTGTCGATGGCCGCGAGATCCGCCGCATCCTCCGCGAGGCTGCGCCGGACGGCCTCGTTCACGATCTCCGAGATCGAACGGTCGGTCGCCGCGGCCTTGAGCCGCAGCGCGCGATGCAGGTCGGAATCCAGATAGACGGTAGCGCGTTTCGGGGTATCCATG
>DATEDA010000017.1:0-9761 GCA_035286595.1 Burkholderiales bacterium | reverse complement strand
CCAGCCGCTCCCCTAGCGCGAGACGGTCAATCAGCCGGCCATGAACTCCAGCTCGGGGAGCAGGAACGGCCGGAAGCCGGCGTAATTCTCGACCATCGGGAAGTGGCCCATGCCCTTCATGATCGTCATCCGGCAACCCGGGATCGATTTCGCGACGGCCTCGGTCATCGCGGGCGTGCAGGAATAGTCGTACTCTCCGGTGAGCAGCGACACCTTGCACTTGCGGGTGTCGATCCGCTTGATGTCCTCGCGCGCATCCCAGTCGAAGCTGTAGTAGTGCACGTCGCCGGCATAGACGCCCGGACCGCCCTGGCTGTAGTACCACCAGTTCTCGCGCTTGGCGCTCTCGGGGCTCGACGGGGCGCAGAGCCCGAAGGTGTAGCTCGCGCAGAGCTCCCCGCCGTGAACCGCCGGGTGGTGGAGGAAGTCGTTGTAGCGACCCGGCGCGTACGCGGTCGCTTCGAGGCCGACGATTCCCGTCAGCTCGTTCTGGTACTCGGCGGCCACCTTCAGGCTGATCGCGCCGCCCATCGAGCAGCCCATGATCACGGGCCGCTCGAGCTCGAGCGTCCTCCAGATGGCGCGGATCGTCTCGAGATAGCCGGCCGTCGTCAGGCGGTATTTCGCGAGCCACCAGCGATCCGGGGGTGTCGAGCGGCCGTGATACGGCAGGTCGAACGCGATCACGCGGAACCGCCGGGTGATCTCGGCGTCGTTTAGCAAGTGGCGCCACTGGCGACTGTCGGCGCCGGCGGTGTGCAGGCAGAGAAGCGGGATCCCCCGTCCCGCCTCCTCGAAGAAGATCCGATGGGTCGCCTCGCCTGCCGTCACCGAGACGTAGCGGCCGACGATCGGCTCGTAGCGTGGCATCGCCGCCTCCTACCCGCGCATCAGGTTCATCATGCGATGGAGCGCCCGCGCGTTCTGCATGGCGACGAGCCCGTCGCCCTCGAGGACGAACTCCGGCACGCGCATCAGCATCGCGAAGAAATCGTGATACAGCGCCGGCGGATCGGGGCTCACGAACTTCGCCCAGACCGCCAGCGGCGCACGGAAGCCGAAGCTCGCGCGCGAGTCGATCCGCGGCGCGGCATTGACGTCGACGATCCGTCCGCGCTCGACCCGGACCACGTACCGCCGCTCGCCGAACGCGAACGAGAGCGACGCCGTGAACCACGACCCGATCACCTCCATCTCCGGGTCGGCGTTCACGCGGTCCCGGTAGCGCTCCATCCACTCGGGCTCCGGAAAGGTGGCCATCGCTTCCTCCGCTTGCGCGCTGGAAGTCAATTTAGCATCGCCGCCCCGGGGAGCACAATCCGTTCGGCAGTGCAGGATTGACGCTCGCTCCCCGCGCTCCGTAGAATGCCGCGGCCACCGTGGCCGGGCGCGAACCCGCGCCGGCCGCGCCCCTTCGATCCACCAACCCTCCAGGAGAAGCCATGGACAAGGAACTGCGCGACAAGGGCCTCACCGTACGCAAAGCCGTGCTCGGCGCGGAGCACGTCGAGCGCTCGTTCAAGACCGCCGACGACTTCAACATGCCGTTCCAGGAGTTCGTCACCGAGTATTGCTGGGGCGCGGTCTGGACGCGCGAAGGCCTGCCGCGCAAGACGCGAAGCCTCCTGAACCTCGGCATGCTCTCGGCGCTGAACCGCCCCCACGAGCTGAAGCTCCACGTCCGGGGCGCGCTGAACAACGGCGTGACGCGCGAGGAGATCCGCGAGGTGTTCATGCAGGTCGCGATCTATTGCGGGGTGCCCGCTGCCGTCGAGTCGTTCCGCTGCGCGCGCGAGGTGTTCGCCGAGGTGGACGGTAAGCAACAGTAGGCGATCCGGCGCCGCCGGGAGGAGGACGTGATGGACAAGCACCTCGGCTTCATCGGCCTGGGCAACATGGGCGTGCCGATGGCGTCGCGGCTCGTCGACGCCGGCTACCGGCTGACGGTCTTCGACGTGCGCCGCGACGCGGTCGATGCGCTTCGTGCCAAGGGTGCGCAGGCGGCGGCCTCTCCGGCGGAAGTCGCATCGGCGACCGAGACGGTGCTGCTCAGCCTGCCGATGCCGGCGATCGTCCGCGAGGTCGCGCTCGGTGCCGGGGGTGTGAGCAGCGGGTCGAAGGTGAAGACGGTGATCGATCTGTCGACGACCGGCGCGCGCGTCGCGCGCGAGATCGCCGCTGCGCTCGCGGCGAAGCGCATCACCGCAGTCGATTCGCCGGTGAGCGGCGGCGTCGCGGGCGCGGTCGCCGGAACGCTGGCGGTAATGGTCGCGGGCCCGCAGGCGCTGTTCTCCGAGCTCCAACCGATGCTCGCGATCTTCGGCAAGGTGTTCTTCATCGGCGAGCGGCCGGGCATGGGCCAGACCATGAAGCTCGCGAACAATCTGCTGTCGGCCACGGCGATGGCGGCGACGGCGGAAGCAGTCGTGTTCGGCGTGAAGTCGGGGCTCGATCCGGCGGTGATGTGCGACGTCATCAACGCCGGCAGCGGCCGCAACACCGCCTCCCAGGACAAGGTCCCGCGGCAGGTGCTCACGCGGAGGTTCGCGCAGGGCTTCGCCACCGGGCTGATGTACAAGGACGTGCGGCTCTGCCTCGAGGAGGCCGAAGCCGCCGGGGTGCCAATGGCGGTGGCGGCTGGCGTGCGCGCGCTGTGGGCGCGCGCGAACGAGGAGCTCGGCGCCGACTCGGACATGACCGCCATCGTGCAGCTCATCGAGCGCGCGGCGGGCGTCGAGGTCAAGGGCAGGTAGACAGGGAGGCGGGCGATGGCCGGGCTGCAGACATACGAGATCTACGCAATCAAGTACGCCGACCACCACCGGCTCGCCGGCGAAAACTTCATCGGCGGCGACCCGCACGACGGGCCGATGCCGCTCGACTACTTCGTCTGGGCGATCAAGGGCCCGGACAAGACCTGGGTCGTCGACACCGGCTTCGACGCGGCCATGGGCAAGCAGCGCCAGCGCAACGTCATCCGCTGTCCGTCCGAGGGCCTAAAGGCGCTCGACATCGACGCCGACAAGATCGAGGACGTGATCATCACCCACCTGCACTACGACCACTGCGGCAGCCACCGCCTGTTCGAGCGCGCGCGCTACCACGTGCAGGATAAGGAGATGCTCTACGCCACCGGACGCTGCATGTGCCACCCGCCGCTCCGCCACGCGTACGACATCGAGGATGTGGTGAAGATGGTCCGGCGGCTCTACGACGGCCGGGTCGCCTTCCACGACGGCGACGAAGAGCTTGCCCCCGGCATCAGCGTGCACTTCGTCGGCGGCCACACCATGGGCCTGCAGATGGTGCGGGTGTGGACCAGGCGCGGCTGGGTCGTGCTCGCCTCCGACGCGAGCCACTTCTACGCCAACATGGAGCAGGCGCGGCCGTTCCCGATCGTCTACAACGTGGCCGACATGCTCGCCGGACACAAACGCGCCTACGCGCTCGCGAGCTCGTCGCGGCACGTGATTCCGGGCCACGACCCGCTGGTGCTGAAGCGCTACCCGGCGCCGGATCGCACGCTCGAGGGAATCGTGGCGCGCCTCGACGTCGACCCGGTCGCTTCCTGAGCAGGCGCGCCGCGCTGGATCTGCGTCATCGCGCGGGGCCGGTCTAGCGCGGTCCCGCTGCGCGCCGAGACGATGATCCACGGCATTGCTTTCGCGCTCGGCGCGATGATCTTCTACGGCCTCGGCGACTTGGTCTACAAGCGCGCCGCACAGGCCGGCGTGCGCGCGGATCACTTCCTGATGGTCCAGTCGTGGTGCTTCGTCGTCTGCGTCACGCTGTACGGGCTCGCCACCGGAACGCTGCGCTTCGAGCCCCCGGCGCTTTGGGGCGCCGCCGCCGGCCTCTGCGCCTACACGGGCTTCTACAACTTCGCGCGCAGCCTGCAGTCCGGCTCGGTGAGCGTCCATGCCACGATCTTCCGCATGAGCTTCACGCTCACCGCAGCCCTGGCGGTGGTGCTGCTCGATGAGCCCCTGACGCCCTACAAGCTGCTCGGGCTCGCCCTCGCGCTCGCCGCCGGCTGGCTGCTCCTGGGCAGCTCGGGCGGCGAACGCGCGGCGACACCGCACGTCACGCGCGCATCACTCGCGCGGGTCGCGGTCGCGACCATCGCGGTGGCGATCGCGTATCTCATCTACAAGATCGGGCTGCGGGCGGGCGCGACGCCCGCAAGCCTCCTGACGGTCCAGGCGATGGTCGTCGTCTCGCTGTCGACCGGGCTCGTGGGCGTCGTCGATCGGAGGATCCGCCCGGCGCGACGCATGCTCCATCATGCGGCCACCGCCGCGGTCGTGCTGGCGGTCGCGTTCATCCTGCTGCTCGAGGGGCTCGCCCGCGGGCCGGCGAGCGTGCTCGTGCCGATCGCGCAGATGGGCTTCGTCGTCACCGCCGCCGCCGGGTTCGTGTTCCTGAAGGAGCCGTTCACGCCGCGCATCGGGCTCGGCCTCGGCCTCGCCGTCGCCGCGCTCGCGAGCCTCGCCGCGAGCCTGCCCTGAGCGGTCTTGCCGGCCCCAAGACCGGGCTTCATTTCGCGCGCTTGATGGCGCGGATGATGATCAGCAGCACGACCGCTCCGACCGTGGCCACCACCAGGTTGCCGATGAGCCCGTACGCGGAGAGTCCGAGCACCCGAAAGAGAAAGCCGCCGATGAAGGCGCCGACGACGCCGACGATGAGGTCGCCCACCAGCCCGTACCCCCCGCCCTTCACGAACTGCCCGGCCAGCCAGCCGGCGATCAACCCGATGATCAAGAACCAGACCAGCTCCATGTTGCCCCTCCGTTGTTGATGCATCGCTCGGTCTCGCGCGAGCTGCCGCGAGGGTGGCCCAGGGTCGTCGGGCAACGACGATCAGGGGGAGACGAGTGGAGCGGGTGAACGGAATCGAACCGTCGTATGCAGCTTGGGAAGCTGCCGTTCTGCCATTGAACTACACCCGCTCGCGGCGACGGCGATTCTAGCAGCGCTCGAGTCGTCCGGCCGTAGGGAGCAGCCCCGGAGCGACTCGCGCGCCTGGCCAGGGCCGGGCAAACCGCGCTCAGCCCGGATGCCACTGGGCGAGGCCCAGACCCGTGTACCACTCCGGGATCGCGCGGTAGTAGAGCGACTCGAACCGCGCGCGGCCCGCCGCGCCCCGCGCGACGAGCCAGTTGCGCGTCTCCTGCGCCCCGTTGCCGGCGCGATCGATGGTGCGGTCCATGAAAGCGAGCAGGGCGGCGTCGTCCGGCGCGCCCATCCGCTCCAGGACACCATGATCGAACTCGGGGTCGACCGCGCCCATGGTGACCTCGCCGATCGAGTGGCTGAGGCCCCCGGTGGCGACGACCGCCACGCGCTCGGGGCCGGGCCAGCTCGCTATCGCCTGCGCGATCAACTCGCCCCAGGCGAGGCAGCGCTGGAAGTTCGGATAGGGCGGCTCGACCGTGTTGAGGATGAACGGCACGATCGTCCGGCCGGGGAGCGCCGGCAGCCCGGCCTTGAAGAACGGCAGGACGAAGCCGTGGTCGAGCGTGAGCCGGCGCGACAGCGACGGCTCGAACCCGGCCGCAAGCGCCTGCGCGGCGAGATGCTCGGCGAACGGCGGATGGCCGGGGAAGGTCGTGTACGGCAGGTCCTTCAGCCAGGTCTCCGGGGGCGCGCCGTGGGCTTCGCCGATGCCGATGCAGACCGAGGGCAGGTTGTCCAGAAAGAAGTTGACGAAATGGTCGGGCGACACGATGACCAGCACGTCGGCCCGCGCCGCGGCGACGCGCCGGCCCCATTCGGTATAGGCCGCCGTCACCTCATCCCGCCGCGCCTGGTCCACCCGATTCCACCGGAAGACGATCGGCGGCATGTGGCTCGCGGCGAAGACCCCGGCGAGAGTCGCCATGGCGTCAGACGCCTTCCGGCGGCGCGGCCGCCGCATGCAGCTTCGCCATCACGGCCTCGTCGTCGTAGCCGAGCAGCTGGAAGTAGTAGCGCAGCAGGTATGGGTTGGCGAGGCCGGCGCGCGCGATGAAGTCAAGGTCGTCTTCGACCAGCGCCCGCCGGACTTCGGGCTTGAGCGGGTACCGGTCGAGCACCGGCTCGCGCTCCGCCTTGTAGGCCGCACCGAGCGACGATCTCGTCAGGTCGTAGAAGAGCTTGTTGAGCCAGTAGTCGCGCATGGCGTTGCGCCGGAGGCGCTAGTCTACGGCCTCCCGGGGTGGAACGCGCCCGCGCCGGGTCACGAGACGCGGTGCTATGATTGCCGCGTCATTTTCCCCTGCCGCCCTGCAATGCTCGAGCTTTCGGTGAACGGCGAGACGCAGCGCTTCGACGGCGCGCTCGACGTCGCGCGCCTGCTCGAGCGTCTGGAGCTCGCCGGGAAGAAGGTCGCCGTGGAGCGCAACGGCGAGATCGTGCCCCGCAGCCGGTATGGCGCGACGCCGCTCGCCAACGGCGACCGGCTCGAGATCGTCGTGGCGGTGGGCGGCGGCTGAATCCTCGTGAACGCCCCCGTCGCTGCCACCCACGCCTCCCGCGATCCGCTCGTGGTCGCGGGGAAAGCCTACGCGTCACGCCTGCTCATCGGCACCGGCAAGTACCGCGACTTCGACGAGACGCGGCGCGCGGTCGAGGCAAGCGGCGCCGAGATCGTGACCGTCGCCATCCGGCGCACGAACATCGGCCAGAGCGCGAACGAGCCGAGCCTGCTCGCGTTCGTCCCGCCGTCGAAGTACACCTACCTCCCGAACACGGCGGGCTGCTACAACGCCGATGACGCGGTGCGGACCCTGCGCCTGGCTCGCGAGCTGCTCGACGGCCATGACCTGGTGAAGCTGGAGGTCCTGGGCGATCCGCACACGCTGTTCCCGAACGTCGTCGAGACGCTCAAGGCGTCGGAGACGCTCGTGAAGGACGGCTTCAAGGTGATGGTCTACACGAGCGACGATCCGATCATCGCCAAGGAGCTCGAGCGCATCGGCTGCGTCGCGGTGATGCCGCTCGCCTCGCTGATCGGCTCCGGGATGGGCATTCTCAACCCCTGGAACCTGCAGCTCATCATCGAGCAGGCCAGCGTGCCGGTGATCGTGGACGCCGGCGTCGGAACCGCCTCCGACGCGGCGATCGCGATGGAGCTCGGCTGCGACGGCGTGCTGATGAACACCGCGATCGCCAAGGCCCGCGACCCGGTCCTGATGGCGCAGGCGATGCGGAAGGCGATCGAGGCCGGGCGCGAGGCCTACCTCGCGGGCCGCATGCCGCGGAAGTTCTACTCCGCGACCCCCAGCTCGCCGACCGGGGGACTCATCGCGCCGAAGTCCTGACCGGTCGTGGGCGTGGGCGGCGCTAAACTCGCCGCGTGAACGAGCCTGCGCGCCGTCCGATCCGCACCTACGTCCTGCGCCAGGGCCGTACGACCGCCGCCCAGGCACGCGCGCATCGCGAGCTCCTGCCGGTCTGGGGGATTCCGTTCCAGCCGGAGGCCATCGACCTCGAGCGCGCGTTCGGGCGCGCCGCGCCCAAGGTGCTCGAGATCGGCTTCGGGATGGGCGAGACCACGGCGAGAATCGCCGCCGCCCATCCCGAGGTCGACTACCTGGGCGTCGAGGTGCACAAGCCCGGGGTCGGCAGCCTGCTGAACCGCATCGACGCGCTGGGCCTGCGGAACGTGCGCGTCATCCAGCGCGATGCCATCGAGGTGCTCGAGCGCATGCTCCCGCCCGCCGCGCTCGACGGCGTGCACATCTTCTTTCCCGACCCGTGGCCGAAGAAGCGGCATCACAAGCGTCGACTGATCCAACCGGCGTTCACGACGCTGCTGGCGTCGCGCATGAAGCCGGGTGCGTACGTGCACGTCGCGACCGACTGGGAGGAGTACGCACAGCAGATCCTGGAGACGCTCACGCAGGAATCCGCGTTCGCGAACACGGCCGACGAGTTCGCCCCACGCCCGGAAACCCGGCCGGAGACCAAGTTCGAGCGCCGGGGCGTCGCGCTCGGCCATCGCGTGTGGGATCTCGTCTTTCGGAAGACGCCGTGAGCGCGTCCTCGGAGAACTGGCATGCCAAGCTTCGGGTGACCGTGGAGGACTATTACCGCTTGGGCGAGGTCGGCGCGCTCGCGCTCGGTCCACGGGTCGAGCTGATCGATGGGGAGATCGTGAACATGCCGCCGATCGGAAGGCGGTACGCGGCGGTCGTGGAGCGTCTCGTTCCGGCGGTCTTCGCAGCCGTCGCGGATCGGGCCATCGTCCGGATCCACCGCCCGCTGCGCCTCGGCGATCGCTCCGAGCCAGCCCCGGATTTCGCGCTGCTGAAGGCCCGCGACGGAAACCCCCACGCCGCGAACACCGAGGCCCTGCTCATCATCGAGATCTCGGAGTCGACGCGCCGCTACGTCCGAACGGTGAAGGTGCCCCTGTACGCACGCCATTCGGTGCCCGAGGTGTGGGTCGTCGACCTCGCGAACGAGCTGGTGCACTTCTACCGCCGCCCGGCCGGCGACGGCTACGCCGACGTCGTTGCCACCGACCATCCCGGCGTGACGCCGATCGCCGCGCTGCCCAGGATCTCGGTCGACTTGACCGGTATTCTTGGCTAGCCGGCGCGCCGCGCTGTTCCTAGACGAACTGCACCGCGACGCTGCCGAGCGTCCCGAAGTCGGCGCGCAGGACGTCGCCCTTGTTCGCCCACACCGGGCGGATGAACGAGCCCGAAAGCGTGAAGTGCCCCGGCTCGAGCGTCGCGCCGAACCGCCCCACCTTGTTCGCGAGCCACGCGATGCCCAGCGCGGGATGCCCGAGCACTGCGGCCGCTACACCCGATTCCTCGATCGTCTCGTTGCGGTACATGAGCCCGGCGACCCAGCGCAGGTCGACGTCGCCGGGGCGCACCGGCCGGCCGCCGATCACCACCGCGGCGGCCGCCCCGTTGTCGGAGACGGTGTCGAAGATCTTGCGCGGGTTCTGCACGCGAGCGTCGATGATCTCGATCGAGGGCACCACCCACTCGGTCGCGCGCATGACGTCCAACAGCCCCACGCCCGGGCCCTTGAGCCGTTGGCCGAGCACGAACCCCAGCTCCATCTCGACGCGCGGCACGCAGAAGTTCGCGTGCGGGATCTTCACGCCGTCGTCGTAGAACATGTTGTCCATCAGCACGCCGTAGTCCGGCTCGTCGATCTGGGAGGACTGCTGCATCGCCTTCGACGTGAGCCCGACCTTGTGACCGCGGACCTTCGCGCCGGCGGCGACCTTGGCTTCGTTCACCAGGCTCTGGATCGCATAAGCGTCCTCGATGGTGATGTCGGGCCAGGTCGTCGACAGCTGCACGATGGGCTTGCGCTCCTTCTCGGCCTGGAGCAGCAGCTGCGCAGCCTTCTTGCGGTCTTCCGGGCTCATGGGACGCGTTCCTCCGGTGGGTGAGGGGCGATGTTGCCCTCGGGCGGCGCGGCCCGCAATCCCCGGGCAGCCACCTTCAGCCGACGAGCCCCGGGTCGGCCGCGGCGCGGTACTGGCGGTTCGCCTCGGCCTCGCGGCCGATGCGCTCGTACACCCGCGCCAGCGCGACGTGCGCCACCCGCGTGGGCTGAATGGAGAGGCTCGCGTCGAGATAGCTCGTCGCCTTCCCCCACAGCGCCCGCTCGGCGCAGAGCCGCCCGAGCGTGGCGAGCAGCGCGGCGTCGCGCGGGTGCGTCTTCAGCCAGCGCTCGCACTGCTCGAGGCGCTCGAGCACGTCGGCGTCGTCGCGGCACTCGCCGTAGAGCGCGGCGAGCTCCGAGGA
>DATEDA010000016.1:0-14627 GCA_035286595.1 Burkholderiales bacterium | reverse complement strand
CGGATCGACGCGCTGCTGAGAGAGATGCGTACCGCCGAGGCCGAAGGGCGGCTCACCGAGGAGATGCGGGCGGCGTACCGCACCGCGCTGGCGGAGCTCGAGAAGGCTCGCGCCGCCGCCGCCGAAGCGGAGGCCGCGCGCGCGGCGGCGATGCCGAAGGTGCTCGAGATCACCGCCCGGCGCGCCGCACCCGCCGAGCAGGAGGCGACACTGATCTACGAGCGGGGTGCCGGGCAACCGGTCCGGCAGTGGGTCACGCCGCCCGTGGTCACTCGACCCTGAGCCCGGCGGCCTTCACCGCCACGACGTTCCGCGCCAGGTCCTCTTCCACGAACTTCCTGAACGCCTCCGGCGAGCGGATCGACACCTCGGCGCCCTGATTCCCGAGCGCCTCCTTGACCGCGGGCTCGCTCACCGTCCGCGCAAGCGCGGCGTGCACCTTGTCCAGGATCGGCTTCGGCGTGGCTTTCGGTGCCACCACGCCCGCCCACCCGCTGTAGTCGTAGCCGACCACCGTCTCCGCCACCGCCGGCATGTCGCTGAACAACCCGCCGCGCTGCGGCAGGCTGTGCGCGATCGCGCGCAGCCGCCCGCCCTTGACCGCCGCCATCGCCGCCGGCGCGGGCGCGATCGACCAGTGCGATTCGCCGGCCATCACCGACGCCATCGACGGCCCGCCACCCTTGTACGGCACGTGCAGCGACTCGAACTTGCCCATCTGCAGGAGCAGGACGCCGCCGAGGTGGCTCGCCGCGCCGGGCCCGGCGGAGGACATGTTGACGCGCCCGACGTTCGCGCGGCAGTAGTCGATCAGCTCCTGGACGTTGCGGATCGGCAGCCCCGGGTTCACCACGAGCACGTTCGGCATGACTACGAACGTGGTGATGAACGCGAAGTCGTTCACCGGGTCGTAGGCGATGTTCTTCTGCACCAGTGGCGCGATCCCCATGTTGCTCGCGGACGCGACCGTCAGCGTGTAGCCGTCGGGCGGCGCGTTCTTGCCGAGCTCCATCCCGATCGCGCCGCTCGCGCCGGCGCGATTCTCGATCACGATGGGCTGGCCGAGCTGCTCGCCCAGCCGGGCGGCGACGATGCGCCCGACGGTGTCGATCGAGCTCCCGGGGGCGTTCGGCATCACGAGCCGGATCGGCCGGGTCGGATAGGCGGGGTCCTGCGCCAGCGCGGCGACTGACAGCGCGGCCGCGGCGACGCCGCAGAGAGCATGAAGCAAGGTTCTCATTTCTCCTGCCTTTCGTTTCCGGATCGGCGGCAGCGATTATGCTGCAACCGATGCTCGAGATCGACGGCGCTCACGGCGAAGGCGGCGGACAGCTCGTCCGCACCGCGGTCGCGCTCGCGGCGGTCACCGGCACGGCCATCCGCGTGCGCGACGTTCGCGCCCGCCGCGACCGGCCCGGGCTCGCCCCGCAGCACCTGACGGCGGTGAGCGCCGTCGCGGCGCTCTGCGACGCCCGCTGCGAGTACCTGGCGCCGCGCTCGCCGGCGTTCGAGTTCCACCCGGGACCCCTGCGCGCCGGGGAGCACGCGTTCGACGTCGGCACCGCCGGCAGCCTCACGCTGGTGCTGCAGGCGCTGCTGCCCGCGATGATCCGCGCGCCCGGGTCGTGCCGCGTGCGCCTGACCGGCGGCACCGACGTCCGCGCCGCGCCGCCGATCGACTACTTCCGCCGGGTCCTCGTGCCGCTGCTCGCGCGCCTGGGGATCGCGGTCGACTGCCGGGTCGCGCGCCGCGGTTACTACCCGCGCGGCGGCGGCGAGGTCGAGGTCGCGACGACGCCCGCGACGCCGCGGCCGCTCGCGCTCGACGCGCCGGGACGGGTCGTGAGGATCGACGGCCTCGCCCACGCCGGCAACCTGCCGGCGCACATCCCGGACCGGATGCGAGCATCCGCGCTCGCCCGGCTCGACGCGACGCACGCCCCGGTCAGCGTGGAGGCGCGCGTCCTCGGCGGGAACGAAGCTTTCGGGCAGGGTGGGGCGATCGTGCTGTGGGCGGAGCGCGCGAACACCGTCCTCGGTGCCGGCCGCGTCGCCGAGCGCGGCGTCCCCTCGGAAGCGCTGGGCGAATCCGCGGCGGGCGAGCTCGCCGCCGACCTCGACGCCGGCGCGGCGCTCGACGTTCACGCCGCCGATCAGCTGCTCGTCTACCTCGCCCTCGCCGGCGGCGAGTCGACGTTCACCGCGCGCGAGGCGTCGCCGCACGCCGCGACCGCGATGTGGCTGATCGGCCAGTTTCTCCCGGTGCGGTTCGAGGTCGCGCGCGCGGGCGGGCTCGCGCGGGTGCGCGTACATTCCCGTTGACCGATCCCCATGCGGCCGATCTTCACCGCCCACCTCGTGAACGAGTCGTTCGGCGACCCGGGCGTCTACGTCGACTTCCGGTTCGAGCGGCGCGCGCTCCTCTTCGACCTCGGCGACAACTCGGCGCTGCCGCCCAGGAAGCTGCTCCGCCTCTCGCACGTGTTCGTGTCGCACACGCACATGGACCATTTCATCGGCTTCGACCGGCTGGTCCGGATCTGCGTCGGGCGGCACGCGGCGCTGGCGCTCTTCGGGCCGCCGGGATTCACCGACCGCGTCGAGCATCGTCTGGCCTCGTATACGTGGGATCGCGTCGACCGCTACGAGCAGGCGCTGGTCGTCACCGCGACCGAGGTCGGCGCGGACGGCCGGACGCGCACCGCGCGGTTCGACACGCGGCGCGGATTCGCGCGCGAGCCGCTCGCCGACGGCCGCGCTCCGGACGGGATCCTGGTCGACGAGGACCAGTTCCGCGTCCGCTGCGCGCTCCTCGACCATCGCACACCGTGCCTCGGCTTCGCGATCGAGGAGAAGACCCACGTCAACGTGTGGAAGAACCGGCTGGTCGAGATGGGGCTGAAGACCGGCCCGTGGGTCGCGGAGCTCAAGCGCGCGGCGCTCGAAGGCCGCCGCGACGACGAGCCGATCCGGGTGTGGTGGCGGGAGGCCGAGGGCGTGCACGAGCGGTTCCTGCCGTACGGCGAGCTGAAGGCCTGCCTCGAGCTCGTTCCGGGCGAGAAGCTCTGCTACGTGACCGACGTTCTCTATCACGACGCGAACTTCGAGCGCATCGTCGCGCTCGCGCGCGGCGCCGACCTGCTGTTCATCGAGACCGTGTTCCTGGACGAGGACGTGTCGCACGCTTCCGAGAAGCAGCATCTCACCGCGCGCCAGGCGGGCCGGATCGCGCGCGCCGCCGGCGCACGGAACGTCGTGCCGTTCCACTTCTCGCCGCGCTACACCGAGCGGGAGCGCGAGCTGCGCGCGGAGCTCGAGGGCGAGCTGCGAAACGCTGGCACGGCCGCCGCGACCGGCGGATAATCGCGACGCAGTCCGCAGGAGATCCCGTGCACCGCGTCACCCTCACCCAGTACCTCGTCGAGCAGCAGCGCAGCCACGGCACGGTGTCGCCCGAGCTGCGGCTCACGATCGAGGTGATCGCGCGCGCCTGCAAGGCGATCAGCCACGCGGTCAGCAAGGGCGCGCTCGCCGGGATCGGCGACGTGATGGGCACGCAGAACGTGCAGGGCGAGGCGCAGAAGAGGCTCGACGTCGTCGCCAACGAGGTGCTGGTCGAGGCGAACGAGTGGGGCGGGCAGCTCGCGGCGATGGTGTCGGAGGAGATGGACGCGCCGTACCAGATCCCGAACCGCTACCCGCGCGGCGGGTTCCTGCTGGTGATGGACCCGCTCGACGGCTCGTCCAACCTCGACGTCAACATCTCGGTCGGCACGATCTTCTCGGTCCTGCGCTGTCCCGACGGGATGAAGGAGCCCGACGAGAGGTGCTTTCTCCAGCCCGGGTCGAAGCAGGTCGCGGCCGGCTTCGCCGTGTACGGCGCGGCGACGATCCTCGTCCTCACCGTCGGCAACGGCGTGGCGGGCTTCACCCTCGACCGGGAGCTCGGCTCGTTCGTGATGACCGAGCCCGAAATCCGGATCCCGCCCGACACGAGCGAGTTCGCCATCAACGCGTCGAACATGCGCAACTGGGACCCGCCGGTGAGGCGCTACATCGACGAGTGCCTCGCCGGGAAGACCGGCCCGCGGGAGCGGGACTTCAACATGCGGTGGGTCGCCTCGATGGTCGCCGACGTCTACCGGACGCTCTCGCGCGGCGGGATCTTCATGTACCCGCGCGACGCCAAGCACAAGGACGGCCGGCTGCGGCTCATGTACGAAGCGAACCCGATGGCGCTGATCGTCGAGCAGGCGGGCGGCGCCGCGACCGACGGCCACCAGCGCATCCTCGACATCGCGCCCGAGCGGCTCCACCAGCGCGTGGGCGTGATTCTCGGCTCGCGGAACGAGGTCGAGCGGGTGACGCGCTACCACCTCGGGCAGTGAGGCGGATCGCGGTGATCCTCGCTGCGGCCGCGCTCCTCTCGGGCGCGCCGGAAGCGCGCGCGCAGAAGGACGTCGGCGATCCGCTCGAGCATTTCCTCGAGACCGCGGCGCCCGGGCGCGCCGGGCGCACGCTCGACGACGGCGTGGCGCGCACGGTCGGGGACTTCAACAACGACGGCCTCGCCGACGCCGCGCTGTGGCAGGAATCCGACTTCGGGCCGTACCATGGCCCGGTGTTCCTCTACCTCGGGCGCAAGGACGGCCGGTTCGCCGCCGCCGGCACGATCGTCGTGGGCGCGGGGACGCTCTTCAAGCCGGTGGCGGGCGACACCGGGAGCGCGAAGCTCCTCGTGTGCGAGCGCGGCGGCGGGCGCGAGACGGTCGCAAGCGGCTACGCGCTCGACGGGTTCATCGTGTCCGACCTGCCGCGCGAGGCGCTGCCGCGGGAGTGCCCGCGGGTCGAGGCGTTCGTCGTGGAGCGGCTCGACGTCGAGCGCTACCGGGAGAACGGGATGCAGGCGTGGATCAGCCGCTGAGCGAGACGGCCGAGCTGCTCGAGGCGTTGAGCGAGGCGCGGTCGATCGCGCCCTTCACCTCGCGCGGCCCCGGCTTCGACATGGCGCGGGCCTACGCCGTCGCGGAAGGGCTGCATCACGCGCGGATGGATCGCGGCGAGCACCCGGTCGGCCGGAAGATCGGCTTCACCAACCGGACGATCTGGGCCCAGTACGGCGTGTACGAGCCGATCTGGGGCTTCGTGTACGACGCGACCGTCGCCTATGCCCGGGACGGTCGCGCCGAGCTCCCGCTCGGCGGCCTCGTCGAGCCGCGCATCGAGCCGGAGATCGTGCTCCACTTCGCGGAGGCGCCGCCGGTGACGGGCGGCGAGGCCCAGATTCTCGGCGCGATCGACTGGATCGCGCACGGGTTCGAGATCGTGCAGAGCCCGTTCCCCCTCTGGAAGTTCAAGGTCGAGGACACGGTCGCGGCGAACGCCCTGCACGGCCGGCTGGTGATCGGCGCGCCGGTCCTCGTTTCGAGCATCCCCGACTGCGTGCGGCGGCTCCGCGAGTTCCGGATCGCGCTCACCCGCGGCGACGACATCCAGGCGGTGGGCGGCGGCGCGAACGTGCTCGACTCGCCGCTGCTCGCGTTCGCGCACCTGGCGGAGGTGCTCGCGCGGCTGCCGCAGTTCGGGCCGGTCGGCGCGGGCGAAATCGTGACGACCGGCACCCTCACCGCGGCGCTGCCGGTGCAGCCGGGCGAGCGCTGGCGCACCCGGCTCGACGGGATCGGGGTGCCGGGGCTGGAGATCGAGTTTCGTTGATCGGCGGAAGGAGTTCGCTTGGGCGCTCTGGTTGAAGGCATCTGGCAGGATCAGCCGCACAACATCGTCGGCGGGCGCTTCCTGCGCCGCGAGTCGCAGTTCCGGAGCTGGGTCACCGCCGACGGCGCGTCCGGGCCGAGCGGGGAGGGCGGGTTCCGGGCGGCGCCCGGCCGCTATCACCTCTACGTGTCGCTCTCCTGCCCCTGGGCGCACCGCACGTTCCTCTTCCGCAAGCTGAAGGGGCTCGAGGGGATCGTCTCCGCTTCGGTCTCGAACTGGGACAACCTGGCGGAGGGCTGGACCTTCGCGCCCGGCCCGGGGGTGATCCCCGACACCGTGAACGGCGCGCGCTACCTGCACGAGGTGTACACGAAGGCGCAGCCGACCTACACCGGCCGCGTGACGGTGCCGGTGCTGTGGGACCGGGAGCGAAAGACGATCGTGAACAACGAGTCGTCCGAGATCATCCGCATGTTCAACTCGGCGTTCGACGGCGTCGGCGCCGCGCCCGGCGACTACTACCCGGTCGAGCTCCGGCCGGAGATCGACGCGGTCAACAAGCGTGTCTACGAGACCCTCAACAACGGGGTCTACCGCTGCGGCTTCGCCACCTCGCAGGAGGCCTACGACGAGGCGGTGGTGCCGCTCTTCGAGACGCTCGACTGGATGGAGGAGCGGCTCGCGAAGCGGCGCTATCTCTGCGGCGACCGGCTCACCGAGGCCGACTGGCGGGCGTTCACCACGCTGGTGCGGTTCGACCCGGTGTACTACAGCCACTTCAAGTGCAACCTGCGGCGGCTCACCGACTACCCGAACCTCTGGGCGTACACCCGCGACCTCTACCAGCATCCGGGCGTCGCCGAGACGGTGGACTTCGATCACATCAAGCGCCACTACTACGGCAGCCAGCGACGGGTGAACCCGACCGGGATCGTGCCGCGCGGGCCGATCCTCGACTTCCGCGCCCCGCACGGGCGGGATCACCGCGCATGAAGGACGCGCTAGGACACGAAGTCACCACCAGCGCCGCGGCCTGCGTGGACGCGCTCGACGCCGCGACCGCCTCGTACCTGGGCTTCAAGCTGGACGCCGGCCAGCACGTCAACGCCGCGCTCGACGCCGATCCAGCGTGCCCGATGGCGAACGTGATGAAGGGCTACCTGACGATGCTGATCTCGAACGCGTCGTTTCTGGGCGCGGTCGACAAGCGCATCGCGGCCGCGGAGGCCGCTCCGGCCGCCACGAAGCGCGAGCGGGGCCACCTGCACGCCCTCAAGAGCTGGCGGGCCGGGCGGAACGACGCGGCGATCGCCGCGTGGGAGGCGATCGTCGCGGAGCATCCGTACGACCTCGTGGCGCTGCGTCTCGCCCACTTCGCCTACTTCTGGACGACGGGCGACGCGCGCCGGATGCGCGCGTCCGTCGAGCGGGTGCTCCCGCGCTGGTCCAGGGAGATCCCGGATCGCGGGTTTCTCCTCGGCATGCACGCGTTCGCGTGCGAGGAGACGGGCGACTATCCGACCGCCGAGCGGCAGGGCCGCGCCGCGGTCGAGGCGAATCCGGCGGATCTATGGGCGGTGCACGCGGTGGCGCACGTCCTGGAGATGCAGGGCCGCCACGAGGAGGGATGGCGCTGGGTGGACGCCAACCAGGCGCCGACCGAAGCCGCCAACAACTTCAAGTTCCATCTCGCCTGGCACCGCGCGCTGTTCATGCTCGAGGCGGGGCGGGTCGACGAGCTGCTGGACGTGTACGACCGCAAGGTGCGCGACCTCGGCTCGCCGCTCGTGCAGGCCCAGCCCGATTTCTACATCGACGTACAGAACGCCGCGTCGCTCCTGATGCGGCTCGAGCTCGCCGGGGTCGACGTCGGATCGCGGTGGGCCGAGCTCGCCGATCGCGCCGAGAAGCGCATCGGCGATCAGATCATCCTGTTCACGACGCCGCACTGGATGATGGCGTTGGCCGCATCCGGCCGGTGGGAGCAGGCGGATGCCCTGCTCGCAGCGATGCGCGGGCACGCGCAGACCTCCGGCGCGAGCGAGGCGGACGTGGCGGCGCGGGTCGCGATCCCGGCTTGCGAAGCGGTCCGGGCGCACCGCCGCGGCGAGTACGCGACGGCGGTCGACGCGCTCTTTCCGGTGCGCGCCGAGATCGTGCGCCTCGGCGGCAGCCACGCGCAGCGCGACGTGCTGTGGCAGATCATGACCGACGCTGCGGTGCGCGCCGGGCGGGTCGACCAGGCGCGGCAGCTGGTCGCGGAGGTCCGCGGCTCGCGGCCTGCCGGTGGCGTGCCGGCGTTCTACCGCCGGTTGAAGCCCGCTCCCTGACGAAGGCGCCAGCCCGCGGCCGTCACATTGGCGGCGCATATTGCTCGTCCGCAGCGGGTCACCGGGGTGCTCGAGCTTTCCCCTGAAAAAACATCGGACTCCGCTTGATCTTTGCGGCACCACCCGGCAAGATTCGGGCCACGCGATGGGTTCCGCTGCCCAGCCGCGAAACTGGAGGGAGCGACCTGGGGGCACACCTCCCAACGACCTGGACCGCGGCCGACTCGGCCGAGCTCTATGGCATCCGCCGGTGGGGGGCGGGGTACTTCGATCTCGCCGACGACGGCACGGTCGGGGTCACCATTCCGTTCAACGGCAGCCGCGCCCGCGTGAGCCTGCTCGACATCATCGCGGGCATGCGCGAGCGCGGCCTGCAGATGCCGGTCCTGCTCCGCATCGAGAACATCCTCGACGCCCAGGTCTCGCTCCTGAACGAGAGCTTCGGGCGCGCGATGCGCTCGCTCAGCTACCGCGGCAGCTACCGCGGCGTGTTCCCGATCAAGGTCAACCAGCAGTGCCAGGTGATCGAGGAGATCGTCCGCTTCGGCTCGCGCTACAGCCATGGCCTGGAAGCCGGCAGCAAGGCCGAGCTCCTCATCGCGCTCGCCACGATGGATCCGGAGTCGGGCTACATCGTCTGCAACGGCTACAAGGACACCGAGTTCATCACGCTCGGCCTGCAGGCGATCAGGCTCGGCTATCGCTGCTTCTTCGTGCTCGAGACGCCGACCGAGCTGCCGATCGTCCTGGAGACGAGCCGCGCCCTCGGGATCCGGCCGATGCTCGGGCTGCGGGTGAAGCTCGCCTCCCGCGTCGGCGGCGCGTGGAACGAGTCGAGCGGCGACCGCAGCATCTTCGGCCTGACCACCTCGCAGATCGTCGAGCTGATCGATTCGCTCCGGCGCCACGAGATGCTCGACTGCCTGCAGCTCCTGCACTACCACCTCGGCTCGCAGATCCCGAACATCCGCGACATCCGGAGCGGCGTGCTGGAGGCCGGCAGGTATTACGCCGACCTGAAGCGGGAAGGCGCGCCGCTCGGGTTCCTCGACCTCGGCGGCGGCCTGGCGGTGGACTACGACGGCTCGCAGACCAGCTACGACTACAGCAAGAACTATTCGCTCGACGAATACTGCCTCGACGTCGTCGAGCAGATCATGAGCGTGCTCGACCCGCTCGGGATCGAGCACCCGGTGATCATCACCGAATCGGGCCGCGCGACCGTCGCCTACTCGTCGGTGCTGCTCTTCAACATCCTCGACGTGACGCGGTTCGAGCCGGCCGAGGTCTCGGCGCCGGCGGCCGCGGCGCACGAGCACGAGCTGATCGGCAACCTGCGCGAATCGCTGAAGAGCGTCAATCCGCGCAGCCTCCAGGAGTGCTACAACGACGCGGTGTATTACCGGGGGGAGCTCCGCGAGCTCTTCAAGCGCGGCCAGATCCGCCTGCGGGAGCTGTCGCTCGCCGAGAACATCTTCCTCGAGATCGTGCGCTCGATCGTCCGCGAGCTGCAGAGCGTCAAGCGCGTGCCGCCCGGGCTCGACGGCCTGGAGCAGTCGCTCTCGGACATCTACTACGGCAACTTCTCGGTGTTCCAGTCGCTGCCCGACGTCTGGGCGATCGAGCAGATCTTCCCGATCATGCCGGTGCATCGCCACGAGGAGGCGCCGACGCGGCAGGCGATCATCGCCGACATCACCTGCGACTCCGACGGGAAGATCGACCAGTTCATCGCCACGCGCGGCATCCGCAAGACCCTCCCGGTCCACCCGCTCGTCGAGGGCCAGCCCT
The DNA here is from genome assembly GCA_035286595.1 of Burkholderiales bacterium. GTDB lineage: Bacteria > Pseudomonadota > Gammaproteobacteria > Burkholderiales > SG8-39 > DATEDA01. Next base: position 4,791 of record DATEDA010000016.1, on the reverse strand, counting down.
ACTACTTCGGGGTGTTCCTGGTCGGGGCCTATCAGGAGACTCTCGGCGACCTGCACAACCTCATGGGCGACACCAACGTGGTGAGCGTGCGCATCAACGCGGACGGCACGTTCGACTTCGTCCGGGAGATGAGCGGGGACAGCATCTCCGACGTGCTGAGCTACGTCGAATACCAGCCGCAGCAGCTCCTCGAGCAGTTCCGCCAGACCGCCGAGCAGGCGGTCCGCAAGGGGCGCATCACGGTCGCCGAGCGGCAGGCGGTGATGGAAGGATTTGCGGCGAGCCTGCGCGGGTACACCTACTACGAAGACTGAGCCCGGAAGGTCTCTGACATGGCCAAGGTGTTGATCGTCGGCGCCGGCGGCGTCGGCCAGGTCGTCACGCACAAGTGCGCGCAGGTCCCCGAGGTGTTCGGCGAGATCGTGCTCGCGAGCCGCACCGAGGAGAAGTGCAAGCGCATCGCCGCGCAGATCAAGCGGCCGATCAGGACCGCACAGGTGGACGCCGACGAGGTCGGGCAGATGACGGCGCTGATCGAGCGCGAGAAGCCCGCGATCGTGATCAACGTCGCGCTGCCCTACCAGGACCTGCCGATCATGGACGCGTGCCTGGCGACCGGCGTGGATTACCTGGACACCGCCAACTACGAGCCGCGCGACACCGCCAAGTTCGAGTACCGCTGGCAGTGGGCCTACCAGGACCGCTACCGCGAACGCGGGATCATGGCGCTCCTCGGCAGCGGGTTCGACCCGGGCGCGACCAACGTGTTCACCGCGTACCTGGCGAAGCACCACTTCGACACGATCGAGGAGCTCGACATCATCGACTGCAATGCCGGCGAGCACGGCCAGCCGTTCGCGACCAACTTCAACCCCGAGATCAACATCCGCGAGATCACCTCGCCCGGGCGGTACTGGGAGGGCGGCGCGTGGCGGACGACCGAGCCGCTCGCGGTGAGCCGGATGCACGACTTTCCCGGGGGCATCGGGCCGAAGAAGATCTTTCTCCTCTATCACGAGGAGCTGGAGTCGATCGTCAGGCACTTTCCGACCTTGCGCCGCGCCCGGTTCTGGATGACCTTCTCGGAGAACTACCTGACCCATCTCCGCGTGCTCGGCAACGTCGGCATGACCTCGATCAAGCCGGTCCGGTTTCAGGGCCAGGAGATCATCCCGCTGCAGTTCCTCAAGGCGCTGCTGCCCGATCCGGCCAGCCTCGGCCCGCTCACCAAGGGCAAGACCTGCATCGGCTGCCTGGTGCGCGGCCGCAAGGGCGGCAAGGAGAAGATCGCGTTCGTCTACAACATCTGCGATCACGAGGAGACGTACCGCGAGGTCCAGGCGCAGGCGATCTCCTACACCACCGGCGTGCCGGCGATGATCGGCGCCAAGCTCATGGTCACCGGTAAGTGGCGGGGCAAGGGCGTGTTCAACCTCGAGCAGTTCGACCCCGACCCGTTCATGGAAGACATGAGCCGCCACGGGCTGCCCTGGACGGTGATCCAGCCCGATGCGCCGATGGGCTGAGGCCCGGCGGCCGCCCGGGGGTACGTACTAGGGTGCGCACCGAGCGGTTCCGGCGGCTCGATCCGCGCCGGGTGCCCTCGCCCTGCTTCGTCGTCGACGAGTGGGCGATCGAGGAGAACCTGCGCGTGCTCGACGGCGTCCAGCGCGCGAGCGGGGCGAAGTGCCTCCTCGCGCTCAAGGCGTTCTCGATGTGGGGCCTCGCCCCGCTCGTCGCGCGCTACCTCAAGGGGACCTGCGCGAGCGGCCTGCACGAGGCCCGCCTCGGGCGCGAGGCGTTCGGCGGCGAGGTCCACACCTTCTCGGCCGCCTACACCGAGCGCGACCTCGCCGAGATCCTCGAGATCTCCGACCACGTGGTGTTCAACTCCTTCGCGCAGTGGGAGCGGTTCCAGCCGCTCGTGCGCGCGGCGCGCGCGCGCCGGCCGCGGCTCCGCTTCGGCCTGCGCGTGAATCCGGAGCGCTCCGAAGGCGAGAACCCGCGCTACGATCCGAGCGCGCCGTACTCGCGGCTCGGCATTCCGCGCTCGCAGTTTCGCGGCGATCTCGCCGGCATCAGCGGGCTGCACTTCCACACCCTCTGCGAGCAGGACTTCCCGCCGCTCGCGCGGACGGTCGCCGCGTTCGAGGAGAAGTTCGGCGAGTTCCTTCCCGGCATGGAGTGGGTCAATTTCGGCGGCGGGCACCACATCACGCGCCCCGACTACCAGGTGGACGACCTCGTCCGCCTGCTGCGCGATTTTCGCGCCCGGCACGCGGTCGAGCTGTATCTCGAGCCGGGCGAGGCGATCGCGCTCGACGCCGGCGTGCTCGTCGCCGAGGTGCTGGATCTTCCGTGGAACGGCATGCCGCTCGCCGTCCTCGACACGTCCGCCACCTGCCACATGCCCGACGTGCTCGAGGCGCCTTACCGGCCGCGGGTCATCGACGCGGGCGAGCCCGGCGCGCTGCCCCACACCTACCGCCTCGGCGGTCAGACCTGTCTCGCCGGGGACGTGATCGGGGATTACTCGTTCGCGGCGCCGCTCCATGTCGGCAGCCGGCTCGTGTTCGAGGACATGGCGATCTATTCGATGGTCAAGACCACGACCTTCAACGGGATCCGCCTGCCGGCGATCGCGCTATGGAACTCGGAAACCGACGCGCTGCACGTGGTCCGCGAGTTCGGGTACGAGGACTTCAAGGGGCGGCTCTCGTGAAGCGCGCACGCGCTCGAGCTCGGCCGGCACGCCTGCGCTTTCTCGGCACCGAGGCGGACGACGTCGCGCCGGAGGCGGCGCGCTTCCACGTCCTGCCGGTGCCCTACGAGAAGACGGTGTCCTACGGCCGCGGGACGGCGAAGGGCCCGGCCGCCATCCTCGCCGCATCGGGCCAGCTCGAGCGCTGGGACGGCCGCAGCGATCCGGGCGCCGAGGGCATCTACACCTGGCCGGCGATCGATTGCAAACCGGAGGCCGAAACGGTGATCGCCGCGATCGCGGCCGCCGTGGCAAAAATTCTCGGGCTCGGCAAGATGCCGGTCGTCCTCGGGGGCGAGCACACCGTCACCGGCGGCGTCGTCCGCGGCTATCTCGACGCCGGCATCCGCGATTTCGGCGTGGTGCAGATCGACGCGCATGCGGATCTGCGGGACCGGTACGGGGGCGATCCGCTCAGCCATGCCTCGGTGATGCGCCGGGTGGTCGAGGCGGGCATCCCGCTCTTTCAGCTCGGGAACCGCGCCTACTCGGAAGAGGAACGGGAAGCGCGCGCGCGCTACAAGGTTCGCTACCTGGACGCGGACCAGCTCGTGCCGACGGGCATCGACTCGATCACGCTCCCCGACGATTTCCCCGCGCGGGTCTTCTTCACCCTCGACGTCGACGGCATCGATCCGTCGGTGCTGCCGGCGACCGGCACGCCGGTGCCGGGGGGGCTAGGCTGGTATCAGACGCTCGGGCTGTTCGAGTCGGTCGCGCGGCAGCGCCGGATCATCGGCTTCGATCTGCTCGAGTTCGCCCCGATCCCCGGCTTCCACGCCTTCGACTTCACCGCGGCCGCCCTCGTCTACAAGCTGATGGGGATCGTGCAGCGCGCTGCATCCGGCTCGCGGTAGCGAATCGCGTTGATGATGTCAAAATATCTTTTTGACATCTCTTTCGACTCCCGCTAGAATGGCGTCAGAATCGCTTTTCGACATCCTCGGCTGCGGGTGCTGCCCATGACACGACCGAACGTCCGATCGCTGCGCAAGGCAACCACGTTTCGCCTCGAACCAGGCGTCCAGGAGGGGCTGGTGCTCATTGCGAAAGTGCTCAGAGTGCCCCTGAACCGCCTGGTGAACCAAGCGGTCGAGGCGTTCGTACGCAAGCGCACCGCCGAGGTCGCGATGAACATGGAAGAGACGTTGAAGCTGTTGAAGGCGAGACGGGCCAAAGACCCGGAATTCGAACGCGCTATCGCCGAGTTTGCGGACGGCGAAGCGAGCTATGGCAAGGCGGACCCCGCAGAGGGTGAGGTCGAGCGGAAACGTGGACCGGTGCAAGCCCGGGTACACGACCTGCTGAATGGCCAACTGGGATGACGATAGCCCGAGGCTGCGCGAGAACCTCAAGCAGGTTCTGCGCGGCATCAGAGACAACGCACGACGCCGCGACGTTCCCTCGGTCGACGACGCGCGCGGTTGGCATAAAGCCGCGATGGCGGGGTTGGATGTCCCGCACCAGGACTATGTCGGCGGGTTCCGCGGCGAAGGGGGCAAGCTCAGGCGCTGCGAGGTGAGGATCGGCCGCGCCCGCGGAGTCCCGCCGGCGCGCGTCGCCGCCGAACTCGAGGCGTTCGAGATGCGTTTGCGGCGAGTCGTCGAGGAGCTCGACAAGTCCTGCAGGCGCGGAGTGGAGCTCGATGCCGATGGCCTGGCCGCAGTTCTGGAGCTCGCTGCATGGGCGCACGCCGAATGGGTGCGCATCCACCCGTTCGCGAACGGTAGCGGCCGCACCGCACGTCTATGGGCCAACTCCATCCTCTTGCGCTACGGACTGCCGCCCGTGGTGAGGCTGCGGCCGCGACCTGATGGGGGCTACGGGGAAGCAGCCGCGAGGGCCATGAAGGGCGAGTGGGAGCCGACGGCCATGGTGTTCCGCGAAATGCTGCTGAGCTACCTGCGTGGTGACGGGCCGGCGACTACGCGCACCAGGTAGCCAGGCGTGGTCGCCTACCGACGCAACCCGTTCAGCTGCAGGGCGAGCAGCCGCCGCAATTCCGCGAGACCCCGCCGCACGTCGGGTCG
>DATEDA010000015.1:0-10250 GCA_035286595.1 Burkholderiales bacterium | reverse complement strand
CGAGGACGTGCGCAGCGAGTGGTCGACGACGCTCGCCGACCGGCCAAACGCCGGCGCGGTGCGCCCGGAGATCGGCACGCTCGTGGAGCGCGTCCTCGCCGGCGTCGATGAGTCGGTGTGGCAACCGGCGGCTGCGAGCCGCGACACATGGAGTCGCCATGAGCTGGATCGAGCGGCTACGCTCAGTTGAGGCGCTGGAGGATGCCGGGCTCGACGCCCGGCTCGTCGCGGACTGCGAGCGCGAGGCGCGTGGCACGGTCGGGCGGGAGATCCGGTTCTCGACCCCGACGTTCAAGACGTTCTCGAGCTGCGAGCTGAGCGGCTGCGGGAAGAACAGCTTCCCCGCGTTCTCGGTGACGGCCGGCGGATGCGCGCTCATGTGCGACCACTGCCAGGCGAAGATCCTCGAGCCGATGATCCCGGCGACCAGCCCCGAGGCGCTCGAGCACAAGGTGCGCGAGCTCGTCGCCCGCGAGGACCTGCGCGGGTTCCTCCTCTCGGGTGGATCCAGCCGCCGCAACGAGATCCGCTACGAGCGCTACTACCCGGTCATCGAGCGGCTCAAGCGCGATTTCCCGCACCTCAAGGTCGCGATCCACTCGGCGCTGCTCGACGAGGCGCGGGCGCGGAGCATGGCGGCTGCGGGCGTCGACACCGCGATGATGGACGTCATCGGAGCGCAGGAGACGATCAACGAGGTGTATCACCTCGACCGCCCGGTCGAGGACTTCGCGGCAACGCTTGCCGCGCTCTGCGCGACGTCCATGGAGGTGGTGCCGCACATCGTGATCGGACTGCACTACGGCCGCATCCTCGGCGAGGCCAATGCGCTCGACATCGTGAGCCGGCACCGCGTTCATTCCCTGGTGCTGGTCGTCGTCATGCCGTTCTACGCCAAGCCAGGCACGTTCAGCACGCCCTACACGACCGACGTCGGCCGGATCTTCCTCGAGGCGCGACAGCGGATTCCCGACCGCGAAGTGCTCCTCGGCTGTGCCCGCCCGCCCGGGATGCACCGGCGAGTCACCGACACCTATGCCGTGTTGGCGGGTCTCGACGGCATCGCCTTCCCCGCGGACGGAGCGCTTGCAGTGGCAAACGCGATCGGTCGTCCGGCGGTGCAGGAACATGCCTGCTGTTCAATCAAGACCGGGCGCACGATCCAGCTCCATCGCAGTGCGCCGCTGGAGGCTTGAACGATGAGCTGTCACCGACCCGAAGGCGCTGGCCCATCGAGCGCGGCGAGCGCCGGACAGGACTACAACCCGTTCGCGGTCATGCAGCCGCGGCCGCCGGGCGCGACGCCCAAGGAGCGGAAGAACGGCGCGCAGGTCAAGGCGAACAACGTCGCGCCGCACGGCGTGTACCTGCCGAACTACAACATCCTCACGCCGCACATGCGCTCGCCGGAGTACGTGCAGATGTCGACCGCTGCGGCGATCACGCTCGGGCTCACGCAGGGGCGGATGTATCGCTGCGAGTGCACCCGCTGCCTCAACCTGCTCCTCACCTATCCCGAGGGTTGCCGGGCCAACTGCGCGTACTGTGGCCTCGCCCGCCACCGCGAGGCCGAGCGCGACTACGCCGACCGGAACTTCATCCGCGTCGACTGGCCGGCGGTGCCGCTTCCCACGGTGATCGACACCGTCGCGCGGGACGTGGCGGGGACTCCGTTCCATCGGATGTGCATCTCGATGATCACGCATCCGCGCTCCGACGCGGACACGGTGACGGTGCTCAAGGCGTGGACCGACCGCATCGATCCGGCGGCGATCCCGGTGTCGATCCTGTCCAATCCCACCACGATGTCGCGCGCGGACGTCCAGCGGCTGCGCGATCTGGGCGCCGACATCTTCACGGTGGCGCTCGATGCGGCGACGCCGGAGATCTTCGACCGCACGCGCGGCAAGGGCGTGCAGTCGCCGCACACCTGGGCCAAGTACTGGGAGATCCTGATGGACGCCCGGGAGATCTTCGGGCGGGAGAAATTCGGGGCCCACATCATCATCGGCATGGGCGAGACCGAGCACGCGGCGCTCAGCCTGGTGCAGCGATTGGTCGATCTCGGCGGGCACAGCCACATGTTCTGCTTCTTTCCCGAGCGCGGATCGCTGATGGATCACCTCCCGGCGACCCCGCGCGATCAGTGGCGTCGGGTCCAGCTCGGCCGCTACCTGATCGACTATCGGGGCGCGCGGGTCGAGCAGATGTCGTTCGACGGCGAAGGGCGGGTGGTCGACTACGGCGTGCCGCGCGACGAGCTCGAGTCGGTCATCAACGAGGGCGTGGCGTTCCGCACCTCCGGCTGCCCGGGCAAGTTCCGCGACGACGTGTCCGCTTGCGACCGTCCGTACGGCGACTCGCCGCCGAGCAACATCGCGAGCTTCCCGTTCCAGCCGGGCAAGCGCGATCTGCGCGGCATCCGGCGGCAGTTGCGCGTGGTCGAACGCAAGGGCTGACGGCGTGGCCAGGATCTTCCGGGTCATCGACACCGGCATCCGCGACGGCCGGCGTCAGATCGCCTTCGACCAGGCGCTGATCGACGCTCGCAAGACGGGTGCGATTCCCGACACGATCCGGTTCCTGCGCTTCCCGCCGACCGCGCTGATCGGCCGCCATCAGGCCCTGTCGCGCGAGATCAAGCTCGACCATTGCCGCGCCCACGGCATCGGCGTGGTCCGGCGCATCACCGGGGGCGGCGCGCTGTACTTCGACGAGGGGCAGCTCGGCTGGGAGCTCGTCTTCAACCGCGCCACGCTCGGGATCGGCTCGCTCGCCGAGCTCACCCGCGAGATCTGCGAGGCCGCGGCCGCCGGTCTGAGCAGGCTCGGGATCGCTGCGAAGTACCGGCCGCGCACCGACATCGAGGTGGGCGGGCGCAAGCTCGGCGGCACCGGCGGCTTCTTCGACCAGGAGACGCTGTTCTACCAGGGCACGGTGCTGGTCGACCTGAACCCCGCCGACATGCTTGCCGCGCTCAACGTCCCGGAGGCCGAGCGCGCGAAGCGCGCGCTCGACTCGGCCGCGCAGCGCGTGGTGACGCTCAAGGAGCTCCTCGGTACGGCGCCGTCGATCGAGGCGATCAAGGACGCGCTGCTGGCGGGCTTCGCCGAGCGTCTCGGCATCACTCCGGTCGCCGGCGCCATCACCGCCGAGGAGGAGGCCCTCGCAGCGAAGGTTCACGACGAGGAGATCGGCACCGATGCGTTCGTCGCCGAGATCGACGACCCCGGCGCGGACGCGGAGGTGCTCTCGGCGAGCCACGCCGGCGCCGGCGGCGGCATCACGGCATACGCCCGGCTCGAAGGACCGCGCGGGGATCGCATCCGCGAAGTGCTCATCACCGGCGACTTCTTCGTCACGCCGCCGCGCACCGTCTTCGACCTGGAGGGCGCGCTGCGCGGCGTCACGGTCGCCGAGGTCGGCGATGCGGTCGACCGGTTCTTCGCCGAAGCGCGCGTCGGCCTGCTCACCGTGTCACCCGCGGATTTCCGCAAGACCATCGAAGCGGCCGTCGCCTCGGCCAGGTAGCGTCGCCGCCAACGCCCGTTCGCTCATGCGGCTCGTCTCCGTCGTTCAGCACACCTCCGCGGAGTATCTCGGCCTGATCGAGGACCATCTCGAAGGCCGTGGCATCCGCTTCCAGTACTTTCGCCCGTTCACCGCGGGGGGGAAGCTCCCGGATCAGGATAGCGTGCGCGACGGTCTCGTGCTACTCGGGGGCGGGCCCTGGGGCAGCGCCGGAGCGAACGACGTCCCGACGCTCCGGGAAGAGATCAAGCTCGCACGGGCCGCGCTCATGTTCGAAAGCCCCGTCATCGGGATCGGGCTGGGCGCGCAGATCCTCGCCCTCGCGGCCGGCGGGCGCTCCGAACCGACGGCGCTCGACTTCGAGGTCACGACCGCGCGTCGCGTCGAGCCTGGCGCGCTGCACGGGTACTTGCCCGGGGAATACCCGGTCGCGATCTACATGCGCGACTGGCCGGTGCCGCCCGCGCATGCGCGCGTCCTCGCGCGGGATCGAAAGGGGCGGGACGTGCTGTGGCAGATCGGGGAACGCGCGGTCGGGTTCGCCGGGCATCCCGGGCTCAAGGTCGCGATGGTCGAGGACCTGATCATGGAGTTCGACGAGTCGCCGGGCGATGCCGGGCCCGAGCTCCAGAAGCTCCGGACGGCGCAAGCGTCGATCGAGGACGCACTGGTCCCCATCATGACCGGCATCGTGCGCCTCGCCGGGTGGATGCAGCCTGAGGTCCGGCCGGCAAGCTGACGCGCGCGATTGGATCACTGCAAGGGAGGCGACATGGCATCGGCCAAGAACTGCAACCTGCCCGAGGACCTGCATTACAACGTCGAGAACAACGTCTGGGCCCGGCGCGAGCCCGACGGCACCGTGACCGTCGGCATGACCGCGTATGCGTGCGCGCTGGCGGGCGAGATCGTGGCCTATACGCCGAAGAAGGTCGGACGCGCGGTCGAGCTCAACAAGTCGCTCGCGACCGTCGAGTCCGGGAAATGGGTCGGGCCGGTGAAGGCGCCGGTCAGCGGCGAGGTCGTCGCCGTGAACGATTCGGTCGCCGGCAACCCCAAGGGCATCAACGCGGACCCGTACGGCAGCGGCTGGCTCGTGAAGATCAAGCCCGCCGACTGGGACGCGCAGTCGGGGAGCCTCATCACGGGGGCCGCGGTCGCCCCGGCGTTCGAGGCGAAGATGACCGCCGACGGCTTCGCCGGCTGCCCGTAAGCACGGGGCTCTGCGGGAGGGCGAAGGGCGATGCGACCGCAGGTCGATGTGCTGGTCGTCGGCCTCGGCCCGGCCGGCGCTTGCGCCGCACGGACTGCGGCGGCGTCGGGCGCGAGCGTCCTCGCGGTCGAGCGGCGCGGGACGGTCGGCGTGCCGGTGCAGTGCGCCGAATTCGTCCCGCTGCCGATGGGCAAGCACGCGCTCGCCTCCGAGGTGTTCCGGCAGCGGATCAACGCGATGACGACGATCCTGCCGTCCGGGGAGAAGGTGGTGTCCAACTTCCCGGGGATCATGATCGACCGCGCAAGGTTCGATCAGACGCTCGCCCGCGCCGCGCGCGAGGCCGGCGCCGAGGAGTCTCTCGAAACCATCCTCGACGGCGTCGACGCCGCACGGTCGATCGCCGTCGTGCGCCGCAACGGCGACGTGGGCGACATTCACTACCGCGTGCTCGTCGCCGCCGACGGCCCGCTGTCGCGCGTCGGCGCGTCGCTCGGGCTCACCGCCCTCGAGACGGTGGACACCCGCCAGTACACTGTGCCGCTCCTGCGCCGCTACGCTCATACCGATGTCTTCCTGTCCGCGGACTACCCGGGCGGCTATGCGTGGCTGTTCCCGAAGGGCGACGTGGCCAATCTCGGCGTGGGCATGGACCCCCGGCTCGCGCCGGATCTGAAGACGCCGCTCGACGCGCTGCACGAGCAGCTGGCGGGCCATGGTCTGGTCGGCATGGACATCCTCGGACGCACCGGCGGCCCGATCCCGGTCGGCGGCCTGCGCGAGAGGCTGGTCGTGGACAACGTGCTGTTCGCGGGCGACTCGGCCGGGCTCACGCACCCGATCACCGGCGCCGGCATCGCGGCAGCCGTCATCTCCGGCGAGGCCGCGGGACTGAACGCGGCGCGGTTCCTCGCGGGCGCGGCCGGCGCGCTCGCCGACTACGAGGAGGACATCCGCGACCAGTTCGAGACCACGCTCGCGCGCGCGGTGGCGCGACGCCGGTCGATGACGCGGTTCTGGATGCGGCCGGAGGCGCGCGCGGATGCGATGCATCGCCGCGGCTGGATCGCGTTCCCGGAGTACTTCGACCAGGCGCCGGAGCTCGGGCTCGCCGGCTGAGCGTCCGCCGGACGGGGCGACGCCAGACGGGCCCGGCCAACCCGCACTTCCGCTGCTGGGGGCATAAATAGAACTCGCTGGTGCGCCGTCCGGGCGCCCCGTACATTAGCAACTTCTAAAGTTCACGTGGCTGCCACGGTAGGAGCAGTGCCATGGGCGCACCACAGGATGTCGACCTCATCGACGAGCTCGTCAAGCGTCGCCTCGACGAGCTCCTGCCGCAGAAGCTGGAGGAGAAGCTCGCGGCGATGAAGGCGGCGAAGACGCCGTCGATGACAATCATTGCGACCAAGGGCACGCTCGACTGGGCGTACCCGCCGTTCATCCTCTCGTCGACCGCCGCGGCGCTCGGGTGGGACGTGTCGGTGTTCTTCACGTTCTACGGGCTCGAGCTGCTGAAGAAGGATCTGTCGGGCCTGCAGGTGAGCCCGCTCGGCAACCCCGCGATGCCGATGAAGATGCCGTTCGGTCCCGGGTGGTTCAGGTCGATCCGCTGGAACATCCCGAACGCCGCGCAGGCGGTGATTCCGGGCTTCGAAGCGTTCGCGACGGCGATGATGAAGAAGACGATGCGGAACAAGGGCGTCGCCGACATCACGGAGCTCCGCAGCCTCTGCATCGAGGCCGGGGTGAACCTGATCGGCTGCCAGATGACGGTCGATCTCTTCGGGTTCGCGCGCGACGGCTTCATCCCCGAGGTCAAGGACTACGTCGGCGCGGCGACCTTCCTGCCCATGGCGAAGGACGCGGACGTGAGCTTGTTCATCTAGCGCCATTTTCCAGCCTACGGCGCGCGAGACGCCGGGGCTCATCGCCAGGACTACCACTCTCAGGGAGGGGAAATGCGATTGAGACTCTTGGCGGCCCTCGCCGCCCTCACCATGCCGCTCGCGGCGCAAGCGACCGACGGCTATTTCTCGCACGGCTACGGCATGAAGGCGAAGGGGATGGGCGGTGTGGGGACGGCCGTTGCCCAGGACCCCTTCGGCGGCGCGGTCAATCCGGCGACGATGGCATTCGTCGGCAACCAGTGGGCGATCGGGCTCGACTGGTTCAGCCCGCGCCGCACCGCGCAGCGCACCGGCTCCGGGCCCGCCAACATCGATGGCTCGGTGGAAAGCGACAGCACCAACTTCTTCATCCCCGAGTTCGGGTTGAACTACATGGTGCGGCCGGACCTCGCGCTGGGCGTCACGGTCTACGGCAACGGCGGGATGAACACCGACTACCCGGGCGGGCAGATTCCGGCGGCAAGCGCCTGCGCGACGTTCAACCCCGGACAGCCGAGCTACAACTTGCTCTGCGGCAACGGCAGCCTCGGGGTGGATCTCTCGCAGCTCATCGTCGCGCCGACGCTCGCGTGGCGATTCCTGGATACCCAGTCGATCGGGATCGCGCCGCTCTTCGCCTATCAGCAGTTCGAGGCCAACGGGCTGCAGGCGTTCGCGGGCCTCTCAACGAATCCCGGCGCGCTCACGAACCAGGGCCACGACAGCTCGACCGGCTGGGGCGCGCGCATCGGCTACTACGGCACGTTCGCCGAGCGGTTCTCGGTCGGGGCGGCGTACTCGACCAAGATCGACATGGGGAAGTTCGACAAGTACTCCGGCCTCTTCGCCGAGCAGGGCGGGTTCGACATCCCCGAGAACTGGAACGTCGGCGTCGCCTTCCGTCCCACGCCGCAGTGGCTGCTCGCCGTCGACTACCAGCGCATCAACTACAACAAGGTGCCCTCGGTCGGCAACCCGAGCAACCTGGTCTTCCAATGCACGGGCGGCAATGCTTCCGCCTGCCTTGGCGGGAGCGGGGGCGCCGGCTTCGGTTGGCAGAACGTCAGCGTCTGGAAGTTCGCGGTCCAGTACGCCATCAACGAGCGGTGGACGGTTCGAGGGGGCTACGCCCGTTCGGACAACCCGATCCAGCCCGCGGATGTGACGTTCAACATCCTCGCGCCGGGCGTGGTGCAGGACCAGTACACTCTGGGTGCGACTTGGACGCTCGACAAGGTGAACGAAATCACTGCGGCGTTCATGTACGCGGCCAACAATTCCGTGACCGGACAGAGCCTGTTCGTGGGCTTCGGCGCGCCGCCGTCGACGACCGAGACGATCTCCCTCAAGGAATACTCGTTCGGCCTGCAGTACGCGCGGAAGTTCTAGCGCGCCGGTCGCGCCGCCGTGCGGGCGGCGATCGCCGCCGCAAGGTACTCCACGCACCCGTCGAGCGTGTCGATCTTCCGGTAATCCTGCTCCGGGACATCGACTCCCAGCTCGTCGTGCAGGGCGGCCACGAAGTTGAGGAGGTCCATCGAGTCGGCGGCCAGCTGCTCGCGCAGGCTCGCCTCGGGTGCCAGCGCGTCGGAGTCGACGTCCGGCACGAGCCGCCCCAGGACGGCCTTCAGCGCTTCGCGGATCTTCTCCCGGGTCATGGCTCGCCGCGCACCGGCAATGCACGGGCCCGGCTATTCTGCCGCGACGGGCCGCGTTGGAGAAGGGCGCGGGCCTCAGGCGGCCTTGATCCGTGCCGCAAGATAGGCGACGCAGCCGTCGAGGGTGGCGAGCTGCCGGTAGTCGGCCTCGGGGATCTCGACGCCGAACGCCTTGTGCAGCCCGATCGCGAAGTTGAGGAAGTCCATCGAGTCGATGTCGAGCTGGTCGCGCAGGGCCGCATCGGCTCGCAGCTCGCTCGGGTCGAGCTCGGGCACGACCTGTCCGAGGATCTCGACCACCTTCCCGCGGATCTCGTCGCCGGTCACAGCTTCTCCGGTGCGCTCAGCAGGCGGCCCACCGCGTCGAGGAACAGCGCGCCGCGATGGCCGTCGGTGGCGCGGTGATCGCCCGACAGCGTGGCGGTGATCACCGGGCGGGGGACCACCTCCCGGCCGACGACCCACGGCCGCTCCACGACCTTGCCGAAGCCGACGAGCGCGAGCTGCGGCGGATAGATGATCCCGAACACCGACTCGACCCCGCGCTCGCCGAGGCTTGTCACCGTGACGGTCGCATCGGTCATCTCCGAGCTGCGCAGCGAGCCGGCGCGGGCACGGGTGACGAGATCCTGAAACTGGCGCATCAGCTCGTCGAGCGTCTGGCGGTCGGCGTCGTGCAAGGCAGGGGCGACGAGCCCGCCGCCCCGGAGCGACACCGCGACGCCGACGTTGACCGCCTCGCTCTTCACCGCCCGGCCGTCGACCCAGAAGCCGTTCAGCTCGGGCACTTCGCGCAGCGCGAGCGCGACCGCCTTGAGTAGCAGCACGCCGTGCAGCAGGCGCTCGGTCACGGGCCGGTCGCGGTTCCGGGCCTCGAGCCAAGCGAGCGCCGGGGCGCAGTCGATCACGGTGGACAGATAGTAGTGAGGGATCTCGCGCTTCGCGCGCGACATCGCCGTCGCGATCGCCTCGCGCATGCGTTGCTGGCGGTCCGCCGGGGGTCTGGCGGCGGGCTTCGCGCTCGCCGCGTGCTCGACGTCCTCGAGAGTGATCCTCCCGTCAGGACCGGTGGCTCGGATCGAGGCGAGGTCCAGGCCCAGCGCCTCCGCGCGTCGGCGGGCCGCCGGCGATGCCCGCAGGCGGTCGCCGGGAAGGGCCGGGCCTGAAGGCGCGGCAGCCGGCGGTGCGGCCGGAACAGGCGACGGGGGCGGGGCTTGCGCGAACGCCGGCGGTGCAACCGGTTCGACGCCGTCGGTTCGAATCGCCGCGAGCGGTGTCCCGACCGGCATCCACTTGTCCCCGGGCTCGACCAGGATCTTCTCCATCGTGCCAGCGACCCAGGACTCGACCTCGACGTTCGCCTTGTCGGTCTCGACGACGGCGATGACTTCGCCGCGCTCGATCCGCTCGCCGGGCCGCTTCAGCCACTCGACGAGGCGGCCCTCGGTCATGTCCGCGCCGAGCTTGGGCAGCAGGAAGCTCGCCATCGCCGGTCTAAAGGATCGCGCGCACCGCGGCGACGATCTTCTCGGGCTGGGGGAGCGCCGCATCCTCGAGATGCTTCGCGTAGGGCATGGGCACCTCCTCGCTGCACACCCGCGCAACCGGCGCATCGAGCGCGTCGAACGCGCCCTCCATGATCTGCGCGCTGACCTCCGCGGCGAAGCTGCACGTGCGCCAACCTTCGTCGACGATGACCGCGCGGTGCGTCTTCGACACCGACTCGACGACGGTTCCGGCATCGAACGGGCGCAGGCTCCGGAGGTCGATCACCTCGGCGTCGACGCCGTCCCCGGCGAGGATCTCGGCGGCGCGCAGCGTCTTGGGAAGCGAGCCGCCGTAGGTCACGAGCGTCACGTCGCGGCCACGCCGCCGCACCGCCGCGCGCCCGATCTGCATCGGGGTGTCGTCGGCGTCGTCGCCTTTCACCGGATAGAGCGTGGCATGCTCGAACACGAA
>DATEDA010000014.1:0-17682 GCA_035286595.1 Burkholderiales bacterium | reverse complement strand
CCATTGGTGCCGCCGAGCGAGAGGAAGCCGTTGCTCGACACCTCCCCGCTCCCATAGTTGTTGCCGAGAAACGGAAACAGGAACCCAAAGTTGACGTTCGCGACGACGTCGTCCCCGGAGGTCACGTTCGCGCCGAAGTTGGCCTCCCAGATTTGGGGTACCGCCTGGGACGGAGTCGCGATGGACAGGGTAGCCAAGACCGCCGTCATCCCGGCGATTGCGCGTTTCAGTGTCATACGGACCTCCTCGATCCTCGTTCGGCAGCAAGATCTGAGCCCCCTCGAAGTTCCTGTTTGATCTCAATGAGATGGACGTCGTGCCGCGAGAGCGCAACGGCGCTGTGTAAAGAATTGCGACAGAATAACGGCCGCGGATGGCGAGGTGCGTTTCATCACCGGGACCGAGCTCGTCGTGGACGGCGGGATGACGGCCCGGTGCGATTGAGGACGACCGCTAGAGCATCCGCTGCGCGACCCGGCTGAACATCGTCCGCTTGGTGTTGCGGAAGTTCGGCCGGACCCGGTCGCTCCACGCGGTATGCCGGACCGCGAGCCACGGCGCACTCCCCAACGTTCCCGTGGTGACGAGCTCGTAGCACGAGTGATACCGCGGCGCGCCGTCCAGGTTCCGGAGCCGCTGAGCGCGGATCGCGCCTGGCACGGCGGCGAGACCGGGAAGGTGCTCCCGATCGTACCAGTCGTTCAGGTCGGTCTCTGCCTCCGGCACGACGTCGGTCTCGACGACGTAGTGGAACGCCGCCCTCGCCCCGTGCGAGGCGCCGCGGATGTCCTGCAGGCGGACGTGCCGCGCGGCCTCGACCTCGGCGGCGCCGGTGGCGACCGCGAGCGCCCGGGCGAGCGGCCCGCGCTCGACGCGCGTCGCCTCGCGCAGCCAGAGATAGACATAGAGCTCACCGCCGTCCAGGCTCAGGTTGACCGTCACGGCGGCCGCCGGAAGGTTCTGCGACCGCGCGGCCTCCGTCAGGGCGTCGACAGTCCGGCCCGGCGCCGGGAGCGGTGCCCGGCACGTGAGTAAGACGACGTCTGCGGTCTCGCTCTGCACGGCTGCCTCGTCCGGCGCGGGAGTCTACGCCGCCGCCGCGGCGCGTGTGACCGGTTGTTACAGATCGGGCGCGAGCGGCCCGCTACACTGGCGAAAAAAGGAGGCTTCCGATGACGCGTCAGCTGCTCGCTGCCCTGCTCCTTGCCGTACCCCTCGCCACCGCCGGCGACGAACCCGACGCCTGCGCCACCGTCGACGAACTCGCGGCCGCGATCCACGCCGCGCGGTCGACGGCCTGGGGTTCGTACCAGGCCGCGGTCGAGGCGCGCCAGGTCGTCGCCGGCCCCGCAGTCGACGACCTCACGCTGAGCGAGTTCCAGGCCGGTCGCGTGGTCGACCGGATTCTCGAGGCCCGCGAGATCCTCACGCGCCTGCAGCGCACCCTCGCCTGCTCGCCACTGGCGTAGCGCGGGACGACTGCCGGTCAGGGCATGTCCTGGTCGGTGTAGATCAGCGATACCCGCGCGCCCTCCGGCACGGGCGGCATGCCCGCGCTCCACTCGGCGTACCGGGCGCGGAGCCGCGCGAGCCGGTCGGGATGGCGCCGCGCGAGGTTGGCGCGCTCGCGCTCGTCGGCCTCGAGGTCGAAGAGATACTCGTTCGCGCCGATCGCGAGGTACTTCCAGCGGCCTTCGCGCACCGCGCGCTGATCGCGGTGCTTCATCCGCCAGAACAGCGCGCGGTCGGTCCGCGCGCCCGGGTCGCGCAGCGCCGGCACGAGCGACATCCCGTCGAGGGGGTGCTCCGGGTGTGCGCGCACGCCCGCGACCTCCAGGAACGTGGCGACCCAATCCATCGTGATCGCGAGCTGGGGGGTGACGCCGCCCGCACCGACCGCGCGCGGCCAGTGCACGACGTAGGGCACGCGGATCCCGCCCTCGGTGAGATCCATCTTGCCGCCGACGAGCGGCCAGTTGTCCGAGAAGCGCTCGCCGCCGTTGTCGCTCGTGAACACGATCAGCGTGTCCTCGGCGAGCCCCGCCGTCTCGAGCGCCCCGACCACCTGCCCGATCCCCTCGTCCATGTGGTGGATCATCCGCTGGTAGACGCGGACCGACCCGCCGTCGAGGTGGGCGATCTTCCCCGTCAGCTCCGCCGCGAGCGCAGCGTCGTCGCGCGTCTCCCACGGCCAGTGCGGGGCGGTGTAGTGCAGGCTCAGCAGAAACGGCTGGCGGTCCGCGGCGCGCTTGCGCACGTAGTCCACGGCCCGCTGCGAGAGCAGGTCCGTCAGGTAGCCGTCGCGCCGCGTCGGCTCGCCGTTCTCGAGGAAGTCGTGCCGCCCCTCGCGGTCGGTGTGGGTAAAGTAGTCGACGCCGCCCGACGCCGGCCCGAAGTGCTCCTCGTAGCCGCTCATGAGAGGGCCGAAGTGCGGCGGGTAGCCGAGGTGCCACTTGCCGACGAGCGCCGTGCGGTAGCCGGCGTCGCGCAGGAGCGAGGGCAGCGTCGGATGCGCGGGCGGCAACCCGAGGTCCGGGTTGCCCCGCGCTCTTCCCGACATCGGCTCCTCGGCGGCGCCGCGCAGGCGGTACTGGTAGCGTCCGGTCATGAGCGCGAACCTCGTTGGCGAGCACACCGGCGAGTTGGCGTAGCCCTGCGTGAAGCGCAGCCCGCGCGCGGCCAGCCGGTCGAGGTTGGGCGACACCGGCGCGCGGCCGCCGTAGCAGCCGAGGTCCGCGTAACCGAGATCGTCGGCGAGGATGAAAACGAAGTTCGTCGGCACGGCGGCGGCCTGCCTGCCGCGGGGTCAATCGATCTTCATGCCGGTGGCCTTGATCGTCGCCGCGTAGCGCTCGCGCGCTTTCGCGAGGCGCGCTTCTACGACCGCACCCGTCTCGCCTTCGATGACGAGATCGAGCCGGCGCATGCGCTCCTGCACGTCAGGCGCAGCGAGCGCGGCGGCCAGGGCCTGCTGCAGCGTCGCCGCGACCCGCTCCGGCGTCGCGACCGGGACGAACGCGAGATAGAGGACTTCGACCTCGAGCGCGGGCACTCCCGCCTCGACGGTGGTGGGGACGTCGGGGAGGAGCGGCGAGCGCTTGCGGCTCGTGACGGCCAGCGCCTTGACCTTGCCCGCCTGCACGTGCGGGAGCAGCCCCGGCGTCGCCAAGATGCCGGCCTGCACCTCGCCCGACACCACGGCCATGACCGCCGGCGTGTTGCCCTTGTAGGGAATGTGGTTCACCTTCACGCCCGCGGCGTCCTGCAGGATCGACGCGGCGACGTGGCCCGGGCTGCCGTTGCTGCCCGAGCTGAAGGTGATCGTTTCGGTCCTGCCCTTGGTCACGAAGTCGCGGAGCGACGCCGAGCCGACGCTCGGATTGATGCCCACCGTGAGCCCCGACGAGGCGATCAGCATCAGGGCCCTGAGGTCCGCGGGCTTGAACGGTATCGACCGGTACAGGTTCGGGTTGACGGTGAAGGGCGTGTCGATGGTGAACAGCACCGTGTACCCGTCCGGCGCGCTGCGCGCGACCGCCTCGGTGCCGACGTTCCCGCCGGCGCCCGCCCGGTTCTCGACGACGAACGGCTGCTTGAGCGCCGCGGTCAGCTTGTCGCCGAGGCTGCGCGCCAGGATGTCGGACGGTCCGCCAGGCGGGAAGCTGACGACGATGCGCACCGGCTTTTCCGGGAAGCTCTGCGCAGCGACCGGACCGGCGGCGACCGCGGCCAGCGCCGCGAGCGCCGAGATGATGGTGCGTTTCATCGCAGTCTCCTCCCCGGGGATCCAAAGCATTGGAGGGTAAAGCCGCGCCCGGGTCGACGACAAGCATCTTCCTCCAAGCACCCCGCGTTGTAGTTAAATAGCGCTCGCGCCCGCGGGCGCGAGGAGGACGGCACGATGGGCAAGTACCGCGACGATCCGGGGCTGGTTGCCGGCCTGGTGCAGGACGACCAGGTCCACCGGGACGTCTATATCGACCAGGAGATCTTCGATCTGGAGATGGAGCGCCTGTGGTCGCGCACCTGGATCTACGTCGGCCACGCGAGTCAGGTCCCCCAGCCGGGCGACTACGTCACCGCTGACATCGCCACGCAGCCGGTGATCATGGTCCGCCACACGGACGGCACGCTGAAGGTGCTGATGAACCGCTGCGCTCACAAGGGCACGCGGCTGGTGACCGACGCCGCGGGCAGCGTCGGGCGCGCGTTCCGGTGCCCGTACCATTCCTGGACCTACCGGACCGACGGGACGCTGATCGGGATGCCGCTGCCTCGCGGCTACGACGGGACCCGGATGAAGGAGTGCTCGGCCGCAAAGGGACTCGCCCCCGTGGCCGCGACCGCCGAGTACCGCGGCTTCGTGTTCGCGCGCCTGTCGGCGAGCGGCCCGTCGTTCACGGACTACTTCGGCGAGTCGCTCTCGTCGATCGACAACATGGCGGACCGGTCGCCCGAAGGCGAGCTCGAGCTCGCCGGCGGCTGCCTGCGCTACCTGCACAACTGCAACTGGAAGATGTTCGTCGAGAACCTGAACGACACCATGCACCCCATGGTCGTGCACGAATCCTCGGCCGGAACCGCGAAGAAGCTGTGGGAGGGGAAGCCCGCGACCGAGCCCAAGCCGATGGCCGTCGAGCAGTTCGTGCCGTTCGTGTCCGACTACAAGTTCTTCGACGACATGGGCGTGCGGGTGTTCGCCAACGGCCACGGCTACACCGGCGTGAATTTCTCGATCCACTCCAGCTACTCCGCGATCCCCGGGTACGAGGAGATGATGGTGAAGGCCTACGGCACGGAGCGCGCGCGCGAGATCCTGAGCATCTCGCGCCACAACACCGTGTACTACCCCAGCCTCACCATCAAGGGCGCCATCCAGTCGATCCGGGTGGCGCGCCCGCTCGGGCCGGACCGCACGCTGATCGAGTCCTGGACCTTCCGGCTCAAGGGGGCGCCGCCCGAGCTGCTGCAGCGGACCCTGATGTACACGCGGCTCATCAACTCGCCGATGTCGGTGGTCGGCCACGACGACCTGTACTCCTACCGCTGCATCCAGGAAGGCCTGCGCTGCACCGGGAATGACTGGGTCAGCCTGCATCGCGACTTCCGGCCGGACGAGATCGGCGCCACCGATCTCACCACCAACGGCACGAGCGAGATCTCGATGCGCAACCAGTTCCGCGCCTGGGCGCGGTACATGGCCACAGCGGCATGAGCCCGCCGGGCCGCCCCAAGGGCGAATCCCGAGCGCGCGAGCCGCGAGGGTAGTCCAATGAGCGCGCCGACGTGCGACAAGATCGTCGACTTCGTCTACCGCGAGGCCCGCCTGCTCGACGAAAGGCGCTTCGACGAGTGGTACGAGCTCTTCACCGACGACGCCTACTACTGGATCCCGTCCACGCCGGGGCAGGCCGACGGGCTGAACCACGTGTCGCTGATGTACGAGGACAAGCTGCTGCTGAAGCTCCGCGTCGAGCGCCTGAAGAACCCCAAGTCCTACTCGCAGCATCCGGAGAGCCGGCCCCACCACGTGCTGCAGCGGCCGGAGATCGAGTCGGCGGATGCGGCGGCGCACCGGTGGGTGACGCGTACGCCGTTCGTTTACCTGGAGACGCGCGGCGACGACCAGCAGGTCTACGGCGGGGTCGCGCTGCACACGCTCGTGCTCGTCGACGGCCGGCTGCGCATCCGGCAGAAGCGCATCGACCTGGTCAACTGCGACGCGGCGCTGCCCTCGGTGCAGATGTTCCTCTGAGCAGCGGGCGTGGCCCCTCCGACAGCCCTCCTCACCGGCGGCAGCGCCGGGATCGGCGCCGCGATCTGCCGGCGGCTCCTCGATGCCGGCTACGAGGTGATCTCGCTCGATCTCGATCCGCCGGCGGAGCGGCACCCGCGGCTGCACAGCGTGACGGTGGACCTGTCCGACGCCGAGGCAACGCGGCAGGTCGCGGAAGACTGCGCTCGCAGCCGTCCCGCGACGGTGGTGATCCACAACGCTGGCGCGGTGCTGGAGCGCCCGCTCGAAGAGGTCCGACCGTCGGACGTGGACGCGCTGGCGGCGCTGCATCTCGCCGCGCCGATCGCGCTGGTCCAGGCCAACGTTCCGGCGATGAAGGCGGCGCGTTTCGGGCGGATCGTGCTGGTTTCCTCGCGTGCGGTGCTCGGCCTCGCGAACCGCACCGTCTATTCCGCGACTAAGGCGTCCCTGCTCGGCATGTCGCGCACCTGGGCCCTGGAGCTCGGCCCGCACGGCATCACCTCGAACGTCGTCGCCCCGGGGCCGATCGCGGACACCGCGGTGTTCCACGACCTGATTCCGCGCGGGAGCCCGAAGCTGCCGCGCATCATCGAGTCGATCCCGGTGAAGCGCCTGGGCCAGCCCGACGATGTCGCGCACGCCGTGATGTTCTTCGTCGACCCGGCGACGTCATTCGTGACCGGGCAGACGCTGTTCGTCTGCGGCGGCACGTCGGTGGGCACGTACTAGCCGCGTGGGCCTAGTGACGCTGCGAAACCTCGCCAGAGCGGGCCTGCTGCTGTTCCTCGTGTTGCTGTGGCAGCTCCTGTGGGTTCGGGGGTTGCCGGACTACGTCCTGGGCCCGGTCGAGATCCTGAGGCACTTCGTCGCCGCTCTCGGCTCGGCGGAGCTCTACGACCACATCGGCGCGAGCCTCCTCCGCGCGCTGCCCGGCTTCGCGATCGGGACCCTCCTCGGCATCGCCCTCGGGCTCGCGGCCGGCATCGCCCGGGGGTTCGATCAGATGCTGAGCCCGGTGATCTTCCTGACCTATCCGGTGCCGAAGATCGTCATGCTGCCGCTCTTCATGCTCTGGTTCGGCATCGGCGATCTGTCCAAGATCCTGATCATCGCGCTCGCCTGCTTCTACCCGACGTTCATCAACGCCTACTACGGGGCGAAGTCGACGCCGACCATCCTGGTCTGGTCCGGCCTCAACATGGGCGCGAGCCGATCGCAGATCTTCCGCAGGATCGTGGTGCCGAGCGCGGCGCCGCTCGTCTTCGCCGGGATGCGGGTGTCGCTCGCGCTCTCCTTCATCGTGATGTTCGCCACCGAGATGATCAATGCCCGCTCCGGCCTGGGCCATCTCATCCGGGAAGCGGAGAACAGCCTGCGCTTCGATCTCATGTACGTGTCCCTGCTCAGCATCGCGATCCTCGGCTACCTCGGCGATCGCCTGCTGCGCTGGACTCGCCACCGCGTGCTCGCCTGGCAGGGCGAGGCTGCATGACGCTCTTCCTGCAGCGCATGCTCGTCGGGCTGAGGCCGTTCGTTCTGGTCGCCGTCGCGCTCGTCGCCTGGGAACTGACCGCCCGCAGCGCGCTGTGGAGCCCGATCGTTTTTCCGTCGCTGGTGAACATCGGCCACGAGTTCGCGCTCTTCGTGTCGCGATCCGACCGGCTCCTCGAGGCCTGGACCTCGCTCTACCGGGCGCTCGGCGGCTTCGCCCTGGCAGCGGCGGTGGGGGTCGTCATCGGCATGCTGATGGGGCGGTCGGAGCTCGTCGCGGGCTTGCTGGATCCCCTCTTCTCCGGCACCTACGCCGTCCCGAAGCTCGCCCTCTTCCCGATCTTCATCTTCGTCTTCGGGATCGGCAGCCTGTCGAAGGTCGCGCTGGTCTTCCTGGAGTGCCTCTATCCGATCGTCATCATGACCTACCACGGCGCGCGCGGCGTCGATCGCGTGCTGCTCTGGTCGGCGCAGAACATGGGCGCCTCCCGCACGCAGATCCTCCGCCGGGTCGTCGTCCCCGCCACTGCGCCCTTCATCTTCGCCGGGTTCCGGGTCGCCCTGCCGATCGCGATGATCGTCGTCGTCATCACCGAGATGATCAGCTCCGCCGACGGGCTCGGCTACGTCGTGATCTACTCGCTCGCCTCGCTGCGGACCGATCGCATGCTCGCCGTGGTCGTGGCGATCGCGCTCCTCGGGCTCGCGCTCGACCACGCGCTCGTCATCCTGCGGAACCGGTTGGTATACTGGGAAAAACTCGAGACCTATTACGTCTGAGAGGAGAACGTCGTGAAGCGATCCGCTGGTCTCCTGCTGGCCGCGCTGACGGTCCAGTTCCTCGGTCTTCCCGATGCCGGCGCCGCCGACCCGCCGCTGATCCGGTTCGGTCGCGGCTTCGCCGCCGAGGAGCAGGTCTGGCTGATGAGCGCGCGGCCCGACCTGGCGCCGAACCAGGGCAAGAAGTACCAGCTCAAACAGATCCTGTTCCAGGCCAACCCCGAGCGCTTCCAGGCCTACCTCGCGGGCGAGCTCGACGCCGGGACCGCCCCGGGCCTCGCGGTGATCTTCGCCCGGGCGCAAGGGGTCGACATGAAGATCGTCGCCAGCGTCTGCATGGAGGCCGCCGGCAAGCAGTGGTTCAGCACCACGTACATGGTGAAGGACGACGGGCCCGTCCGGACGACCAAGGACCTGAAGGGCGGCACGGTCGGCGTGGTCGGGATCAAGACGGCGACCGACCTGTGGGCGCGCGCCGGGCTGCTCAACGCCGGTCTCGCTCCGGACAAGGATACGAAGGTGGTGCCGATGGCGTTCCCGGTGATGGGCGATGCGGTGCGCACCGGGAAGATCGGCGCCGGGACGTTCGTCGAGCCGTTCTATTCGGCGGAGGTGGCGAAGGGAGGCTTGCGCAAGATCTTCACCGCGGTCGAAGCCGTCGGCTACGACCACGAACTGCTCGACGTCTGGTTCGGGGAGAAATTCCTCAAGGCGCAGCCGGAAGCGGTGCGCGCGTTCCTGGCCGACTACGTCGCGGTCACGAAGTACTACCTGGCCAACACCGCCAAGGCGAAGGCGGATCTCCACAAGGCCGGCTTCGTGCGCACGCCGCTGGAGATCTATCTCCGGAACGCCGACTGGAAGCGCGATCCCAACGCCCGGGTGGACGTGGCCAGCCTCAACAAGCTGGCGGTCTTCATGCAGGACAAGCTCCAGTGGCTGGAGAAGCCGGTGAAGGTCGAGGAGATGGTCGACCTGAGCTATCTCCCGCGGTGACCTGCGGCGGCGCTAGCGCCTGGCGTCGAGGGACTCGCTGCGGATCAGGTCCCAGATGTAGTTCCGGTACTCGTGGCACCGGGCTGACTTCTTGATCGTCAGCTCCCGCGGCCGCGGGAGCTCGATCCGGACCTCTTCCCTGATCCGCCCCGGGCGCGCGGTCAGCACGACGACGCGGTCTCCCAGGTAGACCGCCTCCTCGATGTCGTGGGTGACGAAGACGATCGTCTTGCCGGTCCGGTCCCAGAGGCGGGTCACCTCCTCCTGCATCACCTCGCGGGTCTGGGCATCGAGAGCGCCGAAGGGCTCGTCCATCAGGAGCACCTTGGGGTCGAAGGCGAGCACCCGGGCGAGCTGCACCCGCTGCTTCATCCCGCCCGAGAGCTCGGCGGGATAGTGATTGCGGAAATCCGCGAGCCCCATCATCTCCAGGTACTTCTGGACGACGGCCTCGATCTCGCTTCGTGGAACCCCCTGGACCTCGAGGCCCCACGCGACGTTGCCGGCCACGCTCTTCCACGGGAAGAGCGCGAACTCCTGGAACATCATGCCGCGATCGGGACCGGGCCCGCTGACCTCCTCGCCGTACACCCGGATGCTGCCGCCCTCCGCCTTGATGAAGCCGCCGACGATGTGGAGGAAGGTGCTCTTGCCGCACCCGCTGGGCCCGATGACGGTGATGAACTCCCCCTCGCGAACGGCGAACCGGTCGACGTCGAGGACCTCCAGGCGCTGGCCGTTCTTCGTGTAGACCTTCTTGACGCCGGAGGCTTCCAGCGCAATGGCGCTCACTTCTGCTCCGGCTCGACGGGCCACCCGTGGCCGGAGAGATCGAACTTCACTCCCGCGAGCACGTACTTCTTCTCGAAGAAGATCCGGCCTTCGAGCTTCGACAGGTCGACCGGGGGCGGCGGCTGCGGCGTGGCGCCGACCTCCTTGACCCGGGTCTCGGCGTCCTCCAGGTCGTCGACGAGGACGCCGAAGTGGTCGAGTCCGTAGCCCTCGGGGTAAGGGTTCGGAGTCTCCTTCGTCCGTTTCCAGCAGACGACCGCGAGATTGATGTAGCCGTCCGTGAGATAAACCTCGCGCGCCAGCTCGCTGTCCCCGCGCCCGATCTCCTCGAGGCCGAGCGCCTCCTTGAGCAGCTCGGCGGTCACGAAGGGATCCTCCGCCGTGATGGCGATGTGCCGGATTTTTCCCATGTCCTTCACCTCTCCGTCAGCCCGGGTAGGCCAGCAGCCGCTCGAGATCCGCCAGCGCCTTCGCGGCGTTGCGACCCGCCCGGTGAATGCGACGATTCCTGAGCCAGCAGGCGATCGGGTTCGACTGCTGGCCCTCGTCGCCGACCGCGCGCGAGATCCTCATCACCGACTCCACGCGCGGCCTGCGGCGCCTCACATAGTTCTCCAGAGCCCGCTCCACGCCCTGCGTTTCACGACCCGCCGCCTGCAGCTCGTCGGCGAGGACGGCCGCGTCTTCCATGGCCATGCCGGCGCCCTGACCGATGTTGGGCGTCATCGCGTGGGCGGCATCGCCGAGCAGGGCGGTCCGCCCCTGCACCCACCGCTCGAGACTCACCTCCTCGATCTCCGTCGAGATGATCCCCTCCGCCGACTGAAGCTGGGCGAAAACGCGCCTGACCCGTTCGTCGGTGAACTGCTCGAACAGCGCGCGGAAATCATCGGCGCTGCCGATGGACTGCGGCCGGTCGCGCGGCGAGTTGAACGTGGTCCAGACGTAGAGCCGGGTCTCCGCGACGGGCACGAGCCCGATCCGCTGGCCCCGCCCCATCAGCTCGGTGAAATGCCGGGTCCCGGCGACATTATCCACGACCATCCGGTGCGAACGGTAACCCATGTAGCGCGGCCGGATCTCGCCGAAAAGCTGACGCCGCACCTGGGAGTGAATCCCGTCGGCCCCGACGAGGACGTCCGCCTCGAGGATCTCCCCCCGCTCGGTCTCCACTCGGACGCGATCGGGCAGGAGCTCGATCTTCTTCAGCGTCACGCCGAAGCGAACCGCTTCCCGGGGCACGCCGCGGTAGAGCACGTCGAGCAGATGCACGCGGTGCACGAGCCCACCCACCGCGAGCTTTCCGGCGTCATAGAGGGGACGATAGTCGCGGATCGCCAGCACTCGGCCCCGGTGGTCACAGGTCTCGCGGGTGAGATACGGCCAGGCGTTCTCGCGCAGTGCGCCCGCTAGCCCGTTGCGCTCCAGGACGCCCATCGCGTTGGGGTTCATGATGATCCCGGCCCCGACCGGGTTCAGCTGCGAAGCCTTCTCCAGGACCGTCACCGGCAGCTCGCGAATCGCGAGCTCGCGGGCGACGGACAGTCCGCCGATTCCGCCGCCGACGACCAGGGTCGAGATCATCGCCATGGAAACATCTTTACCATAAGCACGGATCTTTCTATCCTTTCAGCCGTCATGGGAGCGTTCGACCGCGAACGGCTGGCGATGCTGGTGCAACCCGACCGGGTGCACCGTTCGGTGTATGCGGACCCGGGCATCTTCGAGCTGGAGATGGAGCGCATCTTCGGCCGCGCGTGGCTCGTCATCGGCCACGAGAGCCAGGCACGCGCCGCGGGCGACTTCTTCACCACGCGGCTGGGCCGCGAGCCGGTGATCGTCATACGCCAGGACGGCGGCGCGGTGGCGGTGCTCGTCAATCGCTGCGCCCACCGCGGCGCGACGGTCTGCGCCGAGGGCCGCGGCAACACGCAGCGCTTCGTCTGTCCGTACCACGGCTGGACCTACGACACCGCGGGGCAGCTGCGTGCAGTTCCCATCCCGTCGGGTTACCGGAAGGAGGACCTGCCGCCCGGGTTGAAGCGAGTCCCTCGGGTCGCGACCTATCGGGGGTTCATCTTCGCGTCGGCGGCGCCCTCGGGGCCGGGCCTCGAGGAGTTCCTCGGCCCGATCCGGGCGTCCTTCGACGATTTCGTCGACCGGGCACCCGGCGGCGAGCTCGAGGTCGCGGGGGGCGTCTTCAAGCACGCCTACCAGGGCAACTGGAAGCTGATGCTCGAGAATCACCTCGACGGCGTGCACCCGGCGCACGTGCACGCCTCGTCGGTCGCAGTGGCGCGCGGCGCGCCCGAACCCGGCGCGCCAGGCGAGGAGCACTACTTCGACATCGCGGTGCGCCAGATGCGGCAGAACGGCGCGCCCGAATCGTTGTGGGAGTCGATCGGCGTGTGGGCCACGCCGCGTGGCCACGGCTGGCTCGGCGACTATCACACCGACACGCGGCTCGTCGCCGGGCTGGGCAATCCGGCGTTCGACGAGTACCGGCGCCGCCTCGCGGCACGCGTGGGCGAAACCGAGGCCGGGCGCATCCTCGGCGTCACGCGCTGGAACACCATCGTCTACCCGAGCTGCTCGTTCATGAGCCAGTTCCGGCAGCTCCGCGTCATTCACCCGGTCGCGGTCGACCGCTCGGTCGTCTACACTTATTCGTTCCGGATGAAAGACGCACCGCCGCAGATGTTCCGCGACACGGTCGCGTTCGCGAACGTCGTGAACGGCACCGGCTCGTGGGTGCTGACCGACGATCTCGAGGTCTACGAGCGCGTGCAGCGCGGCTTCGGGTCGGGAGCGGTCGAATGGGCCTACCTCGGCCGCGGCCACGGCGCCGACGTCGACGAGCCCGACGGCACGCGGCGCGGCGGCACCGGCACGAGCGAGGTGTTCATCCGCGCGCAGTTCGGGGCCTGGCTCGACTACATGACGAGCGAAGCCTGAAGTGGACGTCGCGCAGTTCCTCTATCACGAGGCGCGGCTTCTCGACACCGGGCAGCTGGAAGCCTGGCTGGATCTCTTCACCGAAGACGCGACCTACTGGGTGCCGCTGGAGCGCGACCAGAAGGAGGCGGCCGAGACGAGCTCGATCATCCACGACGACCGGACGCTGCTCGAGCTTCGGGTGAAGCAGGCGCGTCACCCGCGCGCCCACGCGCGCCTGCCGCTCGCCCGGACCGTGCACAACGTCGGGAACGTGATGCTGCTCGGCGCGACGAACGCCGAGATCAGAGTGGGTTCGACGCTTCAGCTCGTCGAGTGGCGCAACGAGCGCCAGCGGCTTTGGGGCGCGCTGGTCGAGCACCGGCTGCGCCGTGCGGGCGACGGGTTCAAGATCGCGCACAAGCGCGTGGACCTCGTCAACTCCGAGGGCGAGCTCGACGGCATCGCGATCCTGTTTTGACGAAGATCTACCGCGGCTACGATCAGGCCGAGCTCGATGCCCAGTACGAGCAGCGCGCCTGGGTCCCGCACGCCGACGCCATCATCGCGCGCTACGCCGCAGCGAGCGAGGCGGTGAAGCGCCGCCTGGGCGAGCCGGTCACGTTCTCCTACGGCCCGACAGCGCCCGAAACGCTGGATCTCTACCGCCCGGCCGGGAGCGAGCGCGTTCCGCTCGTCGCGTTCGTGCACGGTGGCGCCTGGAAGCGCCAGTCGAAGCGCGAGCAGATGTTTCCCGCGGAGACCTTCCTCGCGGCCGGTGCAGCCTATGCTTCGCTCGACTTCGCGCTGCTCCCGAGCGTCACGCTCCCCGAGATGGTGGGGCAGGTGTGCCGGGCGTTGCAGTGGCTGCGGGAACGCCTCGATCCATCGAAGCTCGTGGTGTGCGCGCATTCCTCCGGCTCGCACCTGGCCGCCTGCGTGCTCACGAGAATCGACGCCGTCGACGAAGCGCTGCTGGTCTCCGGTGTCTACGACCTGCTGCCGGTACGGCTGAGCGCGCGAAACGACTACGTGCGGCTGGACGAGCGGCTCGAGGACGAGTTCAGCCCGATCCGGCACGTCGAGCGGATCGGCTGTCCGGTCACGGTGGCGTGGGCGGAGAAGGAGAGCGCGGAGTTCGCACGGCAGTCGCGCGAGTTCGCCGACCGGCTCGGGGCGCCGACGATCGTCGGCGCCGGGCTCAACCACTTCGAGATCCTCGAGACGCTGGCCGACCCGAGCTCGCCGCTCGGCCGCGCGGCGGTGGCGATGGTCGGCTAGCGTTGGGGCACAACGGAGGTCAAGAGGTCTTGACCTCCGTCAAACGGCGGGCGGTGGACTGTCCTATCGTGAGATCCGCCTTCTCCCGAGGAGCAACGATGAAACGCATTCGCACGATCGCCGCACTGATCGGCGCCGTCGCAATCGGCCTGCCTTTGCTCGCTGCCGGCCAGCAGCAGCCGGACATCGGCAAGGAGATGGACGTCGGCAAGCGCGAATACGATGCCAATTGCGCCGCCTGCCACGGCCCGAAAGGCAAAGGCGACGGCCCGAATGCGGGCAGGGGCGGGGTCCGTCCCGCCGACCTGACCACGCTCGCCCAGCGGAACGGCGGCTGGTTCCCGTTCGCGCGGGTCTACGAGTTCATCGACGGCCGGCGGCTGGTAAAGGCGCACGGCGCCCGCGAGATGCCGGTCTGGGGCCTCGGCTACCGGGCCGAAGCCGCCGAGTACTACGCGCAGGCGCCCGCCAATGCCGAAGCGCACGTGCGGGCCCGGATCCTCGCGCTGACCGAGTACGTCTATCGCCTCGGGGCGAAGTGACCCGGCGGGATCTCGTTCAGCCGCTCGCAGGGACGTCCTGCTCGCCGATCAGATGCCCAGCCGCTCGCGCTTGGCCTGCAGATAACGCCGGTTGTGGGCGTTCGGCGCCACGACGAGCGGCACGCGCTCCACGACCTCGATGCCGCCCTCGCGCAGGGTCTCGATCTTGTCGGGATTGTTGGTGAGCAGCCGGATCCGCGCGACGCCCAGGCTGCGCAGGATCGCCGCCCCCGCCCGGAAGTCGCGCTCGTCGGAGCGGAACCCGAGATGGCGGTCGGCGGCGAACGTATCGAGCCCGTTGTTGTCCTGCAGCCCGTAGGCGCGCAGCTTGTTGGCGAGCCCTATGCCTCGCCCTTCGTGGGCGAGATAGAGCAGCACGCCGCCTTTCGCCGCCAGCCGGTCGACCGCGCCGCGGAGCTGGTCGCCGCAATCGCATCGCAGGCTCCCGAGCAGATCGCCGGTCAGGCACGCGGAATGCAGCCGCACCAGGACCGGCGCGCTCCGGTCGGGCCGTCCGATCACCACCGCCACGTGCTCGAGGTCGCCCGGAATCTCGCGAAACAGGACCAGCTCGCAGTCCTCGTGGCCGGCGAGCGGAACCCGGGCATCGCTCATGCGCATCAGGCTGCCCTCGAAGACCTGCGCGAGCGCCGCGACGTCGGTCGCCGCGACCGCGAGCAGCTCGTCGGCGTCGTCGCCACGGTCCGATCGCGTGAAGACGACCGCGGGGAGCAGCCGCGCCCGACGTGCGAGCTCGAGCGCCGCGGCTACCGCCGCGGTTCCCGTGCTCGCCGACGCAAAGTCGAGACCCTCCGGCACGCCGGGCGACTCGGCAAGACCCACGAAGCGGGTGAGTGTCTCGAGCGTGACCCCGTCGCCGAACGGAATCGCGACGCCGCGTTCGACGGCGTCGATGCCGAGCGCCCGCGCCCGCTCCTCCGTGACGGCGATCGCAAGGCGCGCGCCTGTCGTGGATAGACGACACAGCAGCTCCGAGTCCAGCGTTTCGACCGCCGCCGCGACCACGCCGCCTTCGGCGTCCGCGATCCGCACCGCCCGCCCGCGGCGAAGCTCGGTCAGGCACCGATCGACGCGGACCGAGGCGCGGCGCAAGTCGGACGAAGGAGCGTCGCGTGTCACGAGCGAGGGAATGTGGAGGCGGTCATGGTGTTAGCATACCGGAGCGCCGCGACGCGTTCCTGACATCCCGCGTTCCTGACATCCGGCTGACGTTCGACCCTGTCGAAGCGCACGCGCGCCATCCCATGCTTCTGCCTGCCCGAGCCCCAGCGTCGTCGCTGAATCACGCAGTTCGCTCCGCAACCGACGCGTGGGCACTGCTGCTCGCCCTCGTTCGTCTGCGCCGGCGGCGCGGCTTGCCCGACCGGGACGCCGGTTTCCGGCTGCTGGAGGACGGCACGCTCGCGGAGACGCCCGATTCCGATCCACGCATTGCGGCACGCTGGCGACCGCAAACGGGCTGGTCGGTCCCCGGGGACGTCGGCGAACCGGCGCGCGCGATGCTCGATCTCTACTTGCCCGTCTGCAATGCACGACCGGAGCGGCCGTTCGTCGTCGCGCATCTCGGCCAGAGCATCGACGGCTGCATCGCCACCGATTCCGGCGATTCCCGCTTCGTCACCGGCGAGGCCAACCACCGCCACCTCCATCGCCTGCGCGCGCTCTGCGATGCAGTGGCCGTCGGCGTGGAAACGATCGCGACCGACGATCCGCTGCTCACGACGCGCCTGGTGCCGGGCGACAATCCGGTCCGCGTCGTGCTCGATCCGTCCTTCCGCATTCAGCCCGCGGCGGGCGTGCTGACCGACCAGCGCGCCCCGACGATTCTCGCCGTGGACGCCGCGCGCATGCCGGAAACCGAGGGCCGCGCGGGCGTGGCGGAGGTCGTCGGCGCGCCCCGTCACGGCAACCACCTCGACCTCCACGTGCTGCTCTCGGTCCTGAACGCGCGCGGCCTGCATGCACTGTTCATCGAGGGCGGCGGCGTCACCGTGTCCCAGTTTCTCGAGGCGGGGCTGATCGATGCGCTGCACATCGCGATCGCGCCGTTGATCATCGGCTCGGGTCGCCCCGGGCTGCGGCGCCCGGCCGCGCCTTCGATGCGCGACTGTCTGCGTCCGGCCGGCCAAGTCTTCCGGATGGGCGAAGACGTTCTCTGGTCGTTCGACCTCCGACGGTCCTTGGCCAGGTCTCCCCCGGCGGACGCGCCCGACCTGCGGCGCATCGGCTGAACGGTTAGCTTCTAAGCCGGTCGGCCCGCGATGTCCACATGGCCGACGCGGAGCGCCGACACGCCCTGCGCGATCGCCGCTGCGCGCCGCGCCGCCCAGCCGGCGAATGCGCCGCGCCGATCCGGTTCGATTTCCGCCGCCGCAGCGCGCCAGCCTTCGAGCAGAGCAAGCTGCATCGCGTTCGCCCCCGGGCCGATCCGCCAGTCGCTCTTCGCCTCCACGACGCGGTATCCCGCCGCGCGATACAGCGCCGTGGCGCACCCGGCAGCGCTCGGACCGAGCGCCGGGCCGAACCCCTTGTCGAGCCCCTGATGGCGATTCACCGCGTCGCGCACCCGCGCGTCGTCGGAATCCTCCGGCAACCAGCCCGTCTCGCCGTCGTAGGTGAGCGCGAAAAGAACCGCCGTGCCGGCCGCCCGACAGGCGCGCGTGAGGTGCGCGAGCCAGCGTTCGGAGACGAGGTCGAGCAGCGCCGCGGCGGTCACGAGGTGCACGCCCTCTCGCACCACGCGATCGGCCTCGCGCGTGAGGTCGAGCTCGCGCGGCCGCACTTCCGCCTCGAACCTCTCGCCCATCACCGTCACGTCCGGTCCGCGCAGCCGAAACCCGTAGCCTCGCTGCTCGGCCCATCCGGCGAGCCGGGGCGCGACGGCTTCGAGCAGGTGCGCGTCGTGGTCGACGACCGTCCAGCGCTGGCGGCCGTCGATGCGCGGCGCCAGGTAACGCACGTTCGCGCCGGTTCCGGTGGCAAGATCGACGATCTCTGTGACCTCGGCGTCAGACCAGTGCGCGGCAAGCTCGCCCACGAGCCGGGCGCTCCGCGCGTCGACGTCGAACGGCTCGCGCATCGCGAGCC
>DATEDA010000013.1:0-12180 GCA_035286595.1 Burkholderiales bacterium | reverse complement strand
GTCGGCTACGGCCGGCCGCCGATGGTGTGCGGCAAGAGCTCGTCGAAGGCGAGCTGCGAGACCCTGGCAAACGCGCCGCTCGCGCGCACCCGCTGCGGCGACTCGTTCACCAGCAGGACGACGCCGAGCTTGCGCTCCGGGATCATCTGCACGAGCGCCGTGAACCCGGGCTGGCCGCCGTCCTTGTTGACGAGCGTGTCGTCACCGAGGGACGACACGAACCAGCCGATCGCCGCGGCGCGCAAGGCGCCGGTGGGGGCCACCGGCCGCCACATCTCGCGGACCGTCCGGGAGTCGAGGATCTGCGCGCCGCCCGCCGACCCGGCGCGGAACTGGAGCATGAGGAACCGGCTCAGGTCGTTGACGGTCGAGAGGATCGTGCCTGACGGCGGGAACGGGTCCCGGTAGCCGGCGCGATAGCCCGACCAGCCCTCCTCGGCCGGATCGACCCGCAGATAGCCGATCGCGAGTCGATCGGGCACCACCGATCCGGGGTCGTACGTGCTGCTCGTCATCCCGAGCGGGGCGAAGATGTGCCGCCGCACGTAGTCGTGATACCGCTCGCCCGCGACCAGCGCGGCCGCCTGGCCGAGCAGGACGAACCCCAGGTTGGAGTAGGCGTAGACCTTGCCCGGCTCGGCGGCCGCCGTCCGGTGCTCGAGAAAGCGGAAGAGGTCCGGCACCGTGCCGAGGTTGGGCTGCACGTTGCGCTGGAGGCCGGCGGTGTGCGAGGCGAGCTGGCGCCACGTCGGCGACACCCGAGCGCCGTTCGGTCCCGGATACCAGGCCTCGGGGACGTAGCGGTCGACGGCCTCGTCGAGGCGCAGTCGCCCCGCGTCGCGCAGCTGCATCAGCGCCGTCGCCTCGAAGAGCTTGGTGACCGAGCCGACGCGATAGACGCTGTCGGGCGTGGCGGGAATGCCGCGCTCGAGATTGGCACAGCCGAAGCCGGCTGCGAGCAGCAGGGTCTGATCGCGGACGATGCCGATCGCGAGGCTCGCGAGGCGGCTCTGCCGGCGCTCCTCCTCCACGGTCGCGGCGACGCGAGTCACCGCCGCGGCGACCGCCGCGTCCCGCATCATGCCGTCGGAGGCGAGAAGCGGAGGCGGGTTCGGGCAGGCCGGTGAGGTGTGCTGCGCGAACGCGGAGTACGGGGTCGACAGCGCGGCCGCGGCGCTCAGGATGAGCGCCGGAAGCCGACGTCGGGGCTTCGCCGCCCGCATGCCACCGCCTCCTCGAAGATGAATGCGCCCGATCGCGGGCGGCCGGTTTCTTCTTCGAGGTTCTACCGCGCGGCGCGGTCCGCGACTGTCAAAGGTTGTGAATTATCGCGCCGTCCGCGGTCGACGCGCGGGGGCGCGTGACTACGCCGTCCCGCCGACGGTCAGGCCGTCGATGCGCAGCGTCGGCTGGCCAACGCCGACCGGCACCGACTGGCCGTCTTTCCCGCACGTGCCGACCCCCGTGTCGAGCTGGAGATCGGATCCGATCATCGCCACGCGGGTGAGCGCGTCGGGGCCGTTGCCGATGAGCGTCGCGCCCTTCAGCGGGTAGGTGGGCTTGCCGTTCTCGATCATGTAGGCCTCGGACATCGAGAATACGAACTTGCCGCTGGTGATGTCGACCTGCCCGCCGCCGAAGTTGACGGCGTAGATGCCGCGGTCGACGGACGCGATGATCTCCCCGGGGTCGTGGCGGCCGGCGAGCATGTACGTGTTGGTCATCCGCGGCATCACGACGTGCGCATACGACTCGCGGCGGCCGTTGCCCGTGAGCGGCATCTTCATCAACCGCGCGTTGAGGCTGTCCTGGATGTAGCCGCGCAGCACGCCGTTCTCGATCAGCGTCGTGCAGTTCGTCGGGTTGCCCTCGTCGTCGACGTTGAGCGACCCCCGCCGCGAAGGCAGCGTCCCGTCGTCGACGACGGTCACGCCCGGCGCCGCCACCCGCTCGCCGATCCGGCCGGAGAACGCCGACGAGCCCTTGCGATTGAAGTCGCCCTCGAGCCCGTGCCCGACCGCTTCGTGCAGGAGCACCCCCGGCCAGCCCGGCCCGACCACGACCGTCATCGTCCCCGCCGGCGCCGGCCGCGACTCGAGATTGAGCACCGCGAGATCGACGGCCTTCCGGGCGTAGTCCTCGAGCACCGCGTCGGTGAAGTACGCGTAATCGAGCCGACCGCCGCCGCCGCTCGAGCCCTGCTCGCGGCGGCCGCCGCTTTCGGCGATCACCTGGACCGACAGCCGCACCAGCGGCCGGACGTCGGCCGCCAGCACGCCGTCGGAGCGCGCGACGAGGATCACCTCGTACACGCCCGCCAGGCTCGCCATCACCTGGACCACGCGCGGGTCGCGGGCGCGGCACATCCGCTCCAGGCGCTCGAGGAGCGTCACCTTCTCGGTGTCGGCGAGCGACGCGAGCGGGTCGATCGGCTGATAGAGATCGCGGCGCTGCCCCGCGCGCGTGACCGGCACGTTCTTCGTGCCGCCGATGCGGGCGATGGCCCGCGTCGCCCCCGCGGCGTCCCTGAGCGCCGCGAGGCTGATCTCGTCCGAGTACGCGAACGCGGTCTTCTCGCCCGAGATCGCACGCACGCCGACGCCCTGGTCGATGTTGAAGCTGCCCGACTTGACGATCCCCTCCTCCAGGCTCCAGCCCTCCGAGCGCAGGTACTGGAAATAGAGGTCGGCGTAGTCGACGCGGTGAGTCATGATGGCGCCGAACACCTGCGCGAGCTGCGGCGCCTGCAGGTCGTAGGGCGCGAGCAGCGTGTCGGCAGCGGTCCGGAGCAGCTGGTCCTGGGTTTGCATGGGCTACGCCTCGGGGGAAACTAGAGCACGCGGTGGGACAGGGCAGGCAGGCTCGCCCGCGCCTTGGCCTGATAGCTGGGGTCGATCTCGGCGACGACAACCCCGGGGCCCCGGGCGAGGCTCGCCACGACCTTGCCCCAGGGATCGACCACCATCGTGTGGCCGTGGGTGCGGCGGCCGTTCGGATGGTGGCCGCCCTGGGCCGGGGCGATCACCCACGCGAGGTTCTCGACCGCGCGCGCCCGGACGAGCACGTCCCAGTGCGCCGCGCCGGTGGTCGCGGTGAACGCGGACGGGACCGTGATCAGGTCCATCGGCGCGAGCCGGCGGTAGAGCTCGGGGAAGCGCACGTCGTAGCAGATCGAAAGCGCGATGCGGCCGAACGGCGAATCGATCGCGACCGGCGCGGTGCCGGGCTCGATGGTGTTGGACTCCTTGTGGCGCTCGTCGTCGCCCGTAAAGTCGAACAGGTGGATCTTGTCGTAGCGCGCCACGCGCCGGCCGGCGTCGTCGTACACGAGCGAGCTGTTCCGCACCTTCCCGGGGTCGTCGGCGGGGAGCGGCACCGTGCCGGCGACGACCCAGGCGCGGCGCTTCGCCGCCACCCGCGCGAGGAACGACTGGATCGGGCCATCGCCGTCCGCCTCCCGGATCGCGAGCTTGTCGCGCTCGCCGCGGCCCATGAAGCAGAACCACTCCGGCAGCACCACGAGCCTTGCGCCCTGCTCGGTCGCGTCCGCGATGAGCTCGTCGGCCGCGGCGAGGTTCGCCTCGACCGACGGCTCGGAGACCATCTGGACGGCCGCGACCTTGAACCGCTCGTTCACGGCGTCCCGGATGCCGCCCGGCTCACTTCTTTTCCTCGGCCGCGCCAGCGCCGGCCTCGCTCTCGGCGTCCTGGACGTTCGGCGCGCGCACCTGGATCACCTTCGGCTCGGCCCAGCTGCCGGTGACGCGGTACTCGTACGCGAGCATCTGTCCGAGCGGATCCCGGAGCAGCCGCTGGGCGAGCAGCGCGCCCGCGCCGATGATCGGGTTGAGGAGCACCACGCCGGCGGCGACGGCGATGCTGTCGCCGATGGTGGGCACGACGCGCACCGTGAGATCCTGTGTCTCCTTCGCGAGGTCCGCCCGCCCGGTGATCGCAACGCTCGCCGCCGGCCCCGCCATCGCCATGTCGTCCGTGACCGCCACGCCGCTGGCGAGCTTCGCCGAGCCCGCGATCGAGTCGAACGCGAATCCGTCGCTGAAGATGTCACGGAAGTCGAGCGTGACCCGCCGCGGCAGCGACTGCAGCGACAGCACGCCGAGGAGCCGGCCCACGCCGGGGTCCACCTTCATGAACTGGCCCTTGGCCGCCTTGAGCGCGAGGTGGCCGCTGAGCGAGCCGTAGTCGATCCGGTGCACCGGTCCGCTCCAGCGCACGGCGCCCTCGAGCGTCGCCGTCCCTTTCGCCACGGCGTCCGGCTGGCCGAACCGCGCGAGATACGTCCCGACGTCCTTGACGTCCACCTTGACGTCGAGCTCGGTCCGCTCGGTGCCCAGGCGGGGCGGCTGCCAGAGTCCGCTCGCGCTCAAGGAGCCGTCGGGTGCGACGAGCTCGAGCTGGTGGAGCCGCCAGCCGGCCGGCTCGTTCACCGCACGCACCTCGAGCCGTCCGAGCTCGTGGCCGTTGTACGTGTAGCTGTCGGCGATGATCCGCAGCGCCGGCAGATCGCTGACGGTCTCGTCGCCGGGCGTCGCGCCCGGAACGGCCTGGGGATGGATCAGGTACTTGAGCCGCGCCGCGAGCGCGCCCTGGCCTTCGGGCCGCCACGCGAGCTCGCCCGCGAGCTCGCGTGCGCTGACGTCCGCCCGCCAGGTCCGCCCGCCATCGAACTGGGCGTGCACCTTGACGTCGTGGAACTGCCGGCGGTTGACGACGAGCGTTCCGGCCTCGAAGTCGAGCGCGTTGACGCTGAGCTCCGCGCCGCCGGCGCGCTCGCCGGCGCTCGTCACCAGCGGCAGCAGCCGGTCGAGGTCAAGCGCCGCGAGCTTGCCCGCAACCAGCACGCCCGGCCGATCGGGCAGCTTGAGGGCGACGTCGCCGATCGCCACGCCCCCCCGCTCGATGACGGTGTGCTCCCCTTCCCGCCAGAGCTCCGCCTTCGCGTTCAAGAGGCTGCCTACCGACACGGCAAGCGCCTCCCGATAGCCGCCCGGCCCCTTCGCGGCGAGCGGTGTACGTTCGATCCGCAGCGGCGCGCTGTCGGCAGCCGCCTTGCCGAACGGCGGCGGCAGGTCGACCGCGACGCCGACGAGCGACGACTCGAACGTGCTCGACGAGGGGCGCTGGCGCGAGCTCGACGTCGTGTACTTGAACGGCATCGGCCCGCGGAGGCGGTCGGCGAGCGGCAGCTCGATGCTCCGCGCGAGCTGTGCGGCATCGGCGTGCCCCTGCACGACCGCCGTGACCGCGCCGTCGCGGGTCGTGAGCTGGGCGCTGATGCTGCCGCCGAGAGCGAGCGCCGTGAGGTTGCGGGCGGAGGCGCCCGACTCGGTGAACTCCACTCGGCCGGTCACCTGCGCGAGCGGCGGCTGGTCCGACCCCATCTGCAGCCCGTTGTTCGCGAACTGGAAGCTCCCCGCGACCTTCGCGCGCTCCAGGCGGTCGAGCGGCAGCTCGACGTGGAGGTTGAGGCGGCCGCGCCCCTCGGCGGTCCAGCCGTCGGTGAGCCCGTCGAGAAACCCGCGCACCGGGCTTTGGGCGATGAGCTTCAGGAACTCGCCGGTCGGCCCTTGCGCCTGGCCGTTGACGAGCACGTCGGTGCCATCGCCGTAGAGGTCGGGCAGCGTAACCACGGCGTCCGAGATCTGCGTGCCGAGCGCGTTCGCCCGCGGACTCGAGATCTTCAGCCGCGGGCCGTCGAACACGAGGTCGGCGGTGACGTTCGTGAGCTTGGGCCAGCCGTCGGCGTACTCGAGCGTGCCGCCGGTCACGCGGCCGCTGATCCTGAACTCGCCCTTGGTGGCGTCCCGGAACGGAAAGTCGTCGAGGTCGCCGCGCAGGCGAAAGCGGGTCTCGCCGATGTCTCCCGACTGGATGCGATCGCGCAGCCAGACGGCCACCTCGGGCGGGAGCTCCGGGATGTACTTGTAGACGTGCCGCCCCTCCCCCCGCGTGAGCCGCGCGGCGACGTCGATGCCCTGCACGCCCTTGCCGCCCGTCCGGTAGGTCCCGGAGAGGCTCCCCGCAAGATCGGAGTTCGAGAGCGTGACCTCCTCCAGCCGCACCAGGACGTCCCCCTGCGGGAAGCTCCAGCTGACGCGTGCGCCGAGCGCGTCGAAGGCGAACGTCGGCTCGAAGAAGATCCCGGGGTAGTCGATCGTCACACCGTTCGCGGCGAGCGTGACGCTTCCCCCGCGGTCGGTCGCTTCGAACGCGCCCGAGAGCCTGGTGAAGCCGGGCACGCGCTGGTAGGGGCGCATTCCGAGATCGGCGAACTTCCCGCGCGCGGCGTACGTCGCCGGCTGCGCGACCTCGCCGGTCCATGCGAAGGTCACGTCCGAGAGCCGGCCTTCGGGCGCGGCCGCCACGAGCGCCTGGCGCGCCTGCTCCGGAAACGGCAGGTACTCGCCGACGAGCGCGAGCGGCGCGAGCTCGAGCCGCGGCGCGACGATCTCCCCGCGCGCGGGCCGGCGGCCCTGGGCGGGCTCCCAGCGCGCGGTGAAGTCGGCCGGCGGAAGCGTCGCGCCGCTCTGCATGGCGAGCGCGAGCTGGCGCGCAAACCCGTCGTAGGCGACGTCCGGCTCGCCGTCGAGGTCGATCAGCTCGAAGCGCGTCACCCTTTTCGCGCCGAACTGCCCGAGCACCGACTCGAGCTCGAGCAGCGGCAGCTCGGGCGCGAAACGCGTGGCGACGTCGGCGAGCGCGAGGTCGGCCGAGAGCTCGGTGAGCCGCTGACTGGCGAAGCCGAGCCACAGCTTGAGCGCGCCGCGACCGCCGCGAACCTCGAACGGGTAGTCGAGCCAGGTCTGCCACGCCGCGAGATCGACGTACTCGAACCCGGCGTAGACCCGCCCATTCCACTCCTTCAGCTCGCTCATGGTCCGGCCGATAAGGTCGCCGCGGAGATCGATCGCCGAGGCGAACCCCGATGGCGGTGCCGCGCGAATGGCGAACTTGTGGTGCCGGCCCTCATTCCGCAGCAGGAAGTCGACCCGCTCGAGCCGGATCGGCACCGCGCCCCGCTGCTCGTCCGACCACTCGACCGTGCCGTCGCGGATCACGATCTCGCCCTGCTTCAGCAGCCAGTCGGCGCCGCTGCCGTCCGGCTCGCCGCTCGAGTCGAGCTCGAGCCCGGCGACGAAGAGCCGCCCCTGCGGGTCGCGGCGAATGCTGAGGTCGGGACGGTCGAGCACGATCGAGCGGAAGCGGAGCTCGCCGGCGACGAGCGAGCGCCACGCGATGGTCACGCCCACGTACGGGAGCGCGAGCGCCTCGTCGCCGCGGCGGTCGAAGATCCTGACGTCGGTCAGCTCGAGCCGCGGATGCAGGCCGAACCACTCCGCCTCGACGCCGCCGAGCTCGACCCGCTCCCCGACCGCGCGCGAGACGGCGGCAGCGATCTCGGCCTTGTAGGCCGCCACGCCGGGCAGCACCCAGAACCGGAGCGCGAGCATCCCGCCCACGGCCAGGAAGTACGTCGCGATGAGCGCCCAACCGGCCCAGCGCAGGCCGCGCAGCCAGCGGCGCTCGTTCGGCGCGAGCTGGGCCTCGACGGCAGCCGCGGGGAGGGGGGAGGAGTCGGACGCCTCGTGGGGTGGAATCATCGATTGCCGTCGGGGCGCGGCGACACCCAAGCTAGAATCATGCGCGAGAATTGCGCCCCCACGAACAGGAACGCGCGGGCCGCGCGAATCCGACGACCGATTGTACTGCAGCCGCCCCCTCCCCCGTCCCGTCTCCCGCCCCAGGCCGTGAACGGCTCCGCAGAACCTCTCCGGCCCGCGCTTGCCACCCCGCGTGCCGCGCTCGGCTTTTCCCGGTTCGCCTGCCGGCTCGTGGAGGCGAGGCCCGCGCTCGACGAGGAGGTCGATCAGGCGGCCGTGGGGCCCTGGAGCGCCGCGCGCATGCGCGAGTTCCTCGCCCTGCGCGACCTCGCGGACGATGCCCGCCTCGCGGCGGCGCTCCGGGAGCTGCGGTCGCGGGTGCTCCTGCGCGTCGCCGTCCGCGACCTCGCCGGGCTCGCGCCGCTCGACGAGGTCGTGGCGACGATGAGCGACCTCGCCGAGGTCGCGCTCGCCGCCGCCCACGCCCGTGCGCGGGCCGCGCTCGAGGCGGCCCACGGCGCGCCCGCCGGAGACCTCCTCGTCGTCGGGATGGGCAAGCTCGGCGGGCGCGAGCTCAACGTCTCCTCCGACATCGACCTCGTGTTCGTGTATCCGGAGGAAGGCGAGACCGCCGGTCCCCGGCCGCTCTCGCATCACGAGTTCTTCGTGCGCCTCGGGCAGCGCGTGATCCGCCTGCTCGCCGACGCGACCCCCGACGGGCAGGTCTTCCGCGTCGACATGCGGCTGCGGCCGTGGGGCGACGCGGGGCCGCTCGGGACGAGCTTCGATGCGCTCGAGCAGTACTTCCTCGCGCAGGGGCGCGAGTGGGAGCGCTACGCGTGGATCAAGGCGCGCGTCGTCGCCGGCGGCGACGCGCGTCTGGCCGACGAGCTCGCGAAGATCGTCCGGCCGTTCGTGTTCCGGAAGTATCTCGACTACGGCACCATCGAGGCGGTCCGGCAGCTGCACGCGCAGATCCGCCAGGAGGTGGCGCGTCGCGACCTCGCCGACGACATCAAGCTCGGCGCCGGGGGCATCCGGGAGATCGAGTTCATCGCCCAGGCGTTCCAGCTGATCCGCGGCGGGCGCGATCCCGAGCTGCGGGCACGCGCAACGCTGGAGGTGCTCGGCACGCTCGTCGCGAAGCGCCAGCTCGCCGCGGCCGTGGTCGATGAGCTGGCGGCGGCGTACGTCTTCCTGCGCCGGCTCGAGCACCGGTTGCAGTACCTCGATGACCAGCAGACCCACCGGTTGCCGGCCGCCGCGGAGGATCGCCGGCTGGTCGCCGAGGGCATGGGCTACGCCGACTGGGCGCACTTCGGCGCCGCGCTCGAGGCTCACCGCGCAGCGGTGACGCGCCACTTCGAGGGCGTGTTCGCGGCTTCCGCGAGCGGGAGCGAGAGTGCGGCCGCGCCGATCTGGCTCGGAACGCTCGAGGACGCCGCGGCGGTGCCAAGCCTCGAGGCCCTGGGCTACGCCGAGGCGCGCGAGACGCTCGCGCGTCTGCGCGCGTTCCGCGCCGGCAGCCGCTACCTCCAGCTGCCCGCGGCGAGCCGCGATCGGGCGGACCAGCTCGTCCCGCGGCTGATCGAAGCATGCGCCCGACTGCCGGCGGCGAGCGGCGCGCGGCGGTCGGCGACGCCGGACGTGGCGCTCGCGCGCTGCCTGGATTTCGTCGACGCCGTCAGCCGCCGCGCGGCCTACCTCGCGCTGCTCCTCGAGGCGCCCCAGGCGCTCGCGAAGGTCGCCGAGATCCTCGCCAGCTCAAGCTGGGCGGCGGAATACCTCACCCGGCACCCGATCCTGCTCGACGAGCTCCTCGATCCGCGCGTGCTCGCCGAGCCGCCCGACTGGAGCGCATTCACGGTCGCGCTCCGCCGCGACCTGGCGGCGCACGACGGCGACGTCGAGCGGCAGATGAACCTGATGCGCGAGCACCATCACGCCCTCGTCTTTCGCCTGCTCACCCAGGACCTCGCCGGGCTGCTCACCGTCGAGCGCCTCGCCGATCATCTCTCGCTCGCGGCCGATCTCGTCCTCCAGGTGACGCTGGAGACGTGCTGGCGGCTCGTGCGCACGCGCCACACCGAGACGCCGCGGTTCGCGATCATCGGCTACGGCAAGCTCGGCGGAAAGGAGCTCGGGTACGCCTCCGACCTCGACCTCGTGTTCCTGTACGACGACCCGCACGAGGCCGCGGACGAGAACTACGCGCGGCTCGGACAGCGGGCGAGCTCGTGGCTCTCGAGCCGGACGCCGGCGGGCGTGCTCTTCGAGACCGACCTCGCCCTGCGCCCGAGCGGCCAGTCGGGGCTGCTCGTCTCCTCGCTGTCGGCGTTCCGCCGCTACCAGCTCGAGTCGGCGTGGGTGTGGGAGCACCAGGCGCTCACGCGCGCGCGGTTCTGCGCCGGCGACGCCGCCATCGGCGCGGTCTTCGAGGCGTTCCGCCGGGACGTGCTGCAGGCCGACCGCGATCCGGCGAAGCTCGCCGCCGAGGTGCTTGCGATGCGCGAGCGGATGCTCGACGGCCACCCGAACCGCTCCGGGCTCTTCGACCTGAAGCACGACCGCGGCGGCATGGTCGACATCGAGTTCATCGTCCAGTACCTGGTGCTCGCGCGCTCGCGCTCGCACTACGAGCTCACCGGCAACCTGGGGAACATCGCGCTGCTGCAGATGGCCGGCGCGCTCGGGCTGATCCCGCGCGAGCTGGCGCGAGCGGCGGCCGACGCCTACCGCGAGTACCGGCGCCTGCAGCACGCGTTGCGGCTGAACGGCGCCGAGTTCGCGCGCGTCGAGCACGCGGCGGTCGCGCCGCGCATCGCGGCGACCCGGGCGCTGTGGCGCGCGGTGTTCGGACGCGACTAGTCGACCTTCACGCCCGCCGCGCGGATGATGCCGCGGTAGCGCTCGGTCTCCTCTTTCATGAATGCCGCCATCGCCGCGGGCGTACTGCCCATCGGCACGGCCGAGAGGCTCTCGAGCCGCTTCGCCACGTCGGGAAGCTTCAGCGCCTCGGCGATCGCCGCGGAGAGCTTTTCGGCAACCGCGGGCGACGTTTTCGGGGGCGCGACCACGCCGAACCACGCGATCGACACGAACCCCGGCAGCACCTCCGCCATCGCCGGCACGTCCGGGAGCCCCGCGAAGCGCCGCTCGCTGCCGACCGCGAGCGCCTTGAGCTTGCCGCTGCGCACGTGCGGCAGCGACACGCCGAGGTTGTCGAACATGAGGTCCACCTGGCCGCCCAGCAGGTCGACGAGCGCGGGCGCCGTGCCCTTGTAGGGCACGTGGGTGATCCGGAGCCCACCCGCCATGGACTTGAACATCTCGGCGGCGAGGTGCGAGGTGGTGCCGCTCCCCTGGGACGCATAGTTGAAACGGTCGGGATTCGCGCGCGCGAGCGCGATGAACTCCGTCACGCTCGTGGCGGTCACCTTGGGGTGGACGAGCATCACGTTCGGAATCGAGCCGATGAGGGCGACCGGCGTGAACTGGGACGGGTCGAATGCGAGCTTGGGGTACAGGCTGGCGTTGATCACGAGCGGCGGCGGCGGCGCGGAGAGCAGCGTGTAGCCGTCGGGCTCGGCCTTGAACACCAGCTCCGCGCCGATGTTCCCGGCGGCGCCCGGGCGGTTGTCGACCACCACCGGCTGCCCCCACTTCGCGGCGAGCCTCTCGGCAAACGCCCGCGGCATCAGATCGGCGCTGCCGCCGGCGGGGAACGGAACGACGATGCGGATCGGCTTCGCCGGATAGCCGGCGGCGGGGTCCTGGGCGAACGCGCCCGACATCGCGGCGAGCGCGACCCACGCGAACGCGAAACGCTTCATGGCTCCTCCTGGTCGCGCGAATCGCCTGTATCGGCGACTCGGGCGCCGATAGAATACGCGAACCCGTCACCGCGAGCTCCCGATGAACGCGCCGGCCCCGCCCGCGACCCGAGCCTGGCCCCCCGAAGGCCTGACGCGGGTGCCGTACTGGATCTATCAGGACGAGGACATCTACCGGCGCGAGCAGGCGCTCATCTTCCGCGGCGCCACCTGGACCTTCCTCGGTCTGGAGGCCGAGCTGCCCAACCCCGGGGACTGGAAGACGACCTTCGTCGGCGACATGCCGGTGGTCGTGGCGCGCGACGCGAAGGGCGCGTTGCATGCATTCGAGAACCGCTGCGCGCATCGCGGCGCGCTGCTGTG
This sequence comes from Burkholderiales bacterium, assembly GCA_035286595.1. Classification (GTDB taxonomy): domain Bacteria; phylum Pseudomonadota; class Gammaproteobacteria; order Burkholderiales; family SG8-39; genus DATEDA01. The sequence goes on along the minus strand of DATEDA010000013.1, from coordinate 362 downwards.
CCTGAAGGCCCGCGGCAACTCGAAGGAGATCGCCTGCATCTACCACAACTGGACCTACGACCTCGCGGGCAATCTCACCGCCGTCGCGTTCCGCCGCGGCATCCGCGGCAAGGGCGGGATGCCCGCTGACGCCGAGCCCGAGAGCCAGGCGCCGGCGAAGCTGCGCCTCGCGCTCTACCACGGCCTCGTGTTCGGGACGCTCTCGGGCGAGACGCCGCCGCTCGAGGCGTATCTCGGGCCGGAGATCGCGGCGCGCGTGCGGCGAGTGATGAAGGCGCCGGTCAGGATCCTCGGCGGCTACAGCCAGATGCTGCCGAACAACTGGAAGCTCTATCTCGACAACGTCAAGGACACCTACCACG
>DATEDA010000012.1:0-19886 GCA_035286595.1 Burkholderiales bacterium | reverse complement strand
AGGCGTGGTCGCTCGCCGCCGCCGCCGGGCGTGCGATGTACGCGAACGACCACGCCTCCCGGGCTCTGGGGATGGTGCTCGAGGAGATCCGCCCGGGCTACGCGCGGATGCGCATGACCGTCCGCAAGGACATGGTGAACGGCCACGAGCTCTGCCACGGCGGCATCATCTTCACGCTGGCCGACAGCACGTTCGCGTTCGCCTGCAACAGCCACAACCTCGTCACCGTCGCGCAGGGGGCCGCGATCGAGTTCCTCGCGCCGGGCCGGCTCGGCGACGTGCTGACCGCGGTCGGCGAGGAGCGCCACGTCCGGGGGCGGAACGGCGTCTACGACATCGCGGTGACCAACCAGACGGCCGAGCGGATCGCCCTCTTCCGCGGCAAATCGTTCCGGCTGGAGGGGCAGATCGTGACGCCGGACGCCGAGCTCCCGCCCTGACCTGCCCGTTCCTGCAAGAAGAGGACAAGATGGGTGCATACGATCACCTCGAGCACATCGAGAAGGCCAGCGTCGACGAGCTCCGCGCGCTGCAGCTCGAGCGGCTCAAGTGGAGCGTGCGGCACGCGTACGAGAACGTGCCGCACTACCGCAAGAAGTTCGAGGCGCACCGGGTCCGGCCGGAGGACCTCAAGCGGCTCGAGGACCTCGCAAAGTTCCCGTTCACCACCAAGCAGGATCTCCGCGAGAACTATCCCTTCGGCATGTTCGCCGTGCCGATGGAGCAAATCGTCCGCATCCACGCCTCCAGCGGCACCACCGGGAGACCGACCGTCGTCGGCTACACCAAGCGCGACATCGACACCTGGTCGCATGTCATGGCGCGCTCGATCCGCGCCGCCGGCGGCCGCTCGACGGACAAGCTGCACGTGGCGTACGGCTACGGGCTCTTCACCGGCGGCCTGGGCGCCCACTACGGCGGCGAGACGCTCGGCGCGTGCGTGATCCCGCTCGGGGGCGGGATGACCGAGCGGCAGGTGCAGCTCATCAACGACTTCAAGCCCGACATCATCATGGTGACGCCGTCGTACATGCTGGCGATCGCCGACGAGTTCGACCGCCAGGGCCTCGACGCGAAGCGCTCGTCGCTCCGCATCGGGATCTTCGGCGCCGAGCCCTGGACCGAGGGCATGCGCGAGGAGATCGAGCGCCGGATGGGCCTCACCGCCGTCGACATCTACGGGCTCTCGGAGGTGATCGGGCCGGGCGTCGCCCAGGAGTGCATCGAGACCAAGGACGGCCTCACGATCTGGGAGGACCACTTCTATCCCGAGATCGTCGACCCCGCGACCGGCGAGCCCATGCCCGACGGTCAGTCGGGCGAGCTGGTGTTCACGTCGCTCACCAAGGAAGCGCTGCCCGTGATCCGCTACCGCACGCGCGACTTGACGGCGCTGCTCGCGGGCACCGCGCGCACGATGCGGCGCATGGGGCGCATCACCGGGCGCAGCGACGACATGCTGATCATCCGCGGCGTGAACGTGTTCCCCACCCAGATCGAGGAGCTGATCACCAAGCAGTCGAAGCTCGCGCCGCACTACGTCCTGGAGGTCCGGCGCGAGGGGCGGCTGGACACGCTCGACGTCATCGTCGAGGCTCGCGGCGATCTGAGCGCGCCGCTGAACGAGGCCGAGCGCGCTGCCGAAGCCAAGGCGCTCGAGCACAACGTCAAGTCGTACATCGGGGTCACGACCACGGTGAAGGTGGTCGAGCCCGGCAAGGTCGAGCGCTCGCAGGGCAAGGCGAAGCGGGTGATCGACCTGCGGCCGAAAGACTGACGGCTCAGCACACCCCGAACGAGATCCCGAGCTCGCGCAGGTACCGCCGGTAGGCGACGGCGAGCCGGTCGGCGGCCGAGTGCGCCTCGCCGCCCGACAGCGGCAGCCGGCGCGGCTGCTGCGACTCGATCACCGGGCGGTCCTGGACGAAGATCGCATCCTGGAACGCGCGCAGCTCCGCTTCCGGCGTGTGCTCGTCGCTCGTGAAATGCGTGAACCACACGCGGCTCGCTTCGGGCGCGATCGGGCAGATCCAGAGCGCGTACGCCTCGCGCGGCGCCGCGGCATCGGCCTGCTTGAACAGCACCGCGGAGTAGGGGCCGAGCACCTCGTACCGGTAGTCGACCCAGGCGCCGCCCGCCGCCCCCGCACGACCCTGCGGCTGCCAGGCGCGGTACGCCGGCGCCACAGGGCGTCCGTCCGCGGTCGTCACGTCGTAGTGCGGCACCTCGGCGTGCCCGCGATCGCCGAGGAGGCCCTCGTGCACGAACGGGAAATGGGACATGTCGAGAAAATTCTCGACCACCCGCGGGGCGCTGGTGGCGACGTCGTGCGGTCCGCTCACGATCCGCCGCCCCGGCGCGCCATCGATCTGCGGCAGCCGCGCATCCGACCGCTCAAGCCGCACCCAGACGACGCCGTGCGCCTCGGCTGCCTCGTACGCCTGCGCGGCGTGCGCGGGGCCGGGCTTGAAGTCGGGCAATGCGGGGATCGCGCGGCACGCGCTGCCGGCGCCGAACTGCCAGCCGTGATACGCGCACTCGAGCCGACCCTCGACGATCCGCCCCAACGACAGGTGCGTGCCGCGGTGCGGGCAGCGGTCGGCCCAGGCCTGCACGCCCGCCCCGGGTGCGCGCCACAGCACGAGCTCGCGCTCGAGCAGGCGCGCGGCGACCGGCGCGGCGCCGACCTCGACCCCGGCTGCAACCGGGTGCCAGAGGCCGGCTTCGAGCACCGGTCCCACTCCCGGCGCGCGCTACTTCGCGGTCGGGATCTTGCCCTCGACGCCGCGGACGTAGAAGTCGACCTTGTCCTTCCAGTCCTGGTCGGCCTTCGCGCCCTTCGCCAGGCGCTCCTTCCCGGCGTTGTCGACGACCGGGCCGGTGAAAACCTCGAACGTGCCCGCCTTCATCGCTTCCTTGATCTCGGCAATCCTCTTCTTGGCGCTCTCGGGCACGCCGTCGGAGATCTTCACGAGATCGTTCTGGCCTTCCTTCACGCCCCAGACGGTGCGCTCGGTCTTCCAGGTGCCGTCCATCGCGTCCTTGACCGCCTTCTTGTAGTAGTTGCTCCAGTCGACGATCGCCGAGCCGAGGTGCGCCTTGGGCGCGAACGCGCTCATGTCGCTGTCCCAGCCGAACGCGAGCTTGCCGTTCTTCTCCGCCGTCTGCAGCACCGCGGTCGAGTCGGTGTTCTGCAGCAGCACGTCGGCACCGCCGTTGAGCAGCGACTGCGCCGCCTCGCTCTCCTTGGGCGGGTCGAACCAGGTGTTGATCCAGATCACGCGCGTCTTGATCTTCGGATTGACGCTCTGCGCGCCGAGCGTGAACGCGTTGATGTTGCGCAGCACCTCCGGGATCGGGAACGAGCCGACGAAGCCGAGCGTGCCGGTCTTGCTCACCGTCCCCGCGATGATGCCGGCGAGGTACGTGTCCTCGTAGAACTTGGAATCATAGATGCGCATGTTCGGCGCGGTCTTGTAGCCGGTCGCGTGCTCGAACTTGACGTCCGGAAACTCGGCCGCCACTTTCAGCATCGGCTCCATGAAGCCGAACGAGGTGGCGAAGATGATCTTGTTGCCCTGCACCGCGAGGTCGCGGATCACGCGCTCGGCATCCGCCCCTTCGGGCACCTTCTCGACGAAGGTCGTCTTCACCTTGTCGCCGAACTCCGCCTCGACCGCCTTCCGACCCTGGTCGTGGGCGAACGTCCAGCCGGCGTCCCCGACCGGACCGACATACATCCACGCGGCCTTGAACGGCGCGGGCGGCGGCGCGGGCGCCTTTGCTTCGGGTGCGGGGGCCTTGGGCGCGGGCGGAGGCTCCTCCTTGCCGCAGGCCGCGAGCGCGGTCAGTGCGGCAAGCGCCGCGGCCCTCAGCCAGAAACGCTTGGCGGGACTGAACATGACTTCTCCTCTTTGATCATGGGGTTGGGTGTGGTTCGCGATGCGTAGGCGCGCGGCCACCCTCACGCCGAGGGATGGAACGGCTGGCCGAGCGAGGCCGGCATGTTAATCCGAATCCACGCCGGGTTGCGCGAGATCAGCGCCAGCACGACGATGGTCGCGAGGTACGGCAGCATCGACAGGAACTGGCTCGCGATCTGCACGCCGGCCCCCTGCAGGTGGAACTGCAGCATCGTCACGCCGCCGAAGAGATACGCCCCGAGCAGCACCCGCCCCGGGCGCCAGGTGGCGAACGGCGTGAGCGCGAGCGCGATCCAGCCGCGCCCCGCGACCAGGCCTTCGACCCACAGCGGGGCGTAGACGACCGACAGGAACGCGCCGGCGACGCCGCACAGGGCGCCCCCCGCGAGAACGGCCGCGAGGCGGATCCAGCGCACGGCGTAGCCGAGCGAGTAGGCCGAGTCCGGCGACTCGCCGATCGCGCGCAGCACGAGACCGGTCCGGCTGCGGTACAGGAACCAGGCGAGCGCGATCGCGACCAGCACCGCCGCGTAGGCGAGCGGGTGCTGCTTGAACAGCGCCGGACCGAGGAACGGGATGTCGGCGAGCACCGGCACCTCGAAAGCGCTCCGCTCGGCGAGTTTCCGCCCGACGTATTGCACGCCGACGAACGCCGAGAAGCCCGCGCCGAACAGGCTCAGCGCGAGGCCGCTCGCGTACTGGTTCGTGCCGAGCCAGATCACCAGCACGCCGAACCCGGCCGCGAGCACCATGCCGGCCGCCGCGCCGGCCGCGAACGCGATCCACTCGCTGCCGGAGTGAAAGGCGGCCGCGAAACCCGCGATGGCGCCGACCAGCATGATCCCCTCGGCGCCGAGGTTGAGCACCCCGGCCTTCTCGTTGATGAGGAGCCCCAGCCCGGCGAGCGCGAGCGGCGTGCCGGAGGCGATCGTGGCGGCGGCGAGCAGCGCGACTTCGTTCACGATGTCACCGCCGGCCGGTGAAGCGCGCCGCGCCAGCGCACGCGGTAGTTGATCAGCGTGTCGCAGGCGAGCAGCAGGAAGAGCAGCAGCCCCTGGAACACCCCCGTGAGCGCATTCGGCAGGCCGAGCCGCGATTGGCTGAGCTCCCCGCCGATCACGAGCATCGACAGCAGCACGCCGGCGAAGAGGCACCCCAGCGGATGCAGCCGGCCGACGAAGCACACGATGATCGCGGTGAAGCCGTAGCCGGTGGAGACGTGCGGCGTGAGCTGGCGCAGGGGGCCGGCCGCCTCCATCGCCCCCGCGAGCCCCGCCATCCCGCCCGACACGAGCAGCGCGGTCCAAAGCGCTGCCCGCGCGGAGAACCCGGCGTAGCGCGCCGCCCCGGGCGCGAGGCCGCCGACCTGGAGCTGGAAGCCGCGCCACGATCGGAACATGAACGCCCAGAACACCGCCACCAGCACCAGCGCGATCGCGAACCCGATGTGCAGGCGCGATTGCGGCACGAGGTTCGGCAGCAGCGCCTCGGCCGCGAACGTCTTGGTCTGCGGGAAGTTGAAGCCCTGCGGGTCTTTCCACGGCCCGAACACGAGGTAGTTCAGCAGCTGCTGCGCGACGTAGACGAGCATCAGGCTCACCAGGATCTCATTCGCGTTGAAGCGATCGCGCGCGAACGCGGTGATCGACGCCCACGCCATCCCGCCGGCGACGCCCGCGAGCAGGATGACGGGCGTCAGCGCCCAGCGCGGCGCCGCGATCCCGTGGGTGGTGACGTAGAGCGCGACGCCGCCGCCGACGATCGCGCCGAGCAGGAACTGCCCCTCGGCGCCGATGTTCCAGACGTTCGCCCGGTAGCACACCGCGAGACCGAGCGCGCACAGGATCAGCGGGGTCGCCTTGAGCGCGACCTCGGTCACGCCGCGCACGGTGCTCAGCGGCTCGTAGAAGAACATCCCGAGGCCGCGCACCGGGTCCTTGCCGAGCACGGTGAACAGGCACCCGGCGATGACGGCAGTCAGCGCCAGCGCGATGAGCGGCGATGCGATCGACATCGCCGCCGAAGGCTGCGGGCGGGCCTCAAGCCGGAGCATGCACCGCCCCCTCACCCACCCAGAGCCCGCTCATCCACTGCCCGATCCGCTCCGGCGTCGCCGCCGCGGTCGCCATCGGGGGCGAGAGCCGGCCGCGCGCGATGACGTGCAGCCGGTCGGTGATCTCGAGGAGCTCGTCGAGCTCCTCGCTCACCACCAGCACCGCGCAGCCGGCGTCGCGGAGCGCGAGCAGCTCCGCCCGGATCTGAGCCGACGCGCCGACGTCCACGCCCCAGGTCGGCTGCGCGACGATGAGCACCCCGGGCTGCGCGTCGATCTCGCGGCCGACGATGTACTTCTGCAGGTTGCCGCCCGACAGGCTGCGCGCCGCCGCCGCGGGCCCGCCCGCCCTCACGTTGAAGCGCTCGATGATTCGCTGCGTCATCGCCGTCATCCGGCCCAGGTCGAGCCAGCCGCCGGCCCGCACCGGCTCGCGACGGGTCAGGAGCACGTTGTGCGCGAGCCCGAGCGTCGGCACCGCGCCGCGCCCGAGCCGCTCCTCGGGCACGTAGTGCAGCCCGCGCCGGCGGCGGCGACCGGGGGACTCCCGCGCGACGTCGTTGCCGAAGAGGAGGATGCTGCCGGGCGCCGCGCGCCGGTCTTCGCCCGACAACGCGGCGAGCAGCTCCTGCTGGCCGTTCCCCGAAACGCCGGCGATTCCGACGACCTCGCCGGCGTGCACCTCCAGGTCGATCGATTCGAGGGTCACGCCGAATTCGTCCTGCCGTTCGAGCGAGAGGCCGCGTGCTTCGAGCGCGACCGCCCCGCGCTCGACCTCGCGGTGCTGGAGGCGCGGCGGCTCGGCGCCGATCATCAGGCGCGACAGGTCGGCCGAGGTCACGGTGCGCGGGTCGACGACGCCGGTCACCCGGCCGGCGCGCAGGACGGTGCACGAGTGGCACAACGCGCGGATCTCGTCGAGCTTGTGGCTGATGTAGAGGATGCTGCAGCCGCGCTCGGCGAGCAGCCGCAGCGTCACGAACAGTTTCTCGACCGCCTGCGGGGTAAGGACCGACGTCGGCTCGTCCAGGATCAGCAGGCGCGGCTCGCTGAGCAGGGCACGCACAATCTCTACGCGTTGCCGCTCGCCCACCGAGAGCGTGTGCACCGGCCGCTCGGGGTCGACCTCGACGCCGTACTCGGCGGCCTTCGCCCGGATGCTGCGCTCGACCTCGGCAAGCGGCAGCGCGCGGTCGAGCCCGAGCCACACGTTTTGCGCGGCGGTCAGCGTATCGAACAGCGAGAAATGCTGGAACACCATCCCGATGCCGAGCGCGCGGGCGGCGTGCGGGTTCGGGATCACCACCGGGCGGCCCTCCCAGCGGATCTCGCCGGCGTCGGGCTTCACGACGCCGTAGATGATCTTCATCAGCGTCGACTTGCCCGCGCCGTTCTCGCCGAGAACCGCGTGGATCTCGCCCGGCAGGACGGCGAGGTCGATCCCGTCGTTCGCGACGACCGCGGGATAGGCCTTGCGAATGCCGCTCAGGGCCAAGCGCGGCGTCCCGCCCTGTCCGGCGGCTGGCATTCCCCTCCCTCGCGTCAGGCTTCGGCGGCGGCGCTCGGCGCGCGCTCGGCCGCGCTCCGCTGCTCGAGCAGCTGCGCGGCGACCGCGACGGCGATCGTCCCCGGCTCCTTGCCCTTGATGCCCGGGATCCCGATCGGGCACGTGAGCCGGGCGATTGTAGCCGCCGGCACGCCGTGCTTGGCGAGCCCCTTCTCGAAGGTGCGGCGCTTGGTCTGCGAGCCGATCATGCCGCAGTAGGCGAAGTCGCCGCGCTCCAGGATTGCCTCGACGAGCTCGAGGTCGAGCGCGTGACTGTGCGTCATCACGAGGAAGTAGCTGCCCGGAGGCGCGGCCGCGACCTCGCCGGCCGGCGCATCGGTGAGTGCGACGCGCACGTTGTCCGGGGCCTCGCGCGGAAACTCGGCGGCGCGAGCGTCCACCCACGTCACGCGGCAAGCCAGCGTGCCCAGGACGCGCACGAGCGCGCGTCCCACGTGCCCCGCCCCGAACACGACCACCCGGAAGTCGGAGGGCCGGAGCGGCTCGAAGAGCACCGCGATCCCCTCCTCCAGCGTGACGAGCTCGGGCGTGCGGTCGGTCTCAACGAGGAGCCGGCGCGCGATCTCGACCGCCCGCGCGTCCGTCGCTCCGGCGCCGAGGCTCCCCCACGTGCCGTTCGGGCCGACGAGCAGGCGGCCGTCCCCGGTCGCCGGCGTAGCGAGGACGCATGCGTCGCCCGCCTCCTGCCACGCCGCGAGCACCTCGACCCATTCCGCGCCCGGGGAGACTCGCTCGAAGACCAGGTTCGCGGCACCTCCGCAGAACTGGCCGAGATCCGCCCCCAACGGAACTCGCCTCGCCTCCTTGCCGCCGGTCGCGCGCAGCAGGTTGCGGGCGATCCCGGTCGCGTGGAATTCGAGCTCGCCGCCGCCGATCGTCCCGTGGATCGCGTCGACGGTCACGAGCATCTTCGCGCCGGCGTCGCGCGGGGTCGAGCCCTGGCCCGAAGTGACGGTGACGAGGACGCAATCGAGGCCGCGCTCGCCGACGCGCTGCAGCGTGTGCAGCCAGTCCGTCACGCGGCCGCCTTCCGCTGCTCCGCTTCAGCCGCCCGGGCCTTGACGTCGGTCACCGCGCGCAGCACCTCCTCGGGCGTCGCCGGCGCGTTGAGCCGGGGCGAGAGCCGGTACGCGGAGACCGATGCCACCGCGTCCCGGATGGCGTGCAGGACCGACATCGCGAGCATCAGCGGCGGCTCGCCGACCGCCTTGGAGCGGTGGATGCTGTCCTCGACGTTCTCGCCGCGCGCCCAGAGCTGCACACGGAAGTCCGCGGGGACGTCGGAAGCGACGGGAATCTTGTACGTGGATGGCGCATGGGTCATGAGCTTGCCGCGGCCGTCCCACCACAGCTCCTCGGAAGTGAGCCAGCCCATGCCCTGCACGAACCCGCCCTCGATCTGGCCGAGGTCGATTGCCGGGTTCAGGCTGCGGCCGACGTCGTGCAGGATGTCGGCGCGGAGGAGCTTCGTCTCGCCCGTCAGGGTGTCGATCGCCACCTCGGAGACGGCCGCGCCGTAGGCGAAGTAGAAGAATGGCCGGCCCTTCAGTGTCTTCGGGTCGTAGTGGATCTTGGGCGTCTTGTAGAACCCGCCCGCCCACAGCTGGACCCGCGCCAGGTACGCCATCCGGACGAGCTCCGCGAACGTCAGGCGGTGCTCGCCGACCTCGACGTGGTTCGCCGCGAAGCGGATCGACTCCGGCGAGACCTTGAACCGCTCGGCCGCGAACGCAACGAGTCGCGCCTTGATCTCGCGCGCCGCGGCCTGCGCCGCCTTGCCGTTCAGATCGCTGCCGCTCGAGGCGGCCGTCGCCGACGCGTTCGGGATCCGGGCGGTGTCCGAGGCGGAGACGCGCACCCGGTCGAGATCGATGCCGAATTCGTGCGCGACCACCTGCGCGACCTTCGTGAACAGCCCCTGCCCCATCTCGGTGCCGCCGTGGTTCAGCAGCACGCTGCCGTCGCCCTGGTAGACGTGCACCAGCGCGGAGGCCTGGTTGAAGAAGGTGGCGGTAAACGCGATGCCGAACTTGACCGGCGTCATCGCGATCCCGCGCTTGACGATCGGGCTCGTCGCGTTCCACTTGCGGATCGCGTCGCGCCGCAGCCCGTACTCCGACGAGCGCTCGAGCTCGTCGAACAGGCGGTCGGCGACGAAGTCCTCGACCTGCATGCCGTACGGCGTGAGGTCGCGGCTCGCGCCGTAGAAGTTGGCCTTGCGCACCGCAAGCGGGTCCAGGCCGAGGTGGTGCGCGATCTCGTCCACGACGTGCTCGCTCCCCAGCATCCCCTGGGGGCCGCCGAAGCCGCGGAACGCGGTGTTCGACTGCGTATGCGTCCGGCACCGATGCGAGACGATGCGGACGTTCGGCAGCCAGTAGCAGTTGTCCGCGTGCATCACCGTGCGGTCGTTGATGGGTCCGCTCAGGTCGGCGGAGAACCCGCAGCGCGAGGCGAACATCAGGTCGAGGCCGAGGATGCGGCCCGCGCCATCGAATCCGACCTCGTACTCGACGAGATAGTCGTGGCGCTTGCCGGTGATCGTGATGTCGTCGTCGCGGTCGTAGCGCAGCTTGACCGGCCGCCCGGTGTGCCGCGCCATCACCGCCGCTGCGGCGGCGGGCAGCGCGGCCTGCGTCTCCTTGCCCCCGAATCCGCCGCCCATCCGGCGGCATTCCACCACCACCCGATGCACCCCGACGCGGAGCGCGTGGGCCACCACCATCTGCACCTCGCCGGGGTGCTGGGTGGAGCTGTAGACCAGCATGTCGCCGTCCTCCTTCGGGACGGCGTAGGCGACCTGTCCCTCGAGATAGAACTGCTCCTGCCCGCCGATCCGGAAGCTTCCTTTCAGCCGGTGCGGGGCGCCCGCGAGCGCCGCACCCCAGTCCCCGCGCTCGAGCGTGACCGTCGGCAGGACGAACGACTGCCGGCTGAGCGCGTCCTCGATGGTGAGGATCGCCGGGAGCTCCTCGTACTCGACCGTCGCGAGCCGCGCGGCCCGGCGGGCCTCGTCCACCGTCTCCGCCGCGACCAGGAAGATCGGCTGGCCGAGGTACTGGACCTCGTCGGCGGCGAGGATCGGGTCGTCGTGGAGGATGGGCCCGACGTCGTTTGCCCCCGGGATGTCCGCGGCCGTGATCACCGCCGCGACGCCGGGCGCTGCCCGGACCGCGGCGAGATCCATCGCTTTGATGCGCGCATGGGCGCGCTGGGAGAGCCCGAACGCCGCGTGTAGCGTGCCGCGCGCCTCGCGGATGTCGTCCGTATAGGCCGCCTCGCCCGAGACGTGCAGGTGCGCGCTCTCGTGGCGGACCGGCTCGCCGACGCTTCCGCGGGCGGCGGCGGTCCCCTGGAACAGGCGTGGGTCGTTCATGCCGGCACCTGGTGCAGATCGTACAGCCGGCTCGGCGCTCCGGCGAGCGCCCCGGAGGTCTCGAGATGGAACTTCCGCAGCAGGTTCTGCGCGACGGCGAGGCGGTAAGCGGCCGACGCGCGCATGTCGGTGATGGGCGCAAAATCGGTCCCGAGAGCGGCGGCGGCCTGCTCGCAAGTTGCCTCGGTCCACGGCCGGCCGGTGAGCGCCGCCTCGCAAGCGCTCGCCCGCTTCGGCGTCGCCGCCAGGCCGCCGAACGCAACCCGGGCGGACCCGACCGTGCCGCGCTCGACCACCAGCGCGAACGCGGCGCAGACCGCCGAGATGTCCTGGTCGAAGCGCTTGGAGACTTTGTAGGTCGCAAACTGCAGCCCCGTCCGCGGGAGCGGCACGAGCACGCGTTCGACGAATTCGCCGGGCTGCATCGCCATCCTTTGGTAGGCGAGGTAGAGTGCCTCGAGCGGGAGCTCGCGGCGCGCATCGCCGTGCCGCAGTACCACGCGCGCGCCGAGGGCGATCAGCGGCGGCATCGAGTCGCCGATCGGCGACCCGTTCGCGACGTTGCCGGCGAGGGTCCCCGCGTTGCGGATCGGCGGCGATGCGAAGCGGCGCAGCACCTCGCGCGAAGCCGGGTACGCGCGCTCGATTGCGCTGAAGGCGTAGGTGAGCGAGACGGCCGCGCCGATGTCGAGGTGCTCTGCGGTCACGACGATGCGCTGCAGGTCGGTCGCCGCGCCGACGTACAGGAGGTCGCCGAGCGGCCGGTGCTGCTTGGTCACCCACAGGCCGACGTCCGTGCCTCCGGCGAGCATGCGCGCCTCGGGCAGGCGCACGCGCAGCGCCGCGAGCTCGGCGGCTGTCCGGGGCGCGTAGAACGTCCCGCCGGGATGCCCGAGCACGAGGCTCTTCCCGCGCCGCAACGCCTTGAGCGCCCGAGCGAGCCCGGCCTCGCTCTCGGCGGCCGGCTTCGACTTCGATCCGGCCGGCGCGGTGCACCAGTCCTGGTCGCGCTGCGGGACCGCTCGCCCCAGGGCATACATCGTTCGCGCCGCGTCCACGATCGGCCGGTACCCCGTGCAACGGCAGAGATTGCCCGCGAGCGCGTCGTTGATCCCGATGCGATCCGGCGCGGGGTCGGTCTTGTAGAGCGCGAACAGCGACATGACGAACCCGGGCGTGCAGAAACCGCACTGCGACCCGTGGCCGTCCGCCATCGCCGCTTGCGCCGGGTGTAGCGTCCCCGTCCGGCGGTTTTTCAGGCCCTCGACCGTGACCAGTGCCTTGCCGTCGAGCGTGGGGAGGAACTGTATGCAGGAGTTGATCGCGCGGTAGCGGACCCGCCGCCCGTCGAGCTCCGCGAGCACGACGGTACAGGCTCCGCAATCGCCTTCGGCACAGCCTTCCTTGGTGCCCGTCCGCCCCAGGTCTTCGCGGAGGTGCTGGAGCACCGTGCGAGTCGGCTCGACTGCACCCACGGTCCGGATCTCCCCGTCGAGAAGGTAGCGGACGGCGTCGGCGGGCGTCTTGCTGCGAGGGGCACGTGCCATAGGCGGACCTAGTCTGTATTCTCACCCGAGTTTGTCAACATCCCGGAGCGAGTCGATATTTAAAGTTATTTACTAAATATACCACGTACTCAATTGAATATTAATCAAGTTTTAATCGTGGAATGAAGGGTCTGCGCATCATCGGCCTCTTCGCCAGCGTGCTCGCGGGGACGCTGCCCGAGGCCGCCGCTCCCCAGGACGCCTACGGCAAGCAGCGCGCGGAAATGCTCGCGGACATTGCGGCGACGGCGCGCGCCACCGCGTCCGAGACGTCCCGACCGAGGTTCTCGGACCGGGTGATGGCGGCGATGGGCCGCGTCCCGCGCCACCGCCTCGTCCCGCCCGAGCAGGTCGCCTACGCCTACGAGAATCGCCCGCTGCCCATCGGGCACGGACAGACGATCTCGCAGCCCTACATCGTCGCCCTGATGACGGATCTGCTCGACCCGAAGCCGACTGACGTCGTCCTCGAGATCGGCACCGGTTCGGGCTATCAGGCGGCGGTGCTCGCCGAGCTGGTGGCCAAGGTCTACACCATCGAGATCGTCGCGCCGGTCGGGAAGCACGCCGAGGCCCAGCTCGCTGCGCTCGGTTACCGGAACGTCGCCGTCAGGATCGGCGACGGCTACAACGGCTGGCCGGAGGCGGCACCCTTCGACGGCATCGTCGTCACGGCCGCTGCGCCATACGTCCCCCAGCCGCTCGTCGATCAGCTGAAGCCGGGCGGGCGTCTCATCATCCCCGTCGGCGCGCAGTGGCAGGTGCAGGAGCTGCTGGTCATCGAGAAGCGGCCGGACGGCTCGACCGCCACGAAACGCACGATTCCCGTGCGGTTTGTCCCGCTCACGCGGTCGCGCTGAGCACGGGTCGGGGAAGGCCCCGACCCCACCCCCTTGGGCTCCCGGTCGGAACGGGGGCCGACTGCCGAAAAACCCGAACGTCGACCGGGAACCCCCCGATGGGCGCAGGGTGAAGGCCACCGTATAAAGGAGACACGGGGAACTACTGCGGCAAGAGTGGCCTGGGGAGATTGAGGATGCGGCGCTTGGACGAGCATGACCTGGAGGAGCTGGTCCGCGAGGCGTTTCCGCAGAAGGCGGACTTCTCGGCCCGAGACGAGCTCGGGCTGAAGGCAAACGACGTCAAAGACGTCGGCTTCGTGCACGGGGGCAGCGACCCGCTCCTCGACCGGCAATTCGAAGACTGGCTCGCGGACGTCACGCGCTACGTGTCCGTGTACCAGCTGCTCAATCGGCTGTGCCGGGCCGGCATGCTGCGGCCCGGAAGCTACTGCGTGAAGCTGCGTCCGGAGGGGAACGCCCGCGGTCCCAGAGCCCTGCAGCGGGGGCTTGCCGGCCTCGCGTCGTCTGCCGTCTAGCGGCAGCACTCGCCGGTTCGCGGCGGTTCATCGCATGACTCAGGCCGGCGCGGCCTTGCGGCCCGGCCCGTTCTGCCGGCGCCACGCCCACGGCGCCTGCGGGTTGGGGTCGCCCCACAGCCCGCGCCTGGCACTCCGCGCCTCTCCCTCGGCCGCCTCGTAGCTCGCCCGGTCCTCGAGGCGCTGCTCGCGCGCGTACTCGCGGTACCACCAGGCGAGGCCGTTTCGCACCTGCTCGAGGCCGACGTCGCGCGCTTCAACGAACACGTTGCAGACCTGGCGCCCGAAGCGGTCGCGCTTGTGGCAATGCGCTTCGACGCGCTGCCCGTGCACGAGGCGAGCGAGGTTCTCTCTTGCGCTCGTGCCGAACGGTTGGCCGCGCTCGGGCGCGTCGATGCCGGCGATCCGCACGCGATGCTGGACCCGCATGCCATCCAGCAGCGTCACCGTGTCGCCGTCGTGCACGGCGACGACCTGGCCCTCGATCTCGAGGACGCGCCCATGCGCGAGCGACGCGACCAGGAGGAGCGCCGCGGCTGCGACATGACAACGGAATAGCGGGCGTCGCACCGGGCGGAGCATACGAACCGCCCTCCCGCCAAGGCACGGAAGTAACTGACACCGTGCCTCGAGCGGCGCCCGGCGTGACAAATCTCACGCCCATTTTTCGTCACCTCGATTGTCGGCCTTCCGACAGTCCTAGACCAGCGCCCACCCTCCTTCGGCCGCACTAGGCGGAGGGCTTGAGCCAACCGGTGGAAGACGACACGACCGCACCGCGCCATTCTTTGCCCCGTGAACTGCTAGAACTCTCCGGGGCCAACGATGTCACGGTCGGCGCCGGACCCCGGCGAGCGGGAACGGGACTTGCTCGACCAAGGGACAGCAGCCTGAGTTTTGCAGCACCCGAGCAGGTCCGACGGTGGAAGGAGAGGCGAAATGAAGGTGATCGAGGCACATGAGGTCGAGCGCATGGTGCGGGAGACGTTCCCCGCCAAGCGCCTGTTCTGCGCCCAGTCCGAGCTCGGCCTGACGTCCGGCCGCCCGGTCGTGACCTTCGTCCACGGCGGACCGGACCCTTTCCTCGACCGCGACTTCGACGCCTGGCTCGACGGGCTGTCGACCTTCGTTCCCGTCTACCAGATCCTGAACCGGCTGTGCCGCGCGGGCGTGCTCGCCCCCGGCGACTACGCGGTCACGCAGCGCCACTGACCCCCCGCGGCGCGCGAGCGCCAGGGTCGCGAACGCTCAGGGCCGCGCCCTGGACCGCTCCGTCAGCGCCGCGAGAAGGCACAGGCAGCCCAGCACCATCCCGGCGACGCCGATCTGCAGCAGCGTCCCGACCTGAAAACCCCCGAGCCAGTACGCTCCGACCAGGCGGGCCACGACGGCCACCGCACATAGCGCCACGCCAGCGACTCCGGCGAGACGTCCCACCCAGACGAGCAACTCTTGCATGGCGATTCCTCCGGCAACAATCGAGGGGGGGCCTGGATTCTCGCCGATTCCTGCTTCGCAGCATGGCGCGCGCCCTTCACGCGGCAACCGTGAACCGCGTCGCACCACCGCAGTGCACCACCGTCCCACTGGCGTATGCCGTGCTTGCCCCTCGGAGAGTTCATCAATTATGGGAGGTTGAGATGGACACGACGGACACGACCGACACGGTGCTGGGCGTACCGATCTCGCCCCGGCTGCGCGACGCCGCGAGCACCAAGCAGTACACGCCGTTCTCGGTCAAGCCCGGGGCGAGCGGAACGTGGGCGGTGACGCTCGACGACGGACAGCATGCGCCGCAATCCTTCCGGGACAAGCACGTCGCGCTCACCTTCGCGAAGGGCTGGGCGGCGGCCAACCGGCCGAGCAAGCTGCAGATCATGGGCGTCTCCGGCCACGTCGAGCAGGAGTGGACGTTCGCGTAGCCCGCGGGCGGCTTCGACTCCGGCCCCGCTTTCGCGGGGCCAAGCTTCAGCGTCGGACGAGCTTTCGATACTCGCCCATGTGGCGGATCGCGCCACGCGCGTTTCCGGCCGCCTCGTAGGCCAGGGCGAGGTTGTAGTGGCAATCGGCAAAGCGCGGGTCCGCGCGCAGCGCCGATTCGTAGGCGGCGACCGCTTCGTCCCGGCGCCCCATGTCCTCGAGCAGCACCCCGAGGTTGAACCACAGGACCGCATCCGTCCCGGCCCGCGCGACCCCATCGCGATAAACGCGCTCGGCGTCGGGCAGACGCCCCGCCTCGTGCAGCAGGCGCCCCAGGTTGATCCGCGCGGCCAGGTGCCCCGGATCGACCGAGAGTGCCCGCTCGTAGGCTTCCTGCGCTCGTTCCAGGCTGTCCGCTTCGAGCGCCAATCCCCGGTTGAACGACTGGTCGGCGCCGGCTTTCCCGCTGATCTCGCCGCGCGCCTGGACGCTCAGCTCGCCGTCCGCCACGCTGACGTCCAGGTCGAGCAGATACTGGCCCGAGTCCGCGTGCCAGCGGCCGCGCTTTTCGGCGACGACCACCCGGTCGCCGACGGCGCAGATGCGGAGCCCGGACAAGGGAACGGTGTCAGGCAGGCGGCGCCGCAGCGCCTTGAGCGAGCGCGTGATGCGCCGCGCGGGCACCTTGGCCGCGCTGAGCGCGCCCGCGGTGCGAAGCAGGATCAGGTCCTGGAACGAGAAGCGGTACTCGCCCCGCGCCCCGCGCGCCGGAGCGACGAAGCCGGCGCGGATCAGCCCCTGGATCGTGCTGCGCGACATGCGCAGCAGCCGCTCGACGTCGCGAACGCCGAACTCCGACACCGCGAACCGCCGGGGAACCCTATTTCCGGCTCGCCCTCTTCGCCGGCGGCGCTTCCTCCTCCGCGCGCTTCGGCGGTTTGCGAGCTGCCGCCTGGGCGACCGGCTTCGCCGCCTCGGGCGCCTTCTTCTTCAGGCTGGCGCGGAGCGCCTCCATGAGATCGATGACCTGGGCCGTGGGCGCCGCGGCTTCCTCGGCGATCGCGATCTCCTGGCCCTCGACCTTCTTCTGCACCGCCGCCTCGATCCGCGTCTTCACTTCGTCGGTGTAGGCCGCCGGGTCGAATGCCGCCGCGGCCTGCTGCTCGATCAGCTGGGTCGCGAGCGCGAGCTCTGCGGGCCGCACCTCGGTCTTCGGGATCTCGACCTCGGCGATCGGGCGCACCTCGGCGGCGTAGAGGAGCTGCTGCATCACCAGGCCCTCCGCCACCGGGCGGACCATGACGATGTACTGCTTGCCTCGCGCGGCCCACCGCCCGAGCGCGCACCGCCCGGTCTCACGCAGGGCGCGCGTCAGGAGCGCGTACGGCTTGGCGCCCCCCTTGTCGGGCCCGAGGTAGTAGGCCTTGTCGAAGTACACCGGATCGATGCTCTCGATCGGCACGAACTCCGTGATCTCGACGGTGTGCGTGCCGATCTCCTCCAGCGCCTTCAGCTCCTCGGGCGTGAAGACGACGTACTGATCCTTCGCGAACTCGTAGCCCTTGACCATGTCCTCGCGGGCGACCGGGACGCCCTCCTTCGCGCAGAGGTACTGCTGCTTGAGGCGCGAGCCGCACGGCGGCTTGTGCAGGAGGTTGAACGAGATCGCCCCGGAGGCCTGCGTCGCGGAGTACAGCTTCACTGGAATCGCGACGAGGCCGAAGGAGACCGTCAGCGATGCTATCGATCGGGCAGCCATGCGTTTCTCGCCTCTCTGACGCCTGGTCAGGCCCCCGGTTGCTCGAGGACCTGCTCCAGGCTCTGCTTGTCGAGAGCCGCATTGTGCCAGCGATCCCCCTCTTTCTCCAAGCGGTTCAAGACGTTGGTGATCCGGTAGTCGAGGGGGTGGGCCTTGGCGAGCTCCTCCCAGCTGAGCGGCATGGAGATGGGCGCCCCCGGGAGGCCGCGGGGGGAGTAGGCGACGTTCAGCGTCTTCCCCCGGACGTTCATGTTGTAGTCGATGAAGATCTTGCCGGTGCGCTTCTCGACGCTCCACTCCACCGTGATGTCCTGGGGGTGCTGGCGCTGCAAGTGGCGGCCGACCATCTCGCAGACGTGCCGCGCCGCATCAAAATCGAGCGTGCGCCGGATCGGGACGAACACGTGGAGGCCGGTCTTGCCGGAGGTCTTCACGATTGGCTCGAGCCGCATGGTCTGGAGCAGCTCGCGGAGCCAGAAAGCGACCTCCTTTCCCTTCTCGAATCCGGCGGTGTTCAGCTCCGGCTCGGCCCCCGGCGCCTCCTTGCCCGAGTAGACGTACGGATCGAGGTCGAACACGAGATAGTCGGAGTAGTTCAGGACCGACCGCTCCAGCGCCTCCCGCGAGCCCGCAAAATCCGTGCTCTGGCTGGCCGAGTCGGGGCCCGGGATGGTCCGGGAGTGCCACACGTGGTACTCGAGCGTGCCGTGCTGCGCGAGCCATAGCAGGGTCGCGAGGTTGTTGCACAGCAGGCACTCGTCCGGGTGGCCTTTGCTCCCGGAGAAGACGCTCACTGTCTCCACGAACGGCGGGAGCGGCTGCTCCCAGCGCTTCTGGTAGAACCGCTCGCCGTGGATGCCCTCCGGCATCCGGATCATGGTGAGCGGCCGATCGGCGAGATGCGGGAGCATCAGCGGCGAGACGCGCGCGAGATAGCGGAGCAGGTCGCGCTTGGTCAGCGCCGGCTGGGCGAACGCGGGTTCCGCCGGCCAGTAGGCTCGATCGAGGTGCGTGAGCTTCACGCGCGCTGCGCCGACGGCGAGCTCGAGGGTCGCCCGCTTGTCCTCCAGCTGTTGGAGGACGTCTTCGATCGTCCGATCGCGCGCGGGCGGCTTGACGGACGGCGCAGCCGGTACCGCGGCCTGGCGCTTGACCGCGGTCGGGTCGACGTCGTCGCGCAGCCGCATGAACACCGGTGCGCGCAGGTGGCCGTCCCCCGTCCACCCGGCGAACCGAACCTCGGCGACGAGCTCGGGCTTGACCCAGGTGGCCGGGCCGTTCAGCAGCGGATCGTCGGCAAAGGGCCTCTTCGCGGTCCCCAGGGGCTCGAGTCGCCGCTTCAGGTCGGCGAGCGTCGCGGTATCGAAGCCCGTGCCGACGTGGCTCGCGTAGCGAAGCTTGCCCTTCTTCTCCCAGTACCCCACCAGCAGCGCACCCAGGGGCTCGCGCGCGCCCTTGCCTTTCGTGTAGCCGCCGATCACGAACTCGGCGCTGACGGTGGACTTGATCTTGCGCCAGCTCGGCGAGCGCTGGCCCGGCCGGTAGACGCTGTCGCGGCGCTTGGCCATGACCCCCTCGAACCCGGTGGCGAGCGCCGCCGAATAGAGCGCGTCGCCGTCCGCTTCCGCGTGCACGGGCTGCACGTGCGCCGAAGGCAGCAGGCACTGCGCGAGATAGCGTTGGCGCGCGACGTAGGGAGCCTGCCGCAGATTGATCCCGGCGAAGTGCAGCAGGTCGAAGCAGTAGAAGACGCACGGCGTAGTTCGCTCGGCGGCCGCGATCTCGCGCGGGGTCTTGAGCTGCGCGCGGTCCTGAAGCGCATCGAAGGACGGGCGGCCGTCGCGTCCGAACGCGACGATCTCCCCGTCGAGCACCATGCCGCTCACCGCCTGTTGCGCCAGCTCGCCCGCCACGGCCGGAAACAAGGGGGTGAGATCGAGGCCACGACGCGAGCGCAGCTCGACGCGGTCACCCTCGATGAAGGCGAGAGCACGATAGCCGTCCAGCTTCGGCTCGTACATCCAGTCCGGATGGGTGCGCAGCCCGTCGCCCGTCTCGGCGAACATCGGGGAGAGCTTCTTCGGCAGCGGCTCGGCCGGCCCGGTCGGCGCGAGCTCGGCCGCGTCCAGACGCTCGTGCGCCGGGAGGCGCTTGAGCTCGTCGACCCGCATGCGGGACACGATCGACTGCTCGCGCTCGGGCTCGTAGTCGGTTCGGACGAATCGGTCCTTGTGCTTGATGAGCAGCCAGTTCTTCGGGTCCGTGGAAGTGCGCACCAGGGCGAATGACCCTTTGAGCTTCTCGCCGCGGAGAAAGAGGCTCAGCTTGCCCTTCGCGAGCCCGGCCTTGACCCGGCGTTCGGC
>DATEDA010000011.1:0-2669 GCA_035286595.1 Burkholderiales bacterium | reverse complement strand
TGTCGTGCGCTTCGTGCGGACGTAGAACGCGCCCGCTGGAAAGCTCTTGCCGCTCACCGTGAGCGGGCTCGCGAGCCGGTACACCTCCTCGTTCGCCGTGAGCAGCCGGTTGAGCGCGATGAACGCGTCATTCACGCGCGGACTCGTGACGAAACCCGTCGCACCCTCGGCGTTCGCCACCGTGCCGGCCGGCGGCGCGACATTCCAGCTCGTCACCCGCTCGAACGGGCCGCTGAAGCCGTCGAGCACGCGATCGAACTGCACGCCCATCTGGAAGGCGAGCGTCCACCCCGCGTTGTCGTACGGCGGCGTCGGCGGCGAGCCCGGGTACGGGAAGACGTCCGGGTGCACCTGCGGCTCGAACATGTCCATCACGTGCGGGCGGAAGGCCTGCGCCGTGAAGACGACGAACGAACCCGCGGGATAGCGCTTCCCCGCGACGTCGAAGGCACGCGTCGCGCGATGCACGGTGATCCCCGTCTCCCGCAGCGCACTGATGAACTTCACCGCGGTCGGGAAGTCCGCCTGGTCGGCCGGGATGATGAACCCGCGCGGATCGCGGAACTCCCGCGCGTGCTGCGCGGCCCAGATCGCCGCGTCCTGCGCGGCGCTCGCTTCGCCGCCGCGACCGCCGCGACCGCCGGCGCCGCCACCCGCGACGCCACCCGCGCCGCCTCGCCCTCCGCCGCCGGCTCCAGCGCCCGCACCGGTACCCCTCGCCGCTGCACCGATCGGTGCCGCGACCTCGGCGTCACGCCGCGGGTTCACCGTCCAGTGGTCCCGCCCCCCGCGCTCGATCGAGTGCTTCCCCATCGCGTAGATGTTGTAGAGCACGTTCTCGCGCATCCGGCTCGCGTAGTCGAGCAGCGCGCGGTTGAGCGTGATGGAGTAATCCACCGACTGCCGGAAGTGCCACTCGCCCGGCGGCACCGGAAGCGCGAGGTCGGCCGACGGAATCTGCCGCTGCGCGACGAGCGGCACGCGCGTCGGCGTCGGGCTCCCGATCATCTCGGTGAGAATCGCGATCATGTTGTGAAACGTCGCGGTGTTGCGGATGCCGCCATTCCACCAGCCGTCGTACGGGCCGCCCGAGCGCATCGTCGCGCCGCCCTTTCCCTCGAGCGCGAGGCGCGTGTGGAGGTGCGCGCCGATGGACTGCAGCCCGAGCAGCATCATCGGGTCGAGATTGTAGTTGTACGGATCGCGAAAGGGCGGTGAGTACACGATCGTCCCCGCCGGTCCGCTCTGATGGTGGTTGTAGAAGAGCTGCGGGAACCACTCATGGTAGAGCACCCGGTTGATGTTCTCCGTCTCGGCCTGCGTCGAGGTGAAGAACTCCCGGTTGTTGTCGTGGCCGATGTACTTCTGGTAGAGGCGCGGCAGGCCGCTCGTCGTGCGCTGCTCGGGCACCGGGTTCCGCATGTACCAGTCGGCGACGAGGTCGTTGCCGTCGGGATTCGCGTGCACCAGCAGGAGAATGCAGTCGTTGAGGAACCGCAGCGTCTCCTCGTCGGTGCGGCTCACCATCTGGTAGACCATCTCGCCGAGCTGCTGCGCGCCGAGCACCTCGGTCGCGTGGAGCCCGCCGTCAATCCAGACGACCGCCTTCCCTTCCTTCGCGAGCGCTCGTGCCGTGCTGTCGGTGAGACCCTCGGCGTGCGCGAGGCGCGACGAGATCTCCCTGTAGCGCGCGAGGTTCCGGTGGTTCTCGGGCGACGTCACGATCGCCATCAGGTGCGGACGGCCCTCGGCGGTCTTCCCGATCTCCACCACCCGGATGCGGTCGGACTCGCGTTCGAGCTTGCGCCAGTACGCGGCGATCTGCCTGTAGCTCGCGAGAAAGTAGTCGTCGCCGAAGTTCGCGCCGAACTCTTCCCTGGGTGTCGTGATCTGCCGCTGCGCACCGGCACTCGCCGAGACGAGCGCGAACAGGCAAAGCGTGACCGCAAGGGCGAGCGTGCGGGGCCGATGCATCATGGCACGACTCCTTCGACCGGTGGTGAGCTACGGGATCTCTCTTGATGTTACTGCGACCGGCTCGCGTGCGCGAAGGTCAGGCGTAGACGCCGATCCGTGGCGCGCGCGGCGCGTCGAGCGCGTCCTCGACCGTGACTCGCAGCCGGCGGATCGTCGCCGGAGCGAACCGCTCGAGCTTCCGGTACCCGATCGTCTCGCCGCGCGCCAGCTCGCGCCACGCGCCGGCGTCGTCCGCGCCGTCCACGCGATAGCGTGCCACGAGCTGCCCCCGCGCGATCTCCTCCTCCAGGCGGACGATGCCGATCGGCACCGCGCGGCCGAGGTCCACCTCGGCGACGGCGCTTCGCGCGCCCGTCGCGCGCCACGTCACGCGCCACGTCAGGCGGCGGCCCGCGGCGAGGTCCTTCGCGAAGAGCGTGTCCCGCCGGGTGCGGAATGCCGCGAGCCGCGCGACGTCGTTCGGATGCAGCACTCCCTCACGCGTCGGCGGCACGTTGAGCAGCAGCTTGGAGTTCCGCCCGACCGACGTGAAGTAGATCGCCTCGAGCTGCTCCACGCTCTTCACGCGCGCGTCCTCCGCGGGATGGTGGAACCACCCCGGCCGGATGGACACGTCCGTCTCGCCCGGTCGCCAGACCGTGCCCGCCGGGTCGCCGTGCTGCAGCGCGCGTCCGATCGCCTCGCTCCACATT
>DATEDA010000010.1:0-4587 GCA_035286595.1 Burkholderiales bacterium | reverse complement strand
GCTCCGGCCGATCCAGTTCGCCTGCATCAGCTTCACGCGCTCGGGCCAGCCCGGCAGCTTCCCGAGGTCGGCGAGCAGCTCCTCCGCGTACTGCGTGATGCGGAGGTAGTACATCGGGATCTCGCGCTTCTCGACCGGCGCACCGGTGCGCCAGCCGCGCCCCTCGATGACCTGCTCGTTCGCGAGCACCGTCTGGTCGACCGGGTCCCAGTTCACGACCCCGGTGTGCTTGTACGCGATGCCCTTCTCCAGCATCCGGAGGAACAGCCACTGGTTCCACCGGTAGTAGTCGGGGGTGCAGGTCGCGAGCTCGCGCTCCCAGTCGATCGCGAAGCCGAGCGACTGGAGCTGGCGCTTCATGTACGCGATGTTCTCGTAGGTCCACTTCGCCGGCGGAACGCCGTTCGCCATCGCCGCGTTCTCGGCCGGCAGCCCGAACGCGTCCCAGCCCATCGGCTGCAGCACGTTGTGGCCGCGCATGCGGTAGTAGCGCGTGAGGACGTCGCCGATCGTGTAGTTGCGCACGTGCCCCATGTGCAGCTTTCCCGACGGGTACGGGAACATGGACAGGCAGTAGTACTTCGGCTGGCCCGGCGCCTCGCGCGCGCGGAACGCGTCGGTTGCGGCCCAGTGGACTTGTGCCTCCCGTTCGACCTTCGCCGGGTGGTAAAGCGGCTCCATTACGCGTATTCTGTTGTTACAAAGGGAAAAAGTATACCTGTGCATTAGTGCCGCCCGGTCTGCATCCGCGCCCGACGGGCCTCCGTAGAATCGCTCGACTCCGAGTCCAGGGAGGAAGTCCCATGACGCGCTTCACGCTGTCCGCAGCGCTCGCGCTCGCCGCGTCGACGGCGCTCGCGCAGGACGCGCCCAAGCGTCCTGCCGCTCAAGCGGTGATCGAGGCGGTGCAGATGCCGGCCTGGATCGAGCGCCGCAGAGTTCGTGCGCCGCTCGCCGCCGGGACCGAGCTGCAGGCGAACGACAAGGTGGTCACCGGCGCGAACGCGCGCTTGCTCGTCAAGCTCGCCGACGGCAGCTCGATGAAGCTGGGCGAGCGGGCCCAGCTCACGATCGCCGACGTCCAGACCCGCCGGGACAACGTCTTCGTCGCGACGCTGCGCGTGCTCGAGGGCGCGTTCCGGTTCACGACCGACGTGGCCGCGAGGGCCCGCCGGCGCGAGGTGAGCATCACCGTCGCGACCGTAACCGCCGGCATCCGCGGCACCGATTTCTGGGGCAAGGCGGCGTCCGACCGCGACGTCGTGTGCTTGATCGAAGGCCGGATCGAGCTCGCGCGTGCGGGCGATCCGGTGGTGGAGATGGCCGACCCGCTGACGTTCTTCGTCGCGCCGCGGGGGCAGCCGCCGCTGCCGGTGCAGCCGGTGAATCCCGACCAGCTCAAGCAGTGGGCGGCCGAGACCGAGGTCGAAGCCGGCCGCGGCGTCGCTCGGCGCGGCGGGAGTTGGCAGGTCGTCCTCGCCTCGAGCGAGTCGCAGATCGAGGCGCTCCGGGTGTACGAGCGCGTGCGCGAAGCCGGCTACGCGGCGGGGATCCAGCCGCTGCTGGTGCAGGGCAAGCGGATCTACGACATCCGGATCACCAGTCTGCCGTCGAAGGCCGAGGCGCAGGCGCTCGCCGACGCTCTCGCCGGGAAGCACGGCGTCGCCTCCCCACGCGTGATCCAGTAGGTCCGGTCAGCGAACGCCGCGCCGCGGCGTCCAGGCTCGCCACCAGAGATCGTTCGCGGCGAGCAGGTACGCCTCCGCGGCGTCGAACGCCGCGGTCCCGAGGCGATGCTGGGACGCGAGGAGCTGGACTGCGGGCCGGCGACGCCGCGGCTCGAAATCGATCACCTGGGCGGGCTCGAGGATCGCGGCGCCTTCCACGCGCAGCAGCTTGAGCAGCGTCCGCATCGCGTAAGCCCAGTAGTCGCTCGTCGGCTCGCCCCCCTGTTGGCGGAACTCGGCCAGGGCGACGGCCTGCCGCCAGAGCTCCTCGGCGCGTTCGATTGCGATCCCGCGGCTTCGCGCGAGCCATGGAAGAAGCTTCAGCTTTTGCATCGTGTCTCGCCTCGTAGGCTGGTTTCAGATCGCCGTCCGGGCGTGCCTCGTGAGCGCGTCCCACGGCGTCATTGATGCATAGTGCTATGCACCATTATACCGGTCAATGATGATATAAGTTATTGAAAGAACGATTACACATTCTTGCTGTCTCGCACAATTATCGAGCGTGCGCCGGGCCCCGGCGCACGCTCGAAGGGCACCGGGAAGCGGCTGATATACTTGGCCCCCCGTTCGCGCACCGGAATGCCCAACCTCCTCGACGCCCTCAACCCCGAGCAGCTCCAAGCCGTCACCCTCCCGAACCAGCACGCGCTGATCCTCGCCGGCGCCGGCTCCGGCAAGACCCGCGTGCTTACGACCCGCATCGCCTGGCTCATCCAGACGGGCGCCGTCAGCCCGGCGGGCGTACTCGCGGTGACGTTCACCAACAAGGCGGCGAAGGAGATGCTGACGCGCATCTCGGCGATGCTGCCGGTCTCGACGCGCGGGATGTGGATCGGCACGTTCCACGGCCTCTGCAACCGCATGCTCCGCGCGCACCACCGCGACGCCGGTCTGCCGCAGACGTTCCAGATCCTCGACACCCAGGATCAGGCGGCGCTGGTGAAGCGGGTGCTGAAGAGCCTGAACGTCGACGAGGACCGGTTCCCGCCGAAGCAGGTGCAGTGGTTCATCAACGACCAGAAGGAGGAGGGCCTGCGGCCGAGGGACGTGGCCGCCGGCTACGACGAGTTCAGCCGCCGCGCGGTCGAGCTGTACGCCGCGTACGACGAGCAGTGCCAGAAGGAAGGCGTCGTCGACTTTCCCGAGCTGCTGCTTCGCTGCCATGAGCTGCTCGCCCGGAACGAGGTCCTGCGGACCCACTACCAGGCGCGGTTCCGCCACGTCCTGGTCGACGAGTTCCAGGACACGAACCGCCTGCAGTACAAGTGGCTGAAGCTCCTCGTCGGGCCGGGGAACGCGATGTTCGCAGTGGGCGACGACGATCAGTCGATCTACGGGTTCCGGCACGCGAACGTCGGCAACATGGCCGACTTCGAGCGCGAGCTCCGGGTGGCGAACGTCATCCGCCTCGAGCAGAACTACCGCTCGCACGGCAACATCCTCGACGCCGCGAACGCGCTCATCGCGCGCAACCGCAAGCGCCTCGGCAAGAACCTGTGGACCGCGGCCGGGAAGGGCGAGCCGCTGCGCGTCTACGAGGCACAGACCGACGGCTACGAGGCAGCGTGGCTCGCGGAGGAGGTCCAGAGCCTCCAGCGCGACGGCTACGCGCGGCGCGACATCGCGATCCTCTACCGCTCGAACGCGCAGTCGCGCGTGATCGAGCACGCGCTGTTCTCGGCCGGCATCCCGTACCGCGTGTACGGGGGGCTGCGGTTCTTCGAGCGGCAGGAGGTGAAGCACGCGCTCGCCTACCTGCGGCTCCTCGCGAACCCCGACGACGACGCGGCGTTCCTGCGGGTCGTCAACTTCCCGGCGCGCGGCATCGGCGGCCGGTCGGTGGAGGCGCTGCAGGATGCCGCCGGGGCGGCCGGCACGAGCCTCTGGCAGGCGATCCCGCGGCTTTCCGGGAAGACCGCGGCCGCGGTCGGCGCGTTCGCCAAGCTCGTCGCCGGGATGCGCGAGGCCGCGCCGGGCCTCCCGCTGCCCGAGACCGTCGGGCACGTGATCGAGGCGAGCGGTCTCGTCGCCCACTACAAGACCGAGCGGGACGGCGCGGACCGGGTCGAGAACCTGAGCGAGCTCGTGAACGCC
Source organism: Burkholderiales bacterium (assembly GCA_035286595.1). Taxonomy (GTDB): domain Bacteria; phylum Pseudomonadota; class Gammaproteobacteria; order Burkholderiales; family SG8-39; genus DATEDA01. The sequence continues at coordinate 766 of DATEDA010000010.1, read as the reverse complement.
GCCGCGGCGTTCGTGCAGGACGAGACCTACGCCGCGCAATTCGTCGCCGACGCCGCCGAAACCCCCACCGCGCCGGCCGACCCGCTGAACGCCTTCCTTGCCCACGCGGCGCTCGAGTCCGGCGAGAATCAGGCGGGCGAAGGCGCCGACGCGCTCCAGATGATGACGGTGCACTCGGCGAAGGGGCTCGAGTTCCATTGCGTCTTCATCAGCGGGCTCGAGGAGGGGCTCTTCCCGCACGAGCAGAGCGTCGCCGAGGAGGACGGCCTGGAGGAGGAGCGGCGCCTCATGTACGTCGCGATCACGCGCGCGCGGACCCGGCTCTATCTGTCGTTCGCGCAGACGCGGCTGCTCCACGGCCAGACCCGGTACGGCATCGCGAGCCGCTTCCTCGACGAGCTGCCGAAGGGCCTCATGAAGTGGCTGTCGGCGAAGGCCGGCGCCCGGCTCGACGAGAAAGCCTGGCGCGCCGAGCCGCCGCCGACGCGGATCAAGGCAGCAAAGGGCAGGGCGGCCAGGCTGCCGTTTCGCATCGGCCAGAACGTCGTCCACCCGAAGTTCGGCCAGGGCGTGATCGTCAACGCCGAGGGCTCCGGCGAGGACGCGCGCCTGCAGATCAACTTCGGGCCGGAGGGGATGAAGTGGCTTCAGCTCGGTTACGCTAAGCTGACGGCTGCCTGAACCGCCGACCCACGGCTCCACGCGGATGACCGCGGACTACTCAACCGAAAGGACTGGAAGGTGAACTCACGAATCGTCGTTGCGC
>DATEDA010000009.1:0-4751 GCA_035286595.1 Burkholderiales bacterium | reverse complement strand
ACCGCCGCGAGTGGACACGCCCCGCCCCCGCGGGTCGCGTTCCGCCAGCGCGCCAGCCGAACGAAAGGAACGACGATGTCGAAGGGATTCACGCTAGCGGTCGCCATTGCGGCGATCGGCATGGCCTTGCCTGCAACCGGGTGGGCGACCCCGACCGCCCCGAAGAAGACCCTCACGGCCTTCGCGAGCGAGGAGGAGCTCGCCGCGGTCCTCAAGCGCTGGGCCGAGGAAGCGAAGCGGCGGCGGGAAGAGGTCGGAAGGCGGATGGCGGCGCAATCGCCGGCCGCGGCGGCGGCGCTCCAAGGCCTGGCGGCCAAGGAGGCCGGCGCGGCCATGGCCGACTCGGTCACGAGCGTCCAGCACGCCGGCGTCGACGAGGGCGGCATCGTCAAGGTGCACGGCGACCATCTCGTCATCCTGCGACGCGGACGCCTCTTCACGATCGCCATCGGCGACAAGCAGCTGAAGCCGGTGTCGTCCAGCGACGCGTTCGGGCCGGACGTGGATCCGGGCCGGGCGTGGTACGACGAGATGCTGATCTCGGGCGACACCATCGCCATCATCGGCTACAGCTACGCGCGCGGCGGCACCGAAGTGGGCCTGTTCGAGGTCTCGCGCGCGGGCAAGCTCGCGTACAAGAGCACCTATCACCTGCGCTCCAACGACTACTACTCGTCGCGGAACTACGCGAGCCGCCTGATCGGCACGAAGCTCGTCTTCTATTCGCCGCTCGTCCTGAGCCCGTGGGCGGCCGACCCGTACGCGGCGCTCCCGGCGGTGCGCAAGTGGCGCCAGGGGGCGACGCCGGCGGACTTCAAGCGCATCGCACCGGCGACCCGCATCTACCGCACCGACGAGCCGCTCGATCCGTTCGCCGGCGTCGCGCTGCACAGCGTGTCGATCTGCGATCTCGCGCGCCCCGAGCTCGAGTGCGAGAGCACCGCGGTGATGGGACCGCCGGGGCGCGTCTTCTACGTCTCGGCGAGCTCGGTGTTCGTCTGGACGACGACCTGGCGCCGCGGGCCGGATGCGACCGGTCCCGCCTCGGCGGTGTTCCGCATCCCGCTCGACGGCACCGCGCCGAGCGCGCTGAAGGTCGCGGGCAGCCCCATCGACCAGTTCTCGTTCCTGGAAGACGCCGACGGCATGCTCAATGTGCTCGTGCGATCGAACGGCCGCGGCGACGGCATGTGGGCCGCCGAGGTGAATTCGGGCGACCTCGCGCTCCTGCGCGTGCCGCTGGCGAGCTTCTCGGACGGGCGGGACGGCGCGCCGGCGCACGCCTATCGTTCGCTGCCGAAAGCGGACGGCTACGCGCTGCAGAGCCGCTATGTCGGTTCGTACCTTCTGTATGGCGCGGGCACCGGCTGGCGCCGGCCGCAGCAGACGGCCGAATCGCTGGCCTACGCGGTGCGCTACGCCGACGGCGTGACCTTCGCCCTGCCGCTCGTCCACGCGGTGGACCGCATCGAGGCGCTCGGGCCGCACGCGGTGGTGGTCGGGAGCGACGGCCGCGACCTGCACTTCACCAGCGTGCGGCTCGGCCGAGCGCCGGTGACCGCGCAGCGCTACACCCGCAAGGACGCGGCGCAGGGGGAGACGCGCAGCCACGGGTTCTTCTACAAGCCGGACGGCGAGTACGACGGTCTGCTGGGCCTCCCGATCGTCGGTGCCAGCGAGCCGGCGGGCCGCCAGCTGCGGAAGGAGTCGGCCGCGCTCCTGTATCTGCGCAACGAAGGCCTGGGTCTGAGCGAGCTCGGCACCCTCGACTCGCGTCCCGACGCGGCCGAGCGCAACGACGGCTGCCGCGCCTCGTGCGTGGACTGGTACGGCAACTCGCGGCCGCTGTTCCTGCGCGGGCGCGTGTTCGCGCTGATGGGCTACGAGATCGTCGAGGGCCGGATCGACGCGAAGCGGATCACGGAGACGCGGCGGATGACCTTCGCGCCGGGGGTGGGCACCGTCGCCAGGTGAGGCGCGCGGTGAGGTGGGTGTCGCCGGGCCACGACGGCGCGCCCGCGGGCCTCGCCGCTGAAGCGCGGCGCCCCGGGGCGAGGTAGCCCCGCGCCCGCGTTCGGCTACAATCGCGTCTTCGGCAATCCGTTCGCGGGCACACGTGTCGCCCTCTCGTGCCCGCCCGTGGCCATGCGACTTTCGCTTCGTTTCGTCCTGCCCCTCCTGGTCGTGATCGCGCTCTTCGCGTACGCGGCGCAGCCGCTCGTCGACCAGCTCACGCTGCGGTGGTTCGTGCGCGACCTCGACATCCGCGCGATGCTGATCGCCAATACGCTGCAGGAGCCGCTCGTGGACCTCGCGCACGCCAACGCCAGGACCAAGATCGGCGCGCTCTTCAACCGCATCGTCGAGGACGAGCGGATGTACGCGATGGGGTTCTGCGACAGCCAGCGACGCCAGTTCGTCGGTACCCGGAACTTCCCCGCCAACATCGGCTGCGACGGCCTGGACCGCTTCGCCGACGGCAGCCTCGCGGTGCTCCCGAGCGCCAAGGGCCCGCTGCACGTCGCCGTCGAGCGGGTCGGCTCCGACACCGAGCCGCTCGGCAAGCTCGTGATCGTGCACGACATGAGCTTCATCGCGCGGCGGAGCGAAGAGACGAAGCAATACGTGTTCTGGTTCCTGGTCGCGCTCGGGGCGCTGATGTCCGTGATCACCGTCGTGGTCGCCCAGCTCAGCTGGCGCGGCTGGGTGGCCGGGACGAAGGCGATCCTGCGCGGGGAGGGCCTGGTGCGGCCGACGGCACGGATCACGATGCCCGAGCTGCAGCCGCTGGCGCGCGACCTGCGGACCCTCATGCGCGAGCTCGAGACGAGCTACCGCCCCCGCGACGAAAGCCAGGTCACCTGGTCCGCGGAGAGCCTGCGCGCGATCCTGCGCGCCGACCTGCGCGGCGAGGAGATCCTCGTGGTCTCGAACCGCGAGCCCTACATCCACGTGCGCCGCGGCGGCCGCATCGAGGTGCAGCGGCCGGCGAGCGGCGTGGTCACCGCGCTCGAGCCGATCATGCGCGCCTGCTCCGGCACCTGGATCGCGCACGGCAGCGGCTCGGCCGACCGCGACGTGGTCGACCGGCACGACCGCGTCGGCGTGCCGCCGGAGAAGCCGCGCTACCGCATCCGCCGGGTGTGGCTGAGCGCCGAGGAGGAGGCCGGCTACTACTACGGGTTCGCCAACGAGGGGTTGTGGCCGCTCTGCCACATCGCCCACGTGCGGCCGACCTTCCGCACCGAGGACTGGAACCGTTACACGGAGGTCAACCGCCGCTTCGCCAAGGTGGTCGTGGCCGAGGCGCACAGCGCCAACCCGATCGTGCTGGTGCAGGACTACCACTTCGCGCTGCTGCCGAAGCTCATTCGCGACGAGCTCCCCGACGCGACCATCATCACGTTCTGGCACATCCCGTGGCCGAACCCCGAGGCGTTCGGCATCCTGCCCTGGCGCGAGGAGGTGCTGACCGGGCTGCTCGGGTCGAGCATCCTCGGCTTCCACACCCGCTTCCACGTGAACAACTTCGTCGACACCGTGGACCGCGTGCTCGAGGCGCGCGTCGACCGCGAGACGATGAGCGTGACCCACGGTGGGCGCACGACCGCGGTGAAGCGCTATCCGATCTCGGTCGAGTGGCCGCCGTCGGAGGCGGCCACCTGGCGGTCGATCGAGGAATGCCGCGCCGCGGTGCGCGCCCGCTACACGGTCGGCGCCGACGTCGCGATCGGCATCGGCGTGGACCGCATGGACTACACCAAGGGCATCCTGGAGCGGTTCCGCGCCGCCGAGCGGCTGTTCGAGCTCGAGCCGCAGTGGATCGGGCGGTTCACCTTCGTGCAGATCTGCGCGCCCACCCGGGCGCGCATCGAGCAGTACCAGGAGTTCGAGGTGCAGGTGCGCTCGCTCGCGACCAAGATCAACGCGCGGTTCGCGCGCGGCAGCTGGTCGCCGATCGTGCTGCGCGTCGAGCACGCCGAGCCGCCCGAGGTCTACGAGCACTTCCGCGCCGCCGACGTGTGCATCGTCTCCAGCCTGCACGACGGCATGAACCTCGTCGCGAAGGAGTTCGTGGCCGCCCGCGACGACGAGCGCGGCGTGCTGATCCTCAGCCAGTTCACCGGCGCGGCGCGCGAGCTCCCCGAGGCGCTGGTCGTGAACCCCTACGACATCGACCAGTCCGCCGCTGCGCTCCATCTCGCCCTCACGATGCCGGCCGAGGAGCAGCGGGATCGCATGCACATCATGCGGGGGCTGGTGCAGGAGTTCAACGTCTACCGCTGGGCGGGACGGATGCTCCTCGACGCGGCGACGATGCGACAGCGCGGCCGGATCACCGAGCGCGCGGCCGGCACGGTGATTCCGCTGCGCCGCGAGGGCGCGTAGCCGGGGCGCGGCGGGTGGTCCGGCGACCCCTGCCCGGCGCGGCCGCGCGCGATGCGCCGGCCGAGCTCGCGCGCATCGCGCACTCACCGCGCGAGACGGCGCTCTTCCTCGACGTGGACGGGACGCTGCTCCACATCGCGGACACTCCGGACGCGGTGAAGATCGAGCGCGGGACCGTCGAGCTGCTCGGCCGCGTGCATCAGGCGACCGACGGCGGGCTCGCGCTCATCACCGGCCGCCGGATCAGCGACATCGACCGCCTGTTCGCGCCGCTCGCGCTCCTGGTCGCCGGCCAGCACGGCTTCGAGCGGCGCGACGCCGCCGGCGGGGTGCACCGGCACACGCAGCCCGCGCCGCAGCTC
>DATEDA010000008.1:0-12816 GCA_035286595.1 Burkholderiales bacterium | reverse complement strand
GCTCGACCGCGACGAACCGTGAGCGCTGCGGCCCCCAGGCGAGCCAGAGCTTCGCGCAGATCGCAGCGGCGAGTGCACCGACGCCGACTTGCACGAAGACGTGCGTCGGAACCTCGCCTGCGGGAAGCTGCCGGAGAAGCTCCGCCGCCATCAGGCCATACCCGTGCATGACGTCGACCGGCACGTCTCGATAGCCCGCGTACGAGGTGTCGGAGACGACGAACCAGCCATGCCGCGCCGCCTCGGCCGCGGCATGGCGCACGGCGTCGTCGTAGTTGCCCGGCACCCGCACGACCTCGGCGCCGTAGCGACGGATCGCCGCCGCGCGCCCCTCGCTGACCGTGGCGTGGATGAAGATCACGCAGTTGCACCCGGCGAGGCGCGCGCCCCAGGCGACCGAGCGGCCGTGGTTGCCGTCGGTTGCGCAGGTGACCGTGACCTCGCGCGCCGGGCGCGGCTGCCGTTCGAGCAGGCGCCGCACCGCGTACGCGCCGCCGAGCGCCTTGAAGCTCTTCAGCCCGAACCGGCCGCGCTCGTCCTTGTACCAGAGCGCCGCGAGCCCGAGGCTCCGGGCGAGGCCGTCGAGTCGAACGAGCGGCGTGGCGGCGTAGCCCGGCCAGCTCGCGATCTCGCGCTCCGCCGCGGCGAAGCCGTCCGCGGTCAGTGCCGCGGCGCCATACGCGGCGTCTCGCCGGGAGGCGCGCGGATTGACGGCGACGCGCAGCTCGGGCGTCATGACGGCTTGACGTCGCGCAGATGGCAGGCGACCAGGTGGCCGGGCCGCACTTCCTTCATCGCGGGCTCCTCGCGCCGGCAGCGCTCCTCCGCGTACGGGCAGCGGGTGTGGAAGCGGCAGCCGGGCGGCGGCGTGATCGGGCTGGGCACGTCGCCCTGGAGGATGATGCGCTTCCGCTTCGCCCCCGGGTCGGGCACCGGGACCGCGGAGAGCAGTGCCTCGGTGTAGGGATGCTGCGGGTCCCGGAACAGCGTCTTCTTGTCGGTGAGCTCGACGATCTTGCCGAGGTACATCACCGCCACGCGGTGGCTGATGTGCTCGACCACCGCCAGGTCGTGCGCGACGAAGAGGTACGACACGGCGAACTCCGCCTGCAGGTCGTCGAGCAGATTGATCACCTGCGCCTGCACCGAGACATCGAGCGCCGAGACCGGCTCGTCGCAGACGATCAGCTTCGGCCGCAGCGCGAGCGCGCGCGCGATGCCGAGGCGCTGGCGCTGCCCGCCCGAGAACTCGTGCGGGTACTTGACCATCTGGTCCGGGCGCAAACCCACTTTCTCGAAGAGCCACGCTACCTTCTCGCGCGCCGCCGCCGCGCGGAGCCGCTCGTAGTTGCGCAGCGGCTCGGCGACGATGTCGGCGGCGCGCAGGCGCGGGTTGAGCGACGAGTACGGATCCTGGAACACTGCCTGCAGCTCGCGGCGGATCGGGCGCATCGCCGCGCGTCCGAGCGCGTCGATCCGCTGCCCGCGCCACTCGATCGTGCCGGCGGTGGGATCGACGAGCCGCAGGATCGTCTTGCCGGCAGTCGACTTGCCGCAGCCCGACTCGCCGACGAGGCCGAGTGTCTCGCTTGCGGCAATCGAGAAGCTGATCCCGTCGACCGCGTGGACCTTCGCGACGGCGCGCCCGAGCAGCCCTTTGCGCACCGGATAGTGCTTGCGCAGGTCGCGGACTTGGAGCAGGACGCTCATCCCACCGCCGCGAGCGCAAGCCGGTCCGCTTCCCAGCACGCGACCCAGTGGCCCGCGGCCTTCTCCTCGAGCGGCGGGTACTCCGCCGCACAGCGTGCCGTCGCGTGCGGGCAGCGCGGCGCGAACAGGCACCCACCCACCACATCCGTGAGGGAAGGCACCATCCCGGGGATCTCGGCGAGCCGCTTGCGGGCGTCCCCCGCCGCCGCCTCCGCGAGCCGCGGGATCGAGCCGAGCAGCCCCTTCGTGTACGGGTGCAGGGGCCGCGCGAAGAGCCGCTCGACCGGCGCCTCCTCGACCTTCCGGCCCGCGTACATCACCACCACCCGCTGCGCCATTTCCGCGACGACGCCGAGGTCGTGGGTGATCAGGACGATCGCCGCGCCGGTCTTCGCCTTGAGCTCGCGCATCAAGTCGAGGATCTGCGCCTGGATCGTGACGTCGAGTGCGGTCGTAGGCTCGTCGGCGATGAGCAGCTTCGGGTTACACGACAGCGCCATCGCGATCATCACGCGCTGGCGCATGCCGCCGGAGAGCTCGTGCGGGTACTGCTTCACGCGCCGCTCGGGCTCGGGGATGTCCACCAGCCGCAGCATCTCGATCGCGCGCGCGGTGGCGCCGCGCCAGTGCATGCGCTGGTGCAGCACGAGCGCCTCGGCGATCTGCCGGCCGATCGTGAGCACCGGGTTGAGCGAGGTCATCGGCTCCTGGAAGATCATCGAGATCTCGTTGCCCCGGATGCTGCGCATCGCGGCCTCGCTCAGCTCGAGCAGATTGCGGCCCTCGAATACGAGCCGGCGGGCCACGATCTTTCCCGGCGGCGACGGGATCAGCCGCAGGATCGAGAGCGAGGTGACGCTCTTGCCGCAGCCCGACTCGCCGACCACGGCGAGCGTCTCCCCCGGGTACACGCGGTACGACACGCCGTCCACCGCGCGGACGATGCCGTCGCGCGTGTAGAACCACGTCCTGAGGTCCTCGACTTCCAGCAGCGGCGCGACGCGGGCATCCACCGCCTACATCCTCCGCGCAAGACGCGGGTCGAGCGCGTCGCGCAGGCCGTCGCCGAGCAGGTTCACCGCGAGCACGGTGAGCGACAGGAACGCGCCCGGGATCAGGATGAGCCAGGGCTTGAGCTGGAAGAGGCTCCGCGCCTCGGCCATGATGTTTCCCCAACTCGGGATGTTCAGCGGCATGCCCGCGCCGATGAACGAGAGGATCGCCTCGGTGATCATCGCGGAGGCGAAGATGTAGGTGCCTTGCACCAGCAGCGGCGCGACCGTGTTCGGCAGGATGTGGCGCACGAGGGTGCGCGCCACGCCGGTGCCGGCCGCGGTCGCCGCCTCGACGAACGGCTGCTCGCGCAGCGTCAGGACGAGGCTCCGCACGAGGCGCACCACGCGCGGAATCTCGGCGATCGTGATGGCGAATACCACGTTCTCCAGGCTCGCCTTCGTGAGGGCCATCAACGCGATCGCCAGCAGCACCGACGGGATCGACATCAGCCCGTCCATCACGCGCATCACGATCGCGTCGACCCAGCGGATGAAGCCGGTGACGAGCCCGATCGCGAGCCCGACGAGCGTCGAGACGATCGCGACCGCGAGGCCGACCGTGATCGACACGCGCGCGCCGTAGAGCACGCGGCTGTAGACGTCCCGCCCAAGCATGTCGGTGCCGAACCAGTACTCGCCCCACGGGTCGCGCAGGCGCTTCACGGGCGACATCGACTGCGGGTCCACGGTGCCGAGCACGGGCGCGGCGATCGCGACGGCGATCATCGCGAGCAGCACGACCGCGCCGAAGATTGCGGTCGGATGGCGGCGCAGCGCGTCCTTGAACCGTGCCCAGGTCGGCGAGACGGAGCGCGCGACGGGGAGGGTTTCCGCGACTGCAGCCATGCTAGTACCGGATCCGCGGATCGAGCAGCGTGTAGCTCATGTCCACGGCGAGGTTGACGAGCACGTACGCCGCCGAGAAGAGCAGCGTCACCGCCTGGATGATCGGGTAGTCGCGCCGCAGGATCGCGTCCACCGTGAGCCGGCCGATGCCGGGGATCGCGAACACCGTCTCGGTCACGACCACGCCGGAGATGAGCAGCGCGATGCCGATGCCGATGACGGTCACGATCGGCACCGCCGCGTTCTTGAGCGCGTGGCCGATGAGCACATCGTGCGACGCGAGGCCCTTCGCCTGCGCGGTGCGGATGTAGTCCTGTGAAAGCACCTCCAGCATCGAGGCGCGCGTGATGCGCGCGATCAACGCCATGTACACGGTGCCAAGCGCGACGCTCGGGAGGATCATGTGGCGCAGGAACGGCCAGAACCCCTCGGTGATGCTCACGTAGCCCTGCACCGGCAGCCACTCCAGCTGGATCGAGAACAGCATGATCAGGAGGTATGCGAACACGAACACCGGAAGCGAGAAGCCGAGCACTGCGAACCCCATCACGCAGCGGTCGATCCAAGTGCCGGCCCGCCATGCGGCGATCACGCCGATCGGCACCGCGACGATCACCGCGACGATCAGGGTGCAGACCGTGAGCGCGACGGTCGGCTCGATGCGCTGCCCGATGAGCTGCGCGACCGGCAGGTTGGTGAAGATCGAGACGCCGAGGTCGCCGTGCGCGAGCGCCCACAGCCAGGTGCCGAAACGCACGAAGTAGGGTTCGTCGAGGCCGAGCTTCGCGCGGATGCGCGCGATGTCGTCCGCGGTGGCGATGTCGCCCGCGATCACCGCGGCCGGGTCGCCCGGGCTGATGTACAGCAGCGAAAAGACGAAGAGCGCGACCACTCCCATGACGGGGATGGTCGCGAGAAGACGGCGGAGGAAATAGCCGAGCATGGAGCCATCTCTCTCCCCTCCTCCATGAGGAGGGATGTCGCGCGGAGCGCGACGGGGTGGTGGAGCGTGCGCCGGGTTCGACCACCCCGGCGCTGCGCGCCGCCCCTCCTGTCCAGGAGGGGAGGGCTATCTCGCTACTTCTTGTCGACGTTCCACATCAGGTTCACCGGCGAGACGAGGATGCCGGAGAGGCTCGTGCGGTACGCCGTCGGGATGATGAACTGCGCGGTCGGGATGTAGGGCACGACCTCCCACGCACGTTGCTGCATCTGCTCGGCGATCTTCTTCTGCGCGGCCTGGTCGGGCGCGGCGAACCACTGGTCGCGCAGCTGCTCGATGCGCGCGTCGCTCGGCCAGCCGAACCACGCCTTGTCGCCCGAGCCGCGCAGCGCCGCGTTGAGCGCCGGCGTCGCCTGGTCGGGCCCCACCCACCAGGTGTGGAAGATCGACCAGCCGCCCTTCTCCACCGGCTCCTTCGACGAGCGGCGCGTGATCAGCGTGCCCCAGTCGCCCGCCTGCAGCTCGACGTTGACGCCGAGCTTGCGCAAGAGCTCGGTCGTGATCAGCGCCTGCGCGTGGACGATCGGCTGGTCGGTCGCGTCGAGCACGACGATCTTCTCGCCCTTGTAGCCCGACTCCTTGACGAGCTGCTTGGCGCGTTCGAGGTCGCGCTTGCCGGTGAGCACCGCGGAGCCGGCGTCGTTCGCGAGCGGCGTGCCGCAGGTGAAGTACGACGCGCACGGCTTGCCGTTCTTCGCGTCACCGGCGATGCCGATGGCGTAGTCCTGCTGGGCGACCACGTGGAGCAGCGCCTGGCGCAGCTTCGGGTTGTTGAACGGCGGTTGCAGGTGGTTGAAGCGGATCATCCCCATCGAGCCGAGCGGGTCGGTGGTCTCGATCTTGACGTCCTTGTTCTTCGCCAGCACCGGGATCAGGTCGGGCGGAAGCTGTTGCCACCAGTCGACCTCGCCGGAGTTGAGCGCCGCGGCGGCGGTCGCCGAATCGGGGATGTAGCGCCACTCGACGCGGTCGACCTTCACCACCTTGCCGCCGGCGGCCCAGGACGGCGCCTCCTTGCGCGGCACGTAGTCGGTGAACTTGGCGTACACCACCTTGTTCCCGGGGACCCACTCCTCCTTGACCATGCGGAACGGCCCGGAACCGATCGGCTCGGGAATCTGCTGGAACGCGTCGGTCTTGGCGATGCGCTCGGGCATGATGAACGGCACGTTCGAGGACGGCTTGCCGAGCGCCTCGAGCACGTACGCGAACGGCGTCTTGAGCTTGAGGCGGAAGGTCTTGTCGTTCACCGCCGTCCACGACTCGGTCAGCTCGCCGAGCTTCTGCCCGAGCACGTCCCGCTTCGCCCAGCGCTCGATCGAGGCGATGCAGTCGGCCGAGCGCACCGGCTGGCCGTCGTGGAACTTCAGCCCGTCGCGCAGCGTGAAGGTGTAGGTCAGCTTGTCTGCGCTCACGTCCCACTTGCCCACCATCTGCGGCTGAATCTGGAACTTGGCGTCGGTGGAGAACAGCGTGTCGTACACCATGTAGCCGTGGTTGCGGGTGATGTACGCGGTGGTCCAGATCGGGTCGATCGAGCGCAGGTCGGCCTCAGGGATGAAGCGAATCACCTTCTGCTGTGCCGCGGCTGGCCCGGCGGCGAGCGCCACGGCGAGGGCCAGGGCGCGAATGGGATTCGACACGAGTTTGCTCATCGGATGCCTCCTCGGGTGGCCTCGCGCGCGGGCGCGGCGAGGTCTTGTGCCGGATGATTCTGCCTCAGATTGCCGGACTCCGGCAACGCGGGCGGCGGTCGGAACCTTGACGTGGTTACGGCGAAGGCCGACCCTGGCGCCGGACAACGAGGAGGATCCGATCATGCTGCCCCGCGAACGACTCCCGTTCTCGCCGATCGAGAGCCGCCCCCCGCTCAAGCTGCCCGAGGGGGCGCGGCTGGTCGTCTGGCCCGTCCTCGCGCTCGAGGACTGGGACCTCTCGCGGCCGATGGCGCGCATGGTCATCTCGCCGCCCCAGGGCCAGCCCCTGGTGCCCGACCTGCCCAACTGGACCTGGCACGAGTACGGCAACCGGGTCGGGTTCTGGCGGCTGCGGCGCATGTACGAGCGCCTCGGCATCCGGCCGACGGTGACCCTCAACGCGAAGACCTGCGAGACCTACCCGCAGCTCGTCGAGGCCTGCCTGAAGAGCGGCTGGGAGCTCAACGCGCACAGCTACGAGCAGATCCCGATGCACAAGCTCGAGGACCAGCAGGAGGTGATCCGCCGCTCGGTCGAGATCATCGCCGCGTTTTCAGGCCAGCGCCCGCGCGGCTGGTTCGGCCCGGGCCTCACGCAGACCTTCGAGACGATCGACCACCTCGCCGCGGCGGGCATCGAATACATCGGGGACTGGGTGCTCGACGACGAGCCGGTCGTGCTGAAGACGACGACGCGGCCGATCGTCGCCCTGCCGTACAACTTCGAGCTGCACGACATCGTGTTGATGGCGCTCCAGCACCAGATGTCGGACGCCTTCTACATCCGCGCGATGGACCACTTCGAGTGCCTGTACGCGGAGAGCGCCGAGCGGCCGAAGATCATGGCGATCGCGTGCCACCCGTATCTCTCCGGCCAGCCGCACCGTTTTCCGCACGTCGCGCGCACCTTCGAGGCGCTCGCGCGCCGGCCAGGGGTGGTCGTCTGGGACGGGGTCCGGATCCTTGACTGGTTCAACGGCCAGCGGGCGCGCTGACCCTTAGCCTCGCAGCACCGGACGCCGGTCGCGCCACGGCCGGGCCTGCTCGAGCTGGCGCGCGAGCTTGAGCAGCGTGGCCTCGTCGCCGAACCGCCCGATGAAGTGCGAGCCGATCGGCAGGCCCTCGGCCGACCAGTGCAGCGGCACGGCCATCGCCGGCTGGCCGGTGGCGTTGGCGAGCGGCGTGAAAGCGACGTAGTTCTTCAGCCCGTTCGGTCCGAGGCGGTAATCGAGGAAGTCGGGATTGCTCATCGCCCAGCGGCCGAGCGGCGCCGTGGGCTGGGCGAGCACCGGCGTGAGTAGCACGTCGTAGCGCTCGAAGAAGCGCGCGGCGACGCGCGCGAACCTGTGGATGCCGGCGAGGGCGAGCAGGTAATCGGGGCTCCGGATGCCCTCGGCGAGACGAACCGCGCCCCAGGTCCCGGGCTCGAGCTCGTCCGCGCGCGGCCCTCGCCCGAGCGAGCGCGCGCGCTCACGGACCGCGAGCGCGGTGCCGCTCGCCATGATCGTGATCACGTTCCTCAGCACTTCCTCCCAGTCGAACCCCGATGGCGCGGCCTCGATCATCTCGTGTCCGAGGTCCGCGCACAGCCGGGCGCTCGACTCCACGGCGGCCGCGCACTCCGGATGCGCAGGCTGCCCGGTGAACAGCTTCGCGGTGTACGCGATGCGGAGCCGCACGGGCGGCGTCGCGATCTCTTCGAGGTACGGGCGCGGGACCGCAGGGGCGACGTAGTAGGCGCCGAGGTCGGCGCCGTGAGTGGCGTCGAGCGCCGCCGCGCTGTCGCGCACGCTGCGGGTGAGGACGTGCTCACAGAGCAGCCCGCCCCACCCTTCGCCGGCATCGGGCCCCATGGGCAGGCGCGCCCGCGTCGGCTTGAGGCCGAACAGCCCGTTGCAGCCCGCCGGAATGCGGATCGATCCGCCGCCGTCCGAGCCGTGCGCGAGCGGGACGATGCCGGCCGCGACGGCCGCGCCCGCGCCTCCGCTCGAGCCGCCGGCGCTGTAGGCGAGGTTCCAGGGGTTGCGCGTCGGCGCACCGTAGACGACGGCCTCGGTCGAGGGGCTAATCGCCAGCTCCGGCGTGGTCGTGCGCCCGAAGATCACGAGCCCCGCGCGCCGGTAGCGCGCCACCAGCTCGGTGTCGTGATCCCCGCCCACGCCCTGGAAAAAGCGCGAGCCGCAGCTCATCGGCAGGCCTTCGGCCGCCGCGGTGATGTCCTTGAGCAGGAACGGCACGCCGGTGAACGGGCCCTCCGGCAGTCCCTGCGCGATGGCGCGCTGCGCCGGCTCGACGGCTAGTGCGCAGACCGCGCGGATCTTGGGGTCGATCCGCTCGAGGCGCGCGAGCGCCTCCTCGAGCAGCTCGCGCGGCGCGACCTCGCGGCGGCTCACCAGCTCGGCGAGGCCGAGACCATCGTAGCGATCGTATTCCTTGAAGCCGTTGATCGCGACCACCAGAGGTCCAATACTATCGGGAGCGGCGCCAACCCATCCGTTCGCGGGCGGTCGGGAACGAATTCCGCAGCAGATCAGCTGCAGCCCTGGCAGGTCTCGAGATCAGTCTATCCCCGGCGAACCAAGTTGCACAAGGATGCAAAGAGAAGTCGGCGCGCGTCATCCTGCGCTCGGCCAACGGCCGGATACGACCCTGACCTGACAGTCAGCGTCCTCCGAAGCGGCCGCCTAACACTTCGGTTGCGGTCGTTCGCGACGGGCGCGCCCCAACCGCTCTACTCGCGTCGTTAATACGGCTGCACTTTACCTATACGCGGCGGCTTGACCGGCGCCGCCACGCCGTAAATGACGGTGAAACCCGACCCGCCACCCCAAGTCGAGGTGGGCCGCAACGGATCGGGCGCGGCGGCTGCGTTTAGATCGTTCCAGTTGTTTGCCGCCCAGACGTTACCCGCCGGGTCGATAGAGGTGTCCGTGAGCATCTGGATGCTACCGCCCTTGAAAACGTGGATGACATCGCCGGTCTTGGCGCCTGCGACACGACCCTTGGCGCCGTCACCGGCCATCAGCACCACGCCCCGACCCCAGAAATTGCCGATCCAAACGTCGTCGTTCCCATCGATGTTCAAGCCCCATGGCACACTGACCTCCTTGTTGCCGGCGAAACCCGTCGGCGCGGGTTGGGTGCCATCGGGACGGATCATATTGACGACGCCGGTGACCATCTTGGGATTTTTGGAGAGAACGTCGAACAGATGTCCAGCGGCGATCTTGAACTGCTGCATGATGGAGGCACCGTCGGGAATCACCGGTGGAGGAAAATCGAGCGACATGTTGCTCGCGACCCAGACGTTGTCTTTCGAGTCAAGCGCGAGGGCACGGACGCCGATCCCGGCACGGAATGACTCCGCCTTGGAGGGATCATTGGCGGGAAAACGCACGACGGTGTCCGACTGGGAGTTGCTCACCCAGACACGGTTCTGGGAGTCGATGACGATGTCGAAGGGCGATTTCAGCCCGGCGGGCTTTACGATCTTCCCGTCCTTGATCCGACCCCCGGGAAAGTAGAGCAACTGATTGCCCGATCCATCGGCAATCCAGACATCGCCGTTGGTGGCAACGCCGATGCCCATTAGTCCGAGGAATTTTTCTTTGAACGGGAAATCGCTTTCGCTGGCGACCGGCTTGCCGTGGAAGTCCATCACGAGAATCTTGCCGTTGAAGCTGGTAATCCAGACGCGGTCCTTGGTCACGGCGGTGCCCCAGCCCACGCCGTCGATGCCCATGCCGGTGAAGCCGGTGATCGGCGGAGAAAGCGCCGTTCCGTTGGGGCTGTACTTGCCCACGCCGCCACCCGTGCTCTTGTTGACGCCGGACTGCGAGCCCGGCATCCAGTTCATGCCGCTCCACAGGTTGCCGTCCGCATCGAACATGAATCGGCCATTGGCAAAATTCCCGCCGCCCGAGAAGCACAGCGAGAGTGCGAAGTCGTCCGGTTCGTAAACGAGATAGGGCGCGAACGGCGCACTGCGGCGTCCATCCGGGGCCGGTAGCGGATAGGCAGTGTCGAAGAGCGCGTACAGCTCCTTCGGTGCCGCCCACGGCGCACGGGCGATGCCAGCCATCGCTTCGAGCGTATTCTTCGGCGTCACCCCACTGGGTGGCGTTGCAGCTTTGAAGAAGCGGGTGCGCCACGCATCGTCGGCGACCGTGAAGGAGGCGCTGATCAGCGAGCCGAGCGTGTCCAAGCTTGCCAGCGTCGTGGTCATCGAACTGTTGATCGGGTCGAGCAGCACCTTGCCCCACTTTCCGGTGACCGGATCGACCAGATTCGGAGCGTTACCGGCAGCGATTCGGAGTCCGAGAGGATTGCCCGAAATCGACTCGCCGTTGATGAATTGCGCAGAAGTGAATACGGATGCCACGGTCGTGAGTTCGTTGATCGTGACGGTCTTCGGCGGCGTCGGCCCCAGCACGGATATGAGCGCGATGGCGGGGTTGTTACCGCCGGACTTCTTAGCCGCCGGAATGCCACCCTTCGCGACCACATAGAGGATCGCACCCCTGCCCGCGGGGCCCACTACATTGAGCGCGAAGCGGCCATCTGCGCTACTCCTTGTTTGAGCCAGTTGCTTGGGCGCACCGGCACTCGCGGCATAGAGCGTCACCGTCGAGGCGGCGATTGGCGCGCCTGCGCCGAGCACTTGCCCATTTAGGCTGATGGCGGCACCGACGGGCGCAGCAAAGGCGTAGCTCCAGATTACGAGCGCCAATACCGCTAGTGATGACGCGGTGCCGGTGTGCCGAATGCACTTCAGTGGGCTCATCGCCGAGTCTCCTCAGAGATCAAAATCGATAGGTTTCGCAGCGAAGTTTCGGGCATGGATTGTCATTGGTCAAACCCCTGAGCGATGGCTTGGAGTCGGCCGAGCGAGAGCGGGCGGGCCCACGACCGTGATTAAGTGCCTTCGACCAGGCGAACGGCCGCTTACGCGCAATCTTCGCGGTGGCGCTGACGTCTCTTGATGGCCGCTCGCGGAAGTTCAGCTGGGCCGTGAGCCCAGAACCGCGAACGCTCCCGCCGCCAGCCACCTCCGGCGACAGTTACACTGAGGGCTCAAAGGAGACCCCGCCATGGCCAAAGCCTATTGGGTTGTCTGCTACCGCTCGATCAAGAACCCCGACGCGCTCGCCGCCTACGCCAAGCTCGCGGGTCCGGCACTCCAGGCGCACGGCGCGCGCTACCTCGCGCGCCTTGGCTGACCGGCCCGAGCCGGATTCGGGCCGGTCAGAAGCGCGGCGGCTCGAATCCGCGCGCGGGCAGGATCGGCCGGCAGCGCACGAACGGCAGCCGGGCCTGTTCGTCCATCTCGAGCGCCCAGCGACAGTCGGCGCAGAAGCCGACCTCGACGTCGTGGCCGCGAACCGGGCAAGCAACCATGCCGCGGTCGATCAGACGCCGGTCCACGGGGGAGCGCAATATGCCGAACATGACTTGTTCTCCATGGCGAGACCCTACGGCCGTCGCGGCGGCGGGGTATTGACGTAGATTAAGGAGCAGGCGATCGCACGCGGGAGCTACGCGCCGGCGCCCCGGACCATCCGCTCGTAGCCCGGCCCGCGGTCGATCATCGGCAGCGGCCCCTTGCGCGCAGCGCGCAGCCTGGCGCGGACCTTCTCGGTGCCCGCGCGGTCAAGCCCGTATTCGAACTCGGGCCCACCCGGCACCAGCACGACGCCGTACTCCTCGCGCGCCGCCGCCGCCGACACCTTCCCTTCGATCACGTCGCGCTGCACGAGCTCGGGCTCGCGCTCGAGCGGATCGCCCCACCCGCCGCCGCCGGTGGTCACGACGCGCAGCACCTGGCCGGCCGCGAGCGGCTCGCCGTCGACGAGGCCGCCGAGGTCCTTCGCGCGCCCGTAGAGATCCACCGTCACGCAGAACGGCTTGCCCGCCCGCCCGCCGTTCACCCCGTAGCACCCGAGCCGGACGCGGTCGGCGGTCACGATGGTGTGGCAGTCGACCAGCACGCGATAGTGCTTCTCGTAGCCGAGGCCTCCGCGCCGCGTCCCCGCGCCGCCGGAGTCGGGCGCGAGCGCGAGCTTCTCGACGATCACCGGGAAGCGGTTCTCCATGAACTCCGCCGGCTGGTTGCGCGAATCGGGCACGATGTGGATCGCGTCGTTGCCGTCGGCGTAGTGACGCCCGCCCGAGCCGCCCCCCAGCACCTCGCGCGAGAGGAACGGCTTGCCGTCCGAATCGTTCCCGTAGAATCCCGTGTAGCGGATCGTCTCCTGGTCGGCCGGCATCCGGCCGTGCGTCGCCAGCGCCACGCAGCCCGCGAGCAGTCCGAGCGAGCGCAACAGCACGAACGAGCGCGCATTGGTCGCCGCCGGCCACACCGGCGTGATCAACGTGCCCTTGGGCGGGAACACCACGTCGAACACCTCGCACACGCCTTCGTTCACGTAGATCTCGGCCGCGCGCTCCGGCGTGTCGGCGAGGTTGCGCAGCACCGGCGCGATCCACTTGACGAGGAACGCGCCGTC
>DATEDA010000007.1:0-8225 GCA_035286595.1 Burkholderiales bacterium | reverse complement strand
GGCATGTACCTGACCAAGGGCGAGACCGACATCATCGGGAAGCTCGAGGCGGCGCTCGACGCCACGATCGCCGCCGAGCCGATCGAGCGCAAGCTGCGCGACGCCCAGCGGGCCGGCCAGATCGCCGGCGAGACCGCTGATGCCCTCGCCAAGGCAGCGATCGCCGCCGGAATGCTCACCGCCGACGAGCGCGCGCAGCTCGCCCGCGCCGCGCGCCTGCGCGACGAGGTGATCCGGGTGGACGACTTCCCGCCGGATCTGTCCCTGGCCGCGGAGGCCCGGCCGGCCGCGCAGCGGGCGGTCGCGTAGACATGACAGTGCTTCGAGCGAGCACGCTGCTCGCGGTGCTGCTCGTCGCCGGCTGCTTTACGGCCTCGGGCGACTACGACGGGCCGATCCACGAGCGCTTCCAGGTGCCGGAGAAGGCCTCCGCGGCGTGCGTCTCCGCCGCCAAGCGCGCAAGCCGCTGGTGCCCCGGCGTCGACAAGGACGTCGGGGCGGACCAGGTGTACGGGACCAACTGCAACGAGGCCCGCTGGGACTACGCGCGGTACTGCCAGTAAAGGAGCGAACGAGTGAGGCAGGACGTCTACATCATCGACGGCGCACGGACGCCGTTCCTCAAGGCGCGCAACCGCCCCGGCCCGTTCGCGGCCAGCGATCTCGCCACGGCCGCCGGCCGCGCGGTGCTCACCCGCCAGCCGTTCGCGCCGACCGAGCTCGACGAGGTGATCCTCGGCTGCGCCGCGCCCTCCGTCGACGAGGTGAACATCGGCCGGGTCGTGGCGCTGCGCATGGGCTGCGGCCAGCAGGTGCCCGGCTGGACGGTGATGCGGAACTGCGCCTCGGGCATGCAGGCGCTCGACTCCGCGATCGCGAACTTCGAGGCGGGGCGCTCCAATCTCGTCCTCGCCGGCGGCGTCGACGCGCTATCGCGGGCGCCCCTCCTCTTCTCCGACGCGATGGTCCTGTGGTTCGCCCATTTCTACGCCGCCAGGACTTTGGGCCAGAAGGCGGCGGCGCTCGCCAGGTTCAGGCCGGCGTATCTCGCGCCGGTGATCGGCCTGATGCGTGGACTGACCGACCCGAACGTGGGGCTGCTGATGGGCCAGACCGCCGAAAACCTCGCGCACCGGTTCGGCATCACGCGCCGGCAGATGGACGAGTACGCGGCGCGCAGCCATAGCCGCCTCGCCCGGGCGCAGGAGAACGGCTGGCTCGCCAAGTCGGATGCCGACGGCCTCGCCCCGGAGGTCGTGCCCGTGTACGACGGCGCCGGGAACGTCTACACCGCGGACGACGGCGTGCGCAAGGACTCGACGGCCGAGAACCTCGCGAAGCTCAAGCCGTTCTTCGACCGCAAGTACGGCAACGTCACCGCCGGGAACTCCTCGCAGGTGACCGACGGCGGCGCATGGGTCCTGCTCGCGACCGATGAGGCGGTCAAGCGCCATGGGCTCGAGCCGGTCGGCCGCATCGTCGACTCGCAGTGGGCGGGGCTCGATCCGTCCCAGATGGGGCTCGGCCCGGTGCACGCGGCGACGCCGATCCTGCAGCGTCACGGCCTCGGCCTGAACGACCTCGACGCCTGGGAGATCAACGAGGCGTTCGCGGCCCAGGTGCTCGCGTGCATCGAGGCGTGGAAGAGCGACGAGTATTGCCGGAACGACCTCGGGCTCGATCGGGCGATGGGCGAGCTCGACCTCGAGAAGCTCAACGTCGACGGCGGCGCGATCGCGCTCGGCCACCCGGTCGGGGGGTCCGGCGCGCGCATCGTGCTCCACCTGCTGCACGTCCTCAAGCGCAACAAGGGCAAGCGGGGCATGGCGACGATCTGCATCGGCGGCGGCCAGGGCGGCGCGATGCTGGTCGAGGCCCTCTAGAAGGTCACAGAGAACACCGAGAAAGGCAAAGAGGAATCGTCATGTCTGCATTCGTCACCGCGCGGGAACGCCCACCCGAAACTGCCCCTTCGCAACAAACGGCTTCCTCTGTGTCCTCTGTGACCGGGTCTTATCGCCACTGGCAGCTCGACAAGGACGCCGACGGCATCGTCTGGCTCACGTTCGACCGCGCGGGCACCTCGACCAACACCTTCTCGAAGGAGGTGATGGAGGAGCTCGGCGCGATCATCGACCGGCTCGCCGCCGAGCGGCCGAAAGGGGTCGTGATCCGCTCGGGCAAGGAATCCGGGTTCATTGCCGGCGCCGACGTCGACGAGTTCACGCGAATCGACGAGATCGAGGAGGCGCTGGCGATCGTGCGGCGCGGCTGGGACACGTTCAACCGCCTCGCCGGCCTGCCCTTCCCGACGGTCGCGCTGGTGCGCGGCTTCTGCATGGGCGGGGGGTTCGAGCTCGCGCTCGCGTGCCGCTATCGCATCGCCGTCGACGAGCCGGGGACGCGGTTCGCGCTGCCGGAGGTGATGCTCGGCATCCTGCCCGGCTGGGGCGGCGTGAAGCGCCTGCCGAAGGTGGTCGGCCCGAGCGCGGCGCTCGACCTGATGATGACCGGCCGGTCGGTGGACGCGCGCCGCGCCAAGCGGATCGGGCTGGTGGACGCCGCCGTCCCGCCGCGCGTCATGGAGAACGCGGCGCGGATCATGATCCTCGAGGCGCCGGAGCCGCGCTCGCTGCCCGTCGTGCAGCGGCTCATGAACGGCCCGCTCAAGAGCATCGTGGCCGCGATGGCCCGCGCCCAGCTCCAGAAGCGCGCGCGCCGCGAGCACTACCCGGCCCCGTACGCGATCCTGGAGCTCTGGGAGAAGCACGACGGCGACCCGTTCCTCCCGCCGCCGCAGGACCCGGCGTCGATCGCCTACCTCGTGCAGCACCCGACGGCGAAGAACCTTATCCGCGTCTTCGGGCTGCAGGAGCGCATGAAGTCGCTCGGCAAGGACACTTCCCTCCAGGCGCAGCGGGTGCACGTGATCGGCGCGGGCACGATGGGCGGTGATATCGCGGCGATCTGCGCGCTGCGCGGCCTGACCGTCACGCTGCAGGACACCACGCCGGAACGCCTGGCGCCCGCGATGAAGCGCGCGGCGGAGCTCTTCGGCAAGCGCCTGCGCGACAAGCTGCGCGTGCGCGACGCCCTGGACCGGCTGATCCCGGACGTGAACGGCGACGGGGTGCGGCACGCCGACGTGATCATCGAGGCGATCTTCGAGAACCTCCAGGTGAAGCAGGATCTGTTCGCCGCCGTCGAAGCGCGAGCGAAGCCCGCGGCGATCCTCGCGACCAACACCTCGAGCCTCAAGCTCGCCGACATCGCGCAAAAGATGAAGGATCGGTCGCGCCTCGTCGGCCTCCACTTCTTCAACCCGGTGCCGCAGCTGCAGCTCGTCGAGGTGGTCGCGGGCGCCGCGACGAACCCCGAGGGGGCCCGGAAAGGTGCCGCGTTCGTCCGGCAGATCGACAAGCTGCCGTTGCCGGTGAAGGACTCGCCCGGGTTCCTCGTCAACCGCGTGCTCGGGCCCTACATGGCGAACGCGTTCCGGATGCTCGACGAGGGGATCAAGGCGGAGACGATCGACAAGGCGGCCGAGCAGTTCGGGATGCCGATGGGCCCGATCGCGCTCGCCGACACCGTGGGGTTGGACATCTGCGCCGCGGCGGGCAAGTCGCTGGCCGGCGCGGACGCGACGCCGCCCCGACGGCTCGAGGAGCTGCTCAAGGCTGGCAAGCTCGGCAAGAAATCCGGCGAAGGCTTCTACCGCTGGGAGAAAGGCAGGCCGGTGAAGGGCAAAGCCGACCCGGTCGACGACGATCTCATCAAGCGCGTGATGGACCCGTATCTCGCCGAAGCGCAGAAGGCAGTCGACGAAGGCATCGTCGCCGACGCCGATCTCGCCGATGCCGGGCTCATCTTCGGCACCGGCTTCGCGCCGTTTACGGGCGGGCCGCTGAACTACCTGAAGAACCGGGGCTAGGGACGCGCGTCGCGCTCTTCTGGGTCTGGCCGGGCGCGGCCGGCCCAGCAGCGGACTTGGGCGCGATCGAGGAGCCCGCCGCCGCCGGGGCGAACCGCCACGCGGAATACACGGTGGCTCCGGCGAACGATTCGTACCCGCGCGGGAAGTTCGCGGTCTTGAGCGGACGCTCCATCGATTGGCTGTGCACGCCGACGATCCCTCCGCCCGGGCCGCGCACGAGGCCCCAGTCGGCGCGGCCGGTCATCGGGTCGGGATAGACCCGCCGCAAGTAGCGGCGGACGTTCGGATAGCGCTTGTCGGCGAGCAGCTCCTCGAGCCTCTGGGGATACTGCGGCGCGCCCGGGGAGCTCGCGTGGTACTCGGCGATCGCGCGCGCGAACTCATCGCCGACGAACAGTAACTCAGCCTCCTTTTCGCGCTTCGCGGCAGTGCTCGCGACCTCGCCGATCGCGGCCAGCCCCGCAGCCATCACTGCGACCGCGACCAGGAGCCAGATGTAGGTGAAGCCGGTGCTGCGGGCCGCGCTACGCATGGTCCTTGTAGTCGGCATGAGTATCGATAGTGCGGCAGCCTGTTTCAGCGGACGAATCATGAGCTTAGGAACTTGAAACCGCAATTTGCGACATCAAGTTGAGGAGCGGCTGACGCTGGCTGCGTCGCGGGCCGTCACAGCTCGGCAAACGGCTTGCCATCGCTCGTGTTGCCCTGCGCACCGCTTCGCACGTCGTACACTGCGCCCTGCGCCATCGCGCCGGGGACGGGCACGATCACCCAGGTCTGGACGCTCTCGGTGATCGGGTCCACCGGGATCGCGCGGATGTAGCGCTTCTCGACCAGGTCCTCGAGTTTCTCGGGATAGCGCCCGTTGTCGGCGTTGAACTTGTCGATCGCTTCGCGCATGACGTTGAGCGACTGCCGGAGGGTCACCTCCTTCGATCGGTCGACGCTGCCGAAGTACCGCGGCAGGGCGATCGTGAGCAGCGTGGCGATGATCGCCATCACCACGATCAGCTCGATGAGTGTGAACCCGCTGCGACGCACGCGCCACCTCACCACTGGCGGTAAGGGATGCCGTTCAGCCCGACGTTCTCGGCGAGTGAGTGCACGTCGAACACGTCCTTGCCCGGCTGGGGGTTGTCGTAGGACGACTCGTAGCTCCGTTTGCCCCAGGTCTCGGCCGGCCGCACGGCCGGGTCGCCGTGGAACGGATCGCGCGGAATGCGGCGCAGGAAGTAGATGCGCCGGCGCCGGTTCGGGTCGTCGCCGTCGACCACCCCCTCGACCAGGACATCAAGCGACGGCGGGTAGCCGGACTCGTCGGCTTTCTTGGCGATCTTGCCCTCGTCGACCGCCTTCTTGTAGTCGTCGACCGCGGTACGGAGTTGCCGCAGCGCGGTGCGCAGCTCCTGCTCCTTTGCGCGCTTCGCCGTGAGCTCGACGAGCGGCACCGCCGCCGCGGCGAGGACGCCGATGATCGCGACCGTGATGACCAGCTCGATGAACGTGAAGCCGCGCCGGCGCGGCTTCGAACGGCGCATCGCGTCGATCATCTGGCCACGGCGCCCACGATCGAGACGCTCAGCGCGCCGGGGGCGGTCACCAGCAGCGGCCGGCCGGCAGCATCGGTCCCGGTCAGGCTCTCGATGCGGATCGTTGTCGTCGTCGGCGCGTTCGCCACCACGCGAAAACGCAACGACGTCGACGCCGGCGGCGCGCCGGCGACCGCCGGTCCGCTGACCGTCACCATCGTGCGCCCCGCATCCGCGGCCGGCGGCGGTGCCCCGGGGGTCGCCTGCGGCGCAGCGGGCTGCCCGCCCACGGCGCGCAGCACCGTCGGGTCGTAGGCGACCTCGATCGTGGCGTTTGCGCCCTCGTTCCGCGCCGGCAGGCTGAGGTTCACGACGAACTCCTGGCCGACGGCGGCCTGCGCGGGACCGCTCACCGCGAGCTCCACGGAGTCCGCAGGCGCCACGGACGGCGCGCCCGGCACGCCCGGAATCGGCGGTTTCGCTGCAAGCCCCGGCGCGCCCGCACCGGGCGCGATCGCGAGCGCCCCCGGGCCGGTGGCCGCGAGCCTGAGCGGCGGCGAGCCCGGTGCCGCGTCGGTCCCCGAGTGGAACTGCGCGGCGACGGTGTCGGGCCGCGTGATGTTGCGCACGACCCGCGGCGTGATGAGCAGGATGATCTCCGTCTTGGTGCGCTGGTCGGTGTCGCTCGAGAACAAGTGCTTGGTGTGGGGGAGGTCGCCGAGGTAGGGAATCTTGTTGGCCGCGGTGCGATCCTCGTCGCTGATCAGGCCGGCGAGGACCTGCGTCTCCCCGTCGCGCAGCCGGAGCGTGGTCGCCGTGTTGCGCGTCCCCAGACGGTAGGCGATCGTGCCCGAGATGTTGAGCTGCTCGAGGATGTTCGACACCTCGAGCTGCACCTTCATCGCGACCTCGTCCTCGAGATAGACGTTCGGCTCGACATCGAGCTTCAGCCCGGTGTCGAGATACTGCACCGACGAGGACACGCCCACGTTCGCGGTCGACGTGGTGGTGATCACCGGGACCCGCTCGCCGATGTGGATCTTGGCCTTGTCCCGGTTCTTCACCCGGATCCGGGGATTCGCGAGGAGGTTGACCGTGCCGTCGGTCTGGCGCAGGTTGAGGATGAAGACCGGATTCGCGACGAACCACTGCCACGGCTTGGGCGGGAGCTCGACGAACGGCGGGGGCGTCGGGGCCGCCGTGGTGACCGTGGTCGCAACGTTGGTGGTGGTCGCGGTCGAAAGGCTGCCACCGAGGCTGCCGACGTTGATCCGCTCCGGGTAGCGGATGCCGAACTCGCGGATCAGGCTCGAGGCGACTTCCAGCACCTCGACTTCCAGCATCACCTCCGGCTCGCCCAGGTCCTGCGTCGCGACGAGCTGCTCGGCATACCGCACCGCATCGGCCGTGTCCTTCATGACCAGCAGGTTCAGCTTCTCGTCGATGAAGAGATCGCGCGTCTTGACGAGCGAGCGGATCATCGCGGCGGTCTGCTTCACGTCGGCGTTGGCGAGGTAGAAGCTGCGCGTGACGAGCTCCTGGTACTCCCGCTGCTTGGCTGGCGTGTTGGGATACACGAGCATCGAGTTCTCGTTCATCACCTTGCGCTCGAGCTGGTTGGTGACGAGGATCATCCGGATCACGTCCTGGAGCGGCACGCCGCGAACGAAGATCGTGACACGGAGGTCCGGCCGCACGTCGCGGTCGAACAGGAAGTTGACCCCGGCGGTGCGCGAGATCACCTCGAACACGCTGCGGATCGGCGCGTCGCGGAACTCGAGCGTGATGGGCCGCGCCAGCGCGGCCGCGAGGGTCGGCGCGGCCGTCTGGACCTGCGCGCGGCGCTCCGCAACCGCCTTCATCACCGCACGCGCGCCGCGCTGGGACGAGTTCTCGGCGAGCACGGCGCGCGCCCTCGACTCGGCCGTCGCGAGATCGCCGCGCTTGAGCGCCTCCTCCGCGTCGCGCACGAGCGCGAGGTGGCGGCGGTCGCGGGCGACGGCGTCGACGCCGCCCTGCGCCACCGGCGAGCCCGGGTCGAGCTTCAGCGCCCGGCGGAAGCTCGCCTCGGCGCCATCGAGATCGCCGAAGGTGCGCAGCGCGTCGCCTTCCCGCACGTAGATGCCGACGATCGCCTCGCGCTGGGTGACGTAGGCATTGCGCGCCCGGGCATCGTTCGGCTGCTCGCGCGCCGCCTGTTCGAGCTTCGCCAAGCCGTCTTCGAAGTTGCCCTTGGCGATGAGCTGCTTGCCCTCATCGACCTGCGGGTTGGTCGCGCAGGCAGCGAGCGCGGCCACCGCGATTGACGTGAGAGTTTTGCGCATCATTCGTCGTCGTCCTCGTCGTCGGCGGCCGGTCGCGTGGCCTTCCCGTGGGGCTTGGGCGCCGCGCTCGCCGCCGCCGGCGTCGCGGCGAACGGCAGCGTCTGCTCGGTACCAAGCGGCAGATAGGTGAGAGCGACTCTGTCCTCCTCGATCTTCTCGACGCGATAGCTGCCGTCGAGCGTATCGCCGAGCCGCACGACATAGTTGCGGTCCTGCCGCGTGAGGAACACGGTCGTCTGCTCGCCGTCGATCATCTTGCCGAGGTAGGTGAACGGCAGCGGCGGCGCCTGCGGCGGCGGGGGCGGAAGGTTGCGCCGGACCACCACCAGTTCCGGCTCCCAGGAGCGCGCCTGGAACGGATCACCGACGGGCGCGGCCGCGGCGCGTCGCTCGAGCCGATCGAGCCACACCTCGGGCACGGCTTCCGCCCTCCCCGCC
>DATEDA010000006.1:0-18215 GCA_035286595.1 Burkholderiales bacterium | reverse complement strand
GCCGCGACGAGCCGCAGGGCGTCGTCGAGATCCAGCACGCCGGCATAACAGGCCGCAGTGATCTCGCCGATGCTGTGCCCGAGCACTGCGTCAGGCTCCACGCCCCACGCCCGCCACAGCTCGGCCAGCGCGTACTCGACGGCGAAGAGCGCCGGCTGCGTGTAGATCGTCTCGTCGAGAAGCGCGCCGCGATCGGCCTCCCCGAAAACGACGCTGAGCAGCGGGAACTCGAGCAGCGGCGCCACGCGCGCGGCGCAGTCGTCGAGGACTCGCCGGAACGTCGGCTGCGTCCGGTACAGCTCGCGGCCCATGCCAACCGACTGTGCTCCCTGCCCGGTGAAGAGGAACGCGATCTTGCGCCGGTCTCCCCGCCGCTCGCCCGCCGCCGGCACGGGCTGCGCAACGAACCGGCCAAGCTTGGCCTTCAGATCCGCGACGTCGGAAGCGGGGATCGCGAGACGCACGGCGGCCGCGCTTCGACTCACGTTCGCCGTGTAGCAAACGTCGCCGAGCGATGCCCCGGGCTCTCGGTCGAGGAATGCACGCATGCGCGCGGCGTAGTCATTGAGCGCCGTCTCGCTCTTCGCCGAGAGCGTCAACACATGGAATGGCCAAGCTTCCTCGGCCCCGGGCGCTTCGGGCCGCGGCGCCTCCTCGAGGACCGCGAACGCGTTCGTCCCGCCGATGCCGAGCGAGTTCACCGCCGCGCGTCGCGGCGTGTCGGCGGGCACCCAGTCGCGCAGCGCCGTATTGACGAAGAACGGGCTCCCGGCGAAGTCGATCGCGGGGTTGGGCGTGACGCAATGCAGGCTCGGCGGAATGCGGCCGCGCTCGAGCACCAGCGCCGTCTTGATCAGGCCCGCGAGGCCGGCGACCTGCTCGGGATGCCCGATGTTCGCCTTCACCGAGCCGACCGCACAGAATCCGCGCCGGTCGGTCTTGAGGCGAAAAGCGCCCGTGAGCGCCTGGATCTCGATCGGGTCGCCGACCGTCGTGCCGGTGGCGTGGCATTCGA
Organism: Burkholderiales bacterium; assembly: GCA_035286595.1. GTDB lineage: Bacteria > Pseudomonadota > Gammaproteobacteria > Burkholderiales > SG8-39 > DATEDA01. The sequence goes on along the minus strand of DATEDA010000006.1, from coordinate 17,200 downwards.
CGTATCCAATCGAGCCGGGATCGACATTCGACAGGGTGAACGCCTCGATGAAGGCGCGCGCCTGGCCGGTGACGCTCGGGGCGGTGTAGCTGACCTTCCGACCCCCGTCGTTGTTGACGGCCGTTCCCTTGATGACGGCATAGACGTGGTCACGATCCGCGACCGCTCGCCGAAGATCCTTGAGCAGCACCGCCGCGACCCCGCTGCCGAAGATCGTGCCCTGCCCGTTGGCATCGAACGCCCGGCAGCGACCGTCGAGCGAGTAGACGTTGCCTTTCTCGGCGAGATAGCCGACGCGGTGAGGAATGCGGATCGTCGACGCGCCGGCGAGCGCCATGTCGGACTCGCCGCTCGCGATGCTCTGGCAGGCGAGGTGCACGGCCACCAGCGACGTTGAGCACGCGCTCTGTACCGTGAGGCTGGGGCCGGTAAGATTGAGCTTGTAGGACACCCGCGTCGCGAGGAAGTCCTTGTCGTTGCCGAGGTGCGGAAGGCTCGCGGTCTGACCGGCAAACGCCGGATTGCCCTGCTGCGCCACGAGATAGCTGGTGACGACCCCGCCGCCACCGGCGAATACGCCAACCACGCCATCGCCGCTGTCGGGCGCATAGCCGGCATCCTCGAACGCCTCCCAGGTAACCTCGAGGAAGAGGCGTTGCTGGGGGTCCATCAGCGCCGCCTCCCGCGGCGAGTATTCGAAGAACCCGGCGTCGAACGACTCGATGTCCCTGAGGACCGGGCCGGCCTTGACGTACCGGGGGTCTTGCAGCAGCGCGTCCGGAACGCCCGCTTGGCGCAGCTCTTCGTCGCTGAATTGCGCGATGGACTCGACGCCGCGACACAGGTTGTTCCAGAACTCGGTCGGCGTGCTCGCGCCCGGCAACCGGCATGCCATTCCGATGATCGCGATCGCGTCCATCGTCTAACCTGCGCCCCGCAGCCGGCGCAGCGCGGCACGCGTCGCGCTTGCCTGCAGCGGGTCCTCCGCGGCGCGTCCGCTGGCGATGGGGGCACGCACGCCTTCGTATGCCTGGACGAGATCGCCGACCGTACGGACGTCCGTGATCGCCAGCGTCTCCTTGAACGGGTCGACCCCGAGCGTCGCGCTCAGGCGAGGCACGAGCGCGAGGACGTCAAAGGAGGAGAGCCCCAGCGTTGCGGTCAAGGCGTCGCTCGCCGAAACCCGAGGGTCGAGATGTCCGCGGCTGCGCAGTAGCGCACCGATCTCGGCGCGGATTGCTTCGCCAATGTCCATCCGGGACCCGCCGACGAACTACGGTTTCGGTTTGCTGAATTCCGCGGCCACGTCGTCCATGGCCTCGCCGAGCTTCTCCATCAGACGCTTGTTGATGTTCCAAAACGTGTTCCGGTGCCGCCGCGCTTCGTCAGCCAGCTCGAGGCCGGCCAGGAGGAGGTCCTTGGTGAGGGCCTTAAGTTCTTCTTGATCCTTGTCCTGCACCGGATTCTTCTTGATGAAGCCGTGAACATAGAAGAGCCACTGCAGGGCTTCCCGGTTTCGGGGCGAGAACAAGAGGAACGCGCCGGCCGGACCCATCGTGAACGCCCTCAGCAAGTTCCGGAGGTCGGGGCGGGGCGTGTCCTGGCCCTGGAAGTGATCTCCTGCCTCCTCGGCCCGGTCGAGCCAGGCGTCGATGAACGGCTTGAAGTCGGCAAAGGCGATGGAGTCGTCGTCGGAACGGTCGAACATCGCTTCCCCCTTGTTGTCGTTGGTGGCGGCTCGCGCGCGCGCAGCTCGTAAGGAACGATAGGCGCATCTCCCCCCGGAATCAAGCGGGAGACGGACGGAGAGCGATGCCGGACACGCCGCGTTGTGACAGGGCGACGTCGCGCCGCCCGCGTGCGTGCCGCCCAGCGGCGCGAGGGTGGGGTCTAGTCGGGCGAGGACCGCAACCGAGGGCGCGCGATGAAAAAAAAGCGCCCGTGCGTCAACCGCACGGGCGCTGAAGAAACCCGGCCTCAAAGGGGGAGAGAAGGCCGAGTCAGAGGGAGCTTGAAACCCCGGCCGCCAACGCGGCACCCCTGGGGGTAGGCCTAACCGATCTTTACCGGCACATAAATCGTGGCGTCGTCCCGTCTCACGAGCACGGCGACGCTGCCCTTCGACTTGTCGACGAGCTTGCGGAGCTGCTCGCCGTTCTCGACCTTCTCGTTCCCGAAGGCGAGGATGACGTCGCCAGGCTGGATCCCGGCCTGGGCCGCCGGGCCGTCCACCTGGTCGACCACCACGCCGGCATCGATGCCGCGGCTCTTCCGCTCCTCGGGCGAGAGCGGGCGGACCACCACGCCGAGCTTCCCGGGCTTGACCTCCGCCACGGGCGCCGCCGCGACTTTCTCGGCCGGCATCTCCCCGACGGTGACGCGCACGTCGCGGGTCGCGCCCTGCCGCCAGACCTTCATGCCGAGCGCGGTGCCGGGCTTGGTCTCGCCGACGATGCGCGGCAGCTCGTTCGACTGGTCGACCGGCTTGCCGTCCACCGAGAGGATGACGTCGCCGGCCTTCAACCCCGCCTTCGCCGCCGGACTGCCCGGCTCGACCGCGCTCACCAGCGCGCCCCGGGGCTTCGCCAGGCCGAACGAGTCGGCGAGGTCCTTGGTCACGCCCTGGATGGTGACGCCGATGCGGCCGCGGTTGACCTTGCCGTACGCGACGAGGTCGTCCTTGATCTTCATCGCGGTGTCGATCGGGATCGCGAACGAGAGGCCCATGTACCCGCCGGTGCGGCTGTAGATCTGGGAGTTGATCCCGATCACCTCGCCCGCCATGTTGAACAGCGGCCCGCCGGAGTTGCCGGGGTTGACGGCGACGTCGGTCTGGATGAACGGCACGTAGTTCTCCGACGGCAGCGCGCGGTGCTTGGCGCTCACGATGCCGGCGGTGACGGTGTTCTCGAGGCCGAACGGCGAACCGATCGCCGCGACCCACTGGCCGACCTTGAGCCTGGACGGATCGCCGATCTTCACGGTCGGGAGGCCGGTCGCCTCGACCTTGACCACCGCCACGTCGGTCCGGCGGTCGAACCCGATGACCTTGGCTTTGAGCTCGCGCTTGTCGGTGAGCCGGACCGTCACCTCGGAGGCGTCGGCGACGACGTGCGCGTTCGTCAGGATGGTGCCGTCGGGCGTGATGATGAAGCCGGAGCCCAGGCCCTGGCGCGGCGTCGGCTGCGCGTCGGGCATCGGGATCTGGAACCGGCGGAAGTACTCGTACAGCGGATCGCCGGGCTTGAACGGAGCCTCGCGCGGGCCGGCTGCGGTCCGTTGCGTCGTCGTGCTGATGTTCACGACGGCGGGGCCCTGGCTCTCGACCAGCTCGCTGAAGTCGGGAAGGAGCCGCCCGGGCTCCGTCACGCTCGTCGCCGGCGCGGCGGCATGGGTTCTGGCGATCGGGAAGTACTCGGCCCCCACGTAGCCGAGCGTCGCGGCCGCGGCGAAGGCTCCGGCGACGGCAAGCGCCGAGGCCCGGTTCTTGATCAACATGAGACACCCCTCCTAGTCGTGGTTGTTCTACCAGGGCGTTGGTCCGACCGCGGAGCCTGCCGGTTCCACCCGCCAAACACACCGTTACACCGGAAACACTCTGTTACACGCGCCGGGGCGGAAAACCGGGTCGGGTAAGATCCGGCCCGCCCCCGCCCCGATGACCCAACCAGAACCCGCTCTGCCGCTGCGGCTCCTCGCGCGCGTGCTCGTGCCGTTCGCCTGCGGCTACTACTTCTCGTACTTCTTCCGCACCGTCAACGCCGTCATCTGGCCCGATCTCGTGCGCGACGTCGGCGTCGACGCGAACCGCCTGGGTCTCCTCACCAGCGCGTACTTCCTCGCGTTCGCGGCGTTCCAGCTGCCGCTCGGCGTCCTCCTCGACCGCTTCGGCCCGCGCCGCGTGAACGCGGGCCTGCTGGTCGTCGCCGCGTGCGGTGCCCTCGTCTTCGGCGCGGCCGAGGCCCTTCCGGGGCTGATCGCCGGCCGGGCATTGATCGGCCTCGGCGTGTCGGGTTGCCTGATGGCGAGCATGAAGGCGTTCACGCTCTGGTTTCCGATGTCGCGCTTCGCCACGCTGAGCGGCTGGCTCCTCGCAGCCGGCGGCCTGGGTGCGCTCTCGGCCTCGGCGCCGGTCGAGGCGCTGCTGCGGCTCACCGACTGGCGCGGCGTCTTCGACGGCCTCGCCGCGCTGACGTTCGCCACCGCGCTGCTGATCTTCTTCGTCGTGCCCGAGCGCGACGCGGGCCCGACGCGGCCGAGCGTGCGCGAGCTCGTGGCGGGGTTCGGCACGATCTACCGCGACCCGGTGTTCTGGCGCGTCGCAGGCGTCAGCATGACGGGCCACGCCGCGTTTCTCGCCACCCAGGGGCTCTGGGTGGCGCCGTGGCTGCGCGACGTCGCGGGCTTCGACCGTCAGACCGTCGCCGGCGCGCTGTTTGCGATGGCCATCCTGACCACGGCCGGGTTCGCGTCGACCGGGACGGTGAGCGACGCGCTCGCGAAGCGCGGCGTGGCCCCGCTCACCATCTTCAAGCTGGGCGCGATCGCGAGCGCGATCCTGATGGTCACCTTCGCGCTCGGGATCACCGGTGGAGCGGTGGCGACCTGGGGTCTCTACGCGTTCATCGCGCCGATCGCGACGCTCTCGTACGCGATCCTCACCCAGCGCTACGATCGCGCGCTCGCCGGGCGGGTCAATACCGCGGTCAACGTGCTCGTCTTCGTCTCGGCGTTCGCGGCCCAGTGGGGAATGGGGGCCATCATCGGCCTCTGGCCGCCCGAGGCCGGGCGCTATCCGCTCGCCGCGTACACCGCCGCGTTCGGCACCGTCGTCGTCCTCCAGATGCTCGCGCTCTTGCCGCTCCTCACCCTGCGCGAGGTCGGCCCGCGGTAGCGCTATCATTCCGGCAGGCCGCGAGCCGCGGCCGCCCGCGCATGAGCAAGGCATTCACCAAGGAACCCGACGCGCTCGAGGAGGACGACCTCGAGCCCGAGCAGGCGCTCGACCAGCCGATCGTCAAGAACTACATCACGCCGGCCGGCCACCGGCGCCTCCGGGACGAGCTCACCCGCCTCTGGGAGGTCGAACGGCCGAAGCTCGTCGAGACGATCGCGTGGGCGGCGTCGAACGGCGACCGTTCGGAGAACGCCGATTACACCTACGGCAAGCGGCGGCTGCGCGAGGTCGATCGGCGGATCCGCTTCCTGTCACGGCGCCTCGAGATCGCGGAGGTGGTCGACAACGCCGGCCAGGATCACGACCAGGCGTTCTTCGGTGCGACGGTCACTTATGCCGACCGGTCCGGGCGGGAGCGGACGGTCAGCATCGTCGGGATCGACGAGGTCGATCCCGCCCGCGGGCGGGTGTCGTGGATCTCGCCGGTCGCCAAGGCGCTGCTCAAGGCGCGCGAAGGGGAGACCGTGACGGTGATGACGCCGGCGGGCGCCGAGGCGGTCGACGTGGTCGCGATCCGGTACGACCCGCTCGCGTAAGCGGGCTACTTCTGCGCCGCGGAGGCCTTCGCGGTGGCGGGCTTGAAGTCGCCCGCCTTGACCACCGAGAGCTTGCCGAGCTGGAGGTGCCGGTGCAGCGCGTCGCGCACCTGGGCCGGCGTGAGCTCAGCGATCCGTTTCTCGAACGCGATATCCCAGGCGAGCGTGCGGTCGATTGCGCTGTAGCCGGCGAGCCGCCCGGCGAGCCCGGAGTCCGAGTTACGCGCCATCTTGCGGGCGTGGAGCAGGCTCCTGCGGCCGTCCTCGACCTCCTGCACGGCGAACCCCTCGTCGAGCGCGCGGCGGAGCTCCTCGGCGATCGCCGCCTGCACGCGCGCCCGGTTCTGCGGCGCATAGATGGCGTAGACGCCGAACTCGCCCGCCTCGTCCTGCGAGCTGGCGCTGAGCCACGAGCCGACGCTGTACGAGAGGCCTTCCTTTTCCCGGATGCGCCGCGCGAGACGTGCGTCCGACGAACCGCCGAGCAGGTAGTTGCCCAGCACGAGCGCCGGGTAGTCGGGGTGATCGTCGCGCACCCTGAGATTGAGGCCGGCGCGGAAGACCGCGTTCGCCTTGTCCGGGGTCTCGATGACCTGGTCCATCGGCTGCACGTCGAAGTAGCGCGCCGGGATGCGCCGGTAGGGCGTCGGGCTCTTCCAGTCGCCGAAGAGCGCCGCGGCGAGCCGCGTCACCTCCTCGGGATCGAAGTCGCCGACCACCGCCAGCTCGCTGTGCGACGCGCCGACGAGGTCGCGGTAGCAGCGGCGCACCTCGTCCAGGCTCACGGACCTGAGGCGGTTGGCGCGTTCTTCGAGCGTCGGCGTGTATTCCCAGTGCTCGGGCGGGTAGGGATGAAGGTGGCGTCCGATCGAGAGGCCCGCGAGCGACTGCGGATCGGTGCGCTGTGAGTCGACGCTCATCAGCGCCTGCCGCTTCGCCTGCTCGAACTCGCTCTCGGGGAAGGCCGGGTCGCGCAGCATCTCGGCGGCGAGCGCGAGCGCGGCGGGGAGGTTCTGGCGCAAGGTCTGGATCGAGGCGCCGTCGCCGGCGACGGCTACGCTCGCGCGCAGCCGGTCGAGCTCGTCCCGCAGCTGCTCGCGCGTGCGCTTGTGCGTGCCGCGCGAGAGCATCGCGCTCGCCATCGAGCAGGCGGCGCTCCGGCCCGCCTTGCTCGCCTCGTCGCCCCACCGCAGCGAGAGCTGCGCCACCACCGTGCCGCCGCGGGTCTTCTTCGGCAGGAGGGCGAGCTTCATGCCCGACGGCAGCCGGCGGCGGATGACGCGACCCTCGATGTTCTCCGGGGAAGGATCGAACGCCTCGCCGGCGGCGACCTCGCTCGCCCCCGCGAAGTCCGCGAGCTGCGCGGCGAGGTCGGGCGCGGCCGGAATCACCACCCGCTCGGGCTGCGAAGTCGGGTGGAACAGCCCGAGGGTGCGGTTCGACGATCTCAGGTACGCGGCGGCGACGCGCTGCACGTCGTCCCGCTGCACCTTGTCGAGCCGGTCCCGATAGAGGTAGAGCAGCCGCCAGTCGCCGATCGCGACCATCTCCGACAGCGTGAGCCCGACCGAGCGCGAGTTGGTCAGGAGCTGCTCGACGTCGGACTTGAGCTTGGTGCGCGCTCGCTCGACCTCCTCGTCGGTCACCGGGTTCGCGGCGAAGCCCTCCAGCGTGGCGAGCAGCGCGTCGCGCGCCGGCTCGAGCGGGGCATCGCGACGCACCGCCGCGCCGAAGTACACCGAACCCGCCTCGCGGGTCTGGCGCTCGGCGCCGAAGACGGCGGCCGCCTTGCCGGTGGCGACGAGCGCCTTGTGGAGCCGGCCCGAGGGCTGGGCGATGAGGACCTGGGTGAGAAGGTCGACGGCGACGAAGTCCGGGTGAGAGCCCGACGGGACGTGGTACATCGCGTTGGCAAGCTGCACCTCGCCGACGCGCCTCAGGATCACCGTGCGCTCGCCGTCCTGCGGCGGCTCGACGGTGTACGTGACCTGCAGCCGACGACCGGGCTTCGGGATGGCGCCGAACGTCCGCGCGACCGCCTCGAGTGCGCGCGCCTCGTCGAACTTCCCGGCCACCACGAGCGCCGCGTTGTCGGGCTGGTAATAGTGGCGGTAGAACGCCTGCAGCCGCTCGATGGGCACGTTCTCGATGTCGGACAGCGTGCCGATCACCGAGCGCCCGTAGTTGTGCCAGAGGTAGGCGGCGGCGTTCATCCGCTCGCGCAGCAGGCCGAACGGGCTGTTCTGCCCGGCCTCGAACTCGTTGCGGACGACCGTCATCTCGCTCTCGAGGTCCTGCCGCGAGACCCTGGCGTTGACCATCCGGTCGGCCTCGAGGTCGAGCACGAACGCGAGCAGCTCGTCGGACGCCGGGAAGGTCTCGAAATAGTTGGTGCGGTCGAACGAGGTCGTGCCGTTGTAGCGCGCGCCGCGCTTGAGGAGCTCGCTCTTCGGGCTGGCGTAGCGCGGCGTGCCCTTGAACAGCATGTGCTCGAGCAGGTGGGCCATCCCCCGCTCGCCGTAGCTCTCGTGACGCGATCCGACCAGGTAGGTGACGTTGACGGTGATCGTGTCCTGGGAGGGGTCGGGAAGGAGCAGGACCTTGAGCCCGTTCTGGAGGTTGTACTCGGTGATGCCGCCCATCGACGGGCCGCGGACGACCCCTTCGGGCAGCTGCTGGGCGGCCGCGATCGGCGCGAGCAGGACGAGGAGCGCGGCAAGGAACGCCCGGCAGAACAGCGACATCGGTACCCTCTACCCTCTTGAGAACGGCCGCCCCGAGGTCGGCCGCGTACGGCTATTGTATCTAAGCGCGCGTTGGACTCGGCCGCAAAGAAAAGTTCCGCAGGGGCAGATTTCACGGGAGCAACATCGCTCTGTCAAGGGGACCGCGAGCCTGGTTCTCCGCTTGCCGAAATCCCTGAGAGGTTCTCAGTAAACTCCCTGATGCCCAGGTTGCGGCGAGAGCCTTGATCTCGGCACAGTCCGTCCCTATCTCTTCTCGCGAACCGAACCAGGGAGGAAGGCCCATGACGGAGGCTGCCAGGCAGACGCTCGGCTTCCAGGCCGAGGTGAAGCAGCTCCTGCACCTGATGGTGCACGCCTTGTACAGCAACAAGGAGATCTTCCTGCGGGAGCTCGTCTCGAACGCGTCCGACGCGTGCGACAAGCTGCGCTTCGAGGCGATCTCGAACCCGGCGCTGTACGAGTCGGATCCCGATCTCAAGATCCGGATCGCGTTCGACAAGGACGCGCGCACGATCACCGTCTCGGACAACGGCGTCGGCATGTCGCGCGACGAGGTCGTCGCGAACATCGGCACCATCGCGAAGTCCGGCACCCGGGAGTTCCTGGCCGCGCTGACCGGCGACCAGGCGCGCGACGCCCGGCTGATCGGCCAGTTCGGCGTCGGGTTCTACTCGTCGTTCATCGTCGCCGACCGGGTGACGCTCGTCACGCGCCGGGCGGGTCTTCCGGCGGCCGAGGCGGCACGCTGGGAGTCCGACGGAACCGGCGAGTACACCATCGAGACGGTCGAGAAGCGGACCCGCGGCACCGACGTGGTCCTGCACCTCCGCGAGGGCGAGGACGACTTCCTGTCCGATTTCCGGCTGAAGGCCCTCGCCCGCAAGTACTCCGACCACATCGCGATCCCGATCGTGATGCAGAAGCTCCAGTGGTCGGACGAGAAGAAGGCGATGCTCGCCACCGGGCTCGAGGAGGCCGTCAACCAAGCGAGCGCGCTGTGGGCGCGGCCGAAGGCCGAGATCACCGACGAGCAGTACCAGGAGCTCTACAAGCACGTCGCGCACGACTCCGACCCGCCGCTCGCGTGGACCCACAACCGCGTCGAGGGGCGCCAGGAGTACACGCAGCTGCTCTACGTCCCGTCGCGCGCGCCGTTCGACCTCTGGGACCGGCGCGAGCGGCGCGGGCTGAAGCTCTACGTGCGGCGCGTGTTCATCATGGACGACGCCGGCGAGCTGCTGCCCGGGTACCTGCGCTTCGTGCGCGGCGTGATCGACTCGAACGACCTGCCGCTGAACATCTCGCGCGAGATGCTGCAGGAGAGCCGCGACGTCGAGGCGATCCGCTCCGGCTCCGCGCGGCGCGTGCTCGCGATGCTGGAGGATCTCGCCGCAAACCAGCGGGAGAAGTACGCCACCTTCTGGAAGGAATTCGGACGCGTGCTCAAGGAAGGCGTCGGCGAGGACGCCGCCAACCGCGAGCGGATCGGGAAGCTCGTGCGCTTCGCGTCGACGCACAAGGACACCGACGAGCAGGACGTCTCGCTCGACGACTACGTGTCGCGCATGAAGGATGGCCAGGACAAGATCTATTACGTGACCGCCGACTCGTTCCTGGCGGCGAAGTCGAGCCCGCACCTGGAAGTCTTCCGGAAGAAGGGCGTCGAGGTACTGTTGCTGTCCGACCGCGTCGACGAATGGGTCGTCGCGCACCTCCCGGAGTTCGGCGGCAAGCCGCTCGTCTCGGCGACCAGGGGCGATCTCGATCTCGGGCCGCTCGTGAGCGAGGCCGAGCGCGACGCGGCGACGAAGCAGGCCGATGGGTACCGCGGGCTCGTCGAGCGCATCCAGCGGACCCTGGGCGAGCGCGTCAAGGAGGTCCGGGTGACGGCCCGGCTGACCGCCTCACCCGCGTGCCTCGTGGCGGACGCGAACGACCCCGGCGCCAACCTCCAGCGAATCCTGCGCTCGGCCGGGCAGGACGTGCCGCGCTTCAAGCCGATCCTGGAGGTGAACCCCGACCATCCGATGGTCCAGCGCCTGAAATACGAGGAGAAGCGGTTCGCCGAATGGGCCGAGCTCCTCTTCGACCAGGCGCTCCTCGCCGAGGGGGGGCAGCTCGACGACCCCGCGGGCTTCGTGAAGCGGCTGAACGAGCTCATGCTCGAGCTCGCCGGCGGGGGCTCCCGGATCTGGACGCCCAACTGAGGGCGGTTGCCCGCCTGCTCAGAGCTGACCCAGCATCGCCTCCGCGCCCGACACCTCGTACTTGCCCGGCGCCTCGACGTTGACCTTCTTGACGACGCCGTCGTCGACGAGCATCGAGTAGCGGCTCGAGCGCACTCCCATGTTGCGGGCGGTCAGGTCGAGCTCGAGCCCGAGCTTCTTCGTGTACTCGGCGCTGCCATCGGCCATCATCCGCACCTTGCCGGCCGCCTTCTGGTCGCGCATCCAGGCTGCCATCACGAACGCGTCGTTCACGGAGATGCACCAGATCTCGTCGACGCCCCTCTTCTTCAGCGCGTCGAAGTTCGCGACGTAGCTCGGCACGTGCTTCGCCGAGCAGGTGGGGGTGAACGCGCCCGGCAGGCCGAAGATCACGATCTTCTTGCCCTTGACCAGGTCCTGGACGCTGAGGTCCTTGGGGTTGACGGGGCAGCCTTGGCCGTCGAACTCGACGCATTCGGTGAGCCGGCCCTCGGGGAGGCGGTCGCCGACCTTGATCGCCATGGGGATTCTCCTGATTGGGGGTCGTCGGGATGGGGAGGCGGCAGGATGGCCGACTTCCCGGCCGAAGTCAAAAGCGTCACGCCGCTGCCGCCTAAAGCCATTGAGCCGCAAGGGTTTCGTGGCAATATTGGCGCGTCGCTCCGGAGTCCGCCCAGGTGCCAGCCGCCGCCGTCGTCAACGAGGAACGCCACCTCACGCTGGCCGAGGTCGTCCAGGAACTGATCGCCGACGGTCTCGTGCCGCGCGCGGAGGCCGAACGCCTCGTCGCCGACCGGCGCGCATACCGGGCCGGCGCCCAGCACCCCCTGGTGGCAGTCGCGGAGCAGAAGTGGCGCTCCGCGCAGCCGCCGCACAAGCTCCTCACGCTCGAGGCGCTCACCGAGTGGTACGCGCCCAAGGTCGGGCTCGCGTACTTCCACATCGATCCGCTCAAGATCAACTTCGCGTCGGTCACCGAGATCATGTCGAGCGCCTACGCCGAGCGGTTCAAGGTCCTGTCGGTCGAAGCCGGCCCGAAGCGGGTGGTGATCGCGACCGCCGAGCCCCACGTCCGCGAGTGGGAGCGCGAGCTCCAGCGGATCCACCGCGTCGACATCGAGCGGGTGTTCGCGAACCCGCTCGACATCCAGCGCTACATCGTCGAGTTCTACAACCTGGCGCGCTCGGTCAAGAAGGCGACCGGGGCGGCCGAGGCGCGCTCGAGCCTCTCGAACTTCGAGCAGCTCGTCGAGCTCGGGAAGACGAACCGCCAGTTCGACGCGAACGACCAGCACATCGTCAGCATCGTCGACTGGCTCTGGCAGTACGCCTTCGACCAGCGCGCGAGCGACATCCACATCGAGCCGCGGCGCGAGATCGGCCTGGTGCGGTTCCGCATCGACGGGGTGCTCCACAACGTCTACCAGCTGCCGGCCCCGGTGATCGCGGCGATGACGAGCCGGATCAAGATCCTCGGCCGGATGGACGTGGTCGAAAAGCGGCGCCCCCAGGACGGGCGCATCAAGACGCGGACGGCCGACGGACAGGAGGTCGAGCTCCGCCTGTCGACGCTGCCGACGGCGTTCGGCGAGAAGCTGGTGATGCGGATCTTCGATCCCGAGGTGCTGGTCAAGGATCTCACCGAGCTCGGCTTCGCCGACGAGGACAAGGGCCGCTGGACGGAGATGACGGGCCGGCCGCACGGCATCATCCTGGTCACCGGCCCGACCGGCTCGGGCAAGACCACGACGCTCTACTCGACGCTCAAGACCCTCGCCACGCCCGAGGTGAACGTGTGCACGATCGAGGACCCGATCGAGATGATCGAGCCCGCGTTCAACCAGATGCAGGTGCACACCGCGATCGATCTCACCTTCTCCGAGGGGGTGCGGGCGCTCATGCGCCAGGACCCCGACATCATCATGGTCGGCGAGATCCGCGACCTGCAGACCGCGGAGATGGCGATCCAGGCGTCGCTCACCGGCCACCTCGTGCTGTCCACGCTGCACACGAACGACTCGGCGAGCGCGATCACGCGGCTGCTCGATCTCGGCGTGCCGGCGTACCTCCTCAACGCGACCGTGCTCGGGGTCATGGCGCAGCGCCTCGTGCGGACGTTGTGCAAGCACTGCAAGCACAAGGTGCCGTTCGGCGACGGGCGATCGGACGATGTCTCCTGGGAGGAGCTCGTCACGCCGTGGAAGTCGCGCCGGCCGCATCACGTGTACAAGCCGGTCGGCTGCCTCGAATGCCGCATGACCGGGTACCGCGGGCGAACCGGCATCTACGAGGTGATGCTGCTCTCGCCCGGGATCAAGCGCCTGGTCAGCGCGCAGCCCGAGCTCGGGAAGATCCGCGAGCAGGCCTACAAGGAGGGGATGAAATCCTTGCGCATCAGCGGCGCGGTGAAGGTCGCGACCGGGGTGACGACGTTCGAGGAGGTCCTGAAGGTCGCGCCGCCGCACCTCCATGAAGGCGCGTGAGCCCGCCGGGCCGCCCCAAGGGCGAACCCCGAGCGCGCAGCGCGAGGGTAGTCCGATAGACCTGGGACGCAGCGGGGCAGCCCCGATCGCCGCCGTTCCGCATCGTCCGATGAAGCCCGTCCTCGTTGACCTCGCCAAGCACCTCGGCCTGGCCGCCGTCTACTTCGGTGCGGCGAAGCTCGGGCTCGCGTTCGCCTTCGTTCACCCGAGCGTGACGCTGGTCTCGCCGGCGTCCGGCGTCGCGCTTGCCGCGCTCGTGCTGATGGGGCTGCGCTTCTTCCCCGCCGTAACAGTCGCGGCGCTGCTCGTCGCGCTCACCGAGGGCGTGCCGCCCGCGCCCGCCGCGGCCATGGCGCTCGGCAGCACCCTGGCGGCCGTCGCCGGCGCGTGGCTCCTCACCCGCACGCGGGACTTCGACCCGGCGCTCGCCCGCGTCCGGGACGTGCTGCAGCTCGTCTTCCCCGCGGCCCTGGGCACGCCCGTGATCGCCGCAGCGATCGGTACGGCAGCCCTCGCGCAGGCGGGCCTCGTCGAGCCGGAACGGATTCTCCGCGTCGGCCTCGCGTGGTGGGCTGGCGACGCCCAGGGGGTGCTGCTGTTCGCGCCCCTCCTGTTCACGTGGCGGCGCGTGCCCAAGCCGGACGTTCGCGTCCTGCATGCGCTGGCGCATGCAGCGCTGATCGCAGCGGTGCTCCTCGCGGGCGCGCTCGTGCTGGCGAGCAATCTCGGGGTCGAGGGCGTCGGGTTCCTCGCTGCGCTGCTCCTCTTTCCGCTTGCCGTATGGCCGGCGGTGCGCTACCCGATGCGGGAGATCGCCACCTTCAACGTCGCGCTGACGGCGCTGTGCGTCGCCGGCGAGTGGCTCGACGCCGGCCCGTTCGTCTCCGGGCGCGAGCTTGCGGGCGGGCTCGTGGCGATGCACGGCCTGCTCGGCTCGGTGACGCTGACCACGCTGCTCCTGTGTGCGCTGAGCACGGAGCGCCGCGACGCCGCCGAGCGGCTGCGCCGGAGCGAGGCGCGCTTCCGCAGCCTCACCAACCTTTCGGTCGACTGGTACTGGGAGCAGGACGAGGGGCTGCGCTTCAGCTACCTGTCGCCCGGATTCCAGATCACCACCCGGCTCGACCCCGACGACCACCTCGGCAAGCGGCGCTGGGAGCTCCCGCAAGAAGGGCTCGAGTCGCCGGCGTGGGTCGAGCATCGCCGCTTGGTCGAGCAGCACCAGCCGTTCCGCGACTTCCTCATCGTGCGCCGCGCGCCCGACGGCAAGCTGCGGTACGTGTTGACGAGCGGCGAGCCGGTCTTCGACGCGGCGGCCGGGTTCAGGGGCTACCGCGGCATCGGGCGCGACATCACCGCGCAGAAGGAGGGGGAGCGCGAGCTGCGCGAATCCCGCGAGCTGTTCGCCCGCATCTTCAGCGCGAGCCCCAATCCGATGCTGCTCACCCGCTTCGACGACCACCGGATCCTGGAGGTGAACGCGGCGTGGCTCGGCACCTTCGGCCGCGCGCGCGAGGAGGTCGTCGGGCAGACGCTGGACCGCGTCGACGTGCTCGTGCACGGGGCGGATCGGCCGCGGATCACCGCGTTGCTCGGCGCGCGCGGCGCGGTGCGAAACTTCGAGCTCGAGGTGCGGGTGCGGGGCGGTGAGCTGCGCCAGGTGCTCTACTCGGGAGAGCTGGTCGAGCTCGCCGGCACCCGCTGCGTGATCTCGACGCTCACCGACGTCACGGAGCGCAACCGCGCGCTCGTCGAGCTCCGCGCCTCGCGCGAGCGGCTCGAGCGGATGTTCCGCGGCAGCCCGCTGCCGATCGCGATCTCGGGCATCGAGGACGGCACGGTGATCGACGTCAACGACGCCTGGACGCGGACGTTCGGCTACGCGCGGGAGGAGATTCTCGGCAAGAACTTCGTCGACCTCGGGCTGTGGGTCGACCTCGACGCCCGAATCCGCCTGCGCGAGCTCCTGCTTGCCCAGGCCGCCGTGCGCAACTACGAGTGCCGCTGGCGGAAGCGGTCGGGCGAGGTCGCCGACGTGCTGCTCTCGGGCGATCTCATCGAGCTCGACGGCGAGCCGGTCGTGCTCTCGACCGGAATCGACGTCACCGAGCGCAAGCGCGCCGAGGCGCGGCTGCGCGACTCGGAGGCCCGGTTCGTCAAGATCTTCCAGTCGAGCCCGGTGCCGGTCGTGATCAGCCGGCTGAAGGACGGCCGGTACCTGGAGGTGAACGACACCTGGGCGAAGTGGACCGGGTGGTCGCGCGATGACGCGATCGGGAAGACCTCGCTCGAGGTGAACATCTGGGCCAACCCGGCCGACCGCGACGAGTTCGTGCAGATGCTCCGCAACGGGTTGGCGGTCCGCAACATGGAATGCCGGTTCCGCAAGCGCTCGGGCGAGCTCGCCGACGTCCTCGCCTCGGCCGAGGTGCTCGAGCTCGGCGGCGAGCCCTGCGTCGTCAGCTCGCTGATGGACATCACCGACCGGAAGATGGCCGAGCGGCAGCTGCGCGAGTCGGAGCGGCGCTTCCGCGACTTCGCCGAGGCCGCCGGGGAGTACGTCTGGGAGCTCGACGTCGACGGCCGCTACACCTACCTTTCGCGCCGGGCCGAGCAGGTGCTCGGCTACGCCCCGGAGGAGCTCTACGGCCGCCGGCCGTACGAGCTGATGCTGGCCGGCGAGCAGGAGCGCCTGCGCGACTGGTATGCGGAGACCATGCAGACTCGCGTGGCGTTCCGCAACGTCGAGCAGCGCATCCTCACCCGCGCGGGGAGCCAGGTGTGGCAGCTCGTGAGCGGGGTGCCCATCGTCGACGGCGAGGGGCGGTTCGGCGGTTACCGCGGGACCGCCCTCGACATCACCGAGCGGAAGCAGGCGGAGGCGCGCATCGCCGAGCTCGCCACGCGCGATCCGCTCACCGGGCTGCCGAACCGGCTGCTGCTCTCCGACCGCCTCGCCCGCGGCATCGCGAGCGCGCAGCGCGAGGGCGGGCTGCTCGCGGTGATGTTCATCGACCTCGACCACTTCAAGCGGATCAACGACACGCTCGGGCACGAGATCGGCGACCTGCTCCTGCGCGAGGTGGCGAAGCGCATCGGCGGTGTGCTCCGGAAGGGCGACACGCTGTCGCGCCTGGGCGGCGACGAGTTCGTGGTCGTGCTCGAGGGCATGAAGGCGGCCGAGGACGCGGGGCAGGTCGCCCGCAAGCTGATCGATGCGCTGTCGCAGCCCTACGACCTGGAGGGGCACACGCTCAACACGTCCGCGAGCGTCGGCATCGCGATCTATCCCGGCGATGGGACGGAGGCGACGACGCTCATGCGCCACGCCGACACCGCCATGTACGTGGCGAAGTCGAGCGGGCGGAAGAACTACCAGTTCTTCTCGGCGGAGATGAACATCCGCGCGACCGAGCGGCTGCGGCTCGAGGCGGCGCTGCGGGGGGCGGTGGAGCGCGGGGAGCTGCGGGTCTACTACCAGCCGCGCGCCGACGTGGCGGCCGAGACGCTGACCGGCGCCGAGGCACTTCTCCGGTGGCAGCACCCCGAGCATGGCATGCTCACGGCCGGGCGCTTCCTCCCGCTCGTCGAGGAGACGGGCCTCATCCACTCGATCGGCGAGTGGGTGCTGCAGACCGCCGCCGACCAGGCACAGGCATGGCACGCGCTCCACGGCCCGGCGTTCGCGATCTCGGTCAACATCTCGCCGAAGCAGTTCAACCGCGCGCTGCTCGGGCGGGTGCGCGGCGCGCTCGATGCGAGCGGCCTCGACCCGAAGATGCTCGAGCTCGAGCTCACCGAAGTCGCGCTCGCCCGCAGCCCGGACGAGGCGCGCGCGGTGCTCGGCGGACTGCGCAATCTCGGGGTGCGCGTCGTGATCGACGACTTCGGCACCGGCTACTCATCGATGAGCCAGCTGCGCCGCTTCGCGATCGACGGCATCAAGATCGACCGGTCGTTCGTGCGCGGCATGACCGCGAACCCCGACGATCGGATCGTCGTGAAAGCGATGATCGACATGGCGCGGAGCCTCCGCATCAACACCATCGCCGAGGGGGTGGAGACCCACGCCGAGCTCGAGCTGCTGCGCTCGATGGGCTGCGAGGAGTACGCCGGCCACCTGCTCGCCGAGGCGGGGACCTCGGGCGAGTTCGAGCGGCGGTGGCTGCGGCCGGGGAACGTGCTGCGTCTGCGGCGCTAGGCGACGAACCGAAGGGTCGTCGTCCTCGCGCAAGCGGGGACCCAGTGCTGGATCCCCGCTTGCGCGGGG
>DATEDA010000005.1:0-6044 GCA_035286595.1 Burkholderiales bacterium | reverse complement strand
CCCGAAGCCCCGCTCGGATCGGCGACAGCGACGTCGCGGGCGCGCGCTCGTACGCCAGCGCGCCCCGCAGGTGACCCCCGACGCGCGATCGCTCGCGACGCGCGGCGCGACCATGCGAGCTCCGCAAGCGACCAGGGGTTGCCGTACCGGGCGCGGACCAGCGCGACGGCGGCGCCTAGCAGCATTCCCGCCAATCCGGCCTTCCTCGTCGGCGCGGACCGCCGCGAGGGGCGGAGCATTTCGCCCAGCATGTAGCCGGCTGCGGCGACCGCGAGCAGGGTCTTCGGCGAGGCGATGGCGTCGCGCGCCGTTTCTTCGCAGTTCTCGGCCAGCGCGGCGAGGCCGTTCCGGCCGCGCGCGACCCGCTGCTCGACGGCGCGGATGTCGTCGTCAAAATCCATCGTCGTTCCCGCGAGGCGCCGGAGCGTCGCCGCGCAGCTGCCGCAGCGTCGCCGAGAACGGCAGCTCGGTCATCAGACCTCGCATCCACAAGTACACCGCCGCGGCGCCAGCGAGGTTGAGCGCCGCCGCGAGACCGAGCGCCGCCCCCCACGACGTGCCCGTGCCCAGCAGCCAGACGATGCCGGCGGCCACGATCGCGAGCCAAGCGGTCGCGACGAGGACGGCCGCGACCAGCCCGCCCGACACGAGCCACGCGAACCGCATCGCGGCGCTGCGCGCATCGAGCACCGCGAGCAGCGCGTAGTCCGCCGCGAGCGCCCGCCCCTGCCGCAACAGCGACCCGGTCAGGTCGCCGAGGCGCGGCCCGCGCGTCGGCGCGGGGCCGAGTTCGCCCGGGGATCCCACGCGGTCAGCGCGACGTCAGCCGGCTGAGCAGATACCCGGCCGCCAGCGCGATCCCGAGCGCGGCGAGCGGATGCTCGCGCACGTAGCCGCGGGTGGACTCCGCCCATTGGTCTTTCGCCTGGAGCCATTCCCCGCCCTTGGCGCCGAGGCGCTCGGCGGCGTTGGCGGTAGCGGCGGCGACGCGCTCGACCGTGTCGTGCGCGCCGGTGCTGAGCCGGTCGATGCCCGCGTGCGCCTTGTCGGCGAAGACCTCGCCGGTGCGGGGGGGCGATTCCTGCGAAGACGGCTGGGTGTGTTGCATGACGATTCTCCTCGTTCCAGTGATGGCCGCGGCGGCGGAAGCCGCGCGGCACAGGCTTCCGAGAGGCAACCGCCGTGCCTGCCCCCTGCCCCCTGTCAAGGGGGGTAGTGCGAAGGCCTTAATCGTCGCGGGATGAAGGAACTCCCGGTGCGCGCGCAGCCGCCGAAACGGCGTAGTCGAAGGTGAGCGCGGCGGAAACGACCTCGCAGCCGGAGAGAACTGCTGCCGTCGCGCGCGCGGATCGGTCGCATTCTAGAGGCACCGCGCCGGACGCTCGGCGGCGCCGGGCACACTGCTTGCTCGATTCACGAATGCTCTACTTCTGAAACGAACAGGAAGGAGGTTCGCATGTTGTACTGGGCCGCAGTCTTCCTCGTTGTTGCGCTGGTGGCGGCGCTGCTCGGATTCACCGGCATCGCCGGCCTCTCGATGAACATCGCGTGGATTCTCTTCGTCATCGGTCTGATTCTCGCGGTGGTCTTGTTTCTGATGGGCCGACGGCCGCGCATGTAGGGGCTCGCGGTCTCGGGGCTTGCTCCGAAATCGCCCACCGGGGTGGGAGCTCCCACCCCGTTCTTGTTGCACTCGTCCTAACCCGCGAGGGCAAATAGTTCTTGCGCGCGAATGTAAGGGTGACGCGGCTGAGCGCCTGCGCGGCGCCATCCCGAGCGCGAAGAAGGCACCGAGCCCCGCCAGGACGGCCGGGCCGAACAGAACGACGAGCTCCTCCGGGGCACGCCCCAAGCCATCGCTAGGAGCGAGGCGGCAAGCGCAACCGCAGCCAGCTCGACCGGCGCGCGCGAGGGCGCCGGTTCGTCCGCAGAGGCTAGAGCCCTGGACTGCGCCCGGCCTCGGCCCCCGCGGTGGGCGGCACGCGCGCTTCCGCGAGCGCGGCCTCACCGCCCCCATCGGCGTCTGCGGCGCCCTTCCCGCCGTTATACGCGTTAAGACGGTTGTAGAGCGTCTTCAAGCTGATGCCGAGGGTCTCCGCGGCTTTGCGCTTGACGTTTCCGCACTCGACAAGCGTCGCTTCGATGAGCCGCCGGTTCACTTCTTCGAGCGTGCTGCCGACCCGCACCGTGAGAATGGACGTGTGCTCGGGCTCGACGAACGTCTCGGGCGCGAGCTCGGCGTCGATGACCTTGTCGGCCATGATGTACGCGCGCTGCACGTAGTTCTTCAGCTCCCGGACATTGCCCGGCCAGCTGTGCACGTAGAGCGAGGCGATCGCCGCCGGGGCGAACACCTTGGTCGTCCCCTCGTCCTTGTTCAGGCGCTCGAGGAAGTGCTGCGCGAGCAGCTCGATGTCGGTCCCCCGCTCGCGCAGCGGCGGCATCTGGATCGGGAACACGTTCAGGCGGTGGAACAGGTCCTCGCGCAGCTTGCCCTCGGCGACCGCCTTCTCGGGCACCCGGTTGGTGGCCGCGATCAGGCGAACGTCCGCGGCGATCGGTGTGTTCATGCCGACCCGCATGAACGTGCCGGTCTCGAGGACGCGCAGGAGCTTCACCTGCAGCTCCTGCGGCATCTCGGTGATCTCGTCGAGGAACAGCGAGCCGCCGTGCGCGCGCTCGAAGAAGCCCTTGTGCTGGCGATCGGCGCCGGTGAAGCTGCCCTTCTCGTGGCCGAAGAGCTCGCTCTCGATGAGCTGCGGCGACATCGCGCCACAGTTCAGCGGCAGGAAGGGCGCGCGCTTGCGCCGGCTCAGCTCATGGATGGTCTGCGCCGCGACCTCCTTGCCGGTGCCGCTCTCGCCGATGAGGAGCACGGTGGCGGACGTCGGCGACACCCTCGTGAGCTGGTCGTAGAGCCGCTGGATCGGCAGCGAGTTGCCCAGGATCTGGCCGAAGCGGCCCAGCTTGCGGAGCTCGCCGCGCAGCTCGCCGATCTCCTCGCGCAGCTCCTCGGGCCGCGGGACCCGGTGCAGGATCGCCTTGAGCCGCTCGAGGTCGGCGGGCTTGACGAGATAGTCGGTCGCCCCCGCCCGCAGCGCGTCGATCGCGCTCTCGACGCTCGCGTAGCCGGTCATGATCACGAACTCCGTGGCATCCCGCGACTCGAGGTCCGCCACGAGGTCGATGCCCTGCCCGTCGGGCAGGAGGAGATCGGTCAACAGGATGTCCGGGGTCAATCGGGTCAGGTGAACTCGGGCGGCGCGGAGCGAATCCGCGGTCGCCACGGTGAAACCCTCGCCTTTTACGAACTCCGACAGCCAGTCCAGGGTTTCAGGATCGTCATCGACAAGCAGGACGTGCGGCATCGCTGTCCTCCTTCGCGTTTTGTGTTCTAGGTCGGGTGTCGGCCCAGCAACTCTTACCGGACCTTGTAATTCTTACACGTTTGAGCAGCCCGGCAAAGGCTTTCGGTACCGCAACCCGAGCGGCGTGCAACTTGCGTACCAGCTCTCACGCACTTTCTCAGGAGGACTCGACATGACCCGCGGCATCGCTCTTCTCGCGTTGCTCACGCTCGGCGCGGGCGCAAAGCACATCCTCGGTTACGCGGCGCACAAGCGGACGCGCCGCGAACAACGCGAGGCAGTGCACACGTGGGAGGCAGAAGGCGGCGCGGTGCCCGTCGGCCGCTCGCAGACCACGGCGTCGCAGGTGCAACCCGCCGATCTTGCCGCGCATGCGAGCGCGCAAGATGGGCGCCCGGATCCGCTGCGGGGCTGATTCGCCATCCGACCACGGCCGTCTTCCTCTTCCCCCGACGGCAGCGTCCCGCCCCCCCCGGGCACCGAAATTGCGGCGTACCGGTCCTGACAGCGCGCCCGCGGACGAGCGAGCCACTCCTCGCGAATCCGCGGGCTGAGCCTGCCCCATCCGGGGCTTAGCCGAACGTTGGCATGCGGAGACCTATATGAAACCTGATCAATTGAATGAGCTGTTGCTCCAGGCTCTCGAGCACGAGATGGGCGGCGTAAAGGTTTACGAAACGGCGCTCACGTGCGCGGTGAACGAGGACCTGCAGGACGAGTGGCGGAAGTACCTCGACGAGACCCGCCGGCACGTCGAGATCCTGCAGAACGTCTGCAGTGCCATGGAGCTCAATCCTGCCAGTGAGACTCCGGGACGCAAGATCGTGCGCCACAGCGGGGCCGCCCTGGTCGAGGCGATGAAGAAGGCGGTAAGCGCCGGGAATCCCGATGCCGCGCAGATCGTGGCCTGCGAGTGCGTGGTGCTCGCCGAAACGAAAGACCACGCCAACTGGGAGTTGATCGGCAAATGCGCGAAACAGCTCAAGGGCCCGCAGGGCAAGGCCCTCGCGGAAGCGTACAAGGAAGTCGAGGAGCAGGAAGACGAGCACCTGTATCACAGCAAGGGCTGGTGCCGCGAGCTGTGGATCGAATCGCTTGGCCTGAAGGCGGTGCTCCCGCCGCCGGAAGAGAAAAAGCACGTGAAGACGGCGATCGGGGCCGCGCGCGCCGAGCAGGCGAGCGCGAAGTCGAGGTAGGAAAGAGCGCGATCGCCATCCCTTGCGGGGGTCGGCACTAACGACCCAACTCCTATGTCGCGGCCACGGCGGAGCAAGCGTGGCGGCTCAACTTCGAGCTTGCCGCGATGGGGCCCCCGGGCGTGGCGCCCGAACGCACTCGCCGTCGTGCCGATTCTACAAACTCGTCCCATTCCTTCCTTTGCCCGCTCGCTCGGCGGCCCGCGACCTGCTGGGCACGCGCATTGCAGAGAATCTTCTGGCTAGGCGCGCGATGGCGCGCGCCCTCAACCACCGAGGAGTCAACCATGAATTGGGATCGTATCGAAGGCAATTGGAAGCAGTTCAAGGGCAAGGTCAAGGAGCAGTGGGGCGAGCTCACCGACGACCAGCTCGACGTCATCGGCGGCAAGCGCGACCAGCTCGTCGGGAAGGTGCAGGAGCAGTACGGCATCTCCCGGGACGAGGCCGAGCGCCAGGTCAAGACTTTCGAGACCGGCCTCCGCGACGCCGACCTGAACCGGCCGCGCTAGGCTGAAGGAGCACACCCATGACACTCAAACCCATTGCCGTGATCGTCATGGCGCTCGGGCTCGGCACCGCCGGGGCCGCCTACGCCGCCAACGATCGGATGAGCAGAGAGGCCTACAAGGCCGAGAAGGACCGCATCGACGCCGAGTACAAGATCGCCAAGGAAGCGTGCAACAAGTTCTCGGGGAACGTCGAGGACGTCTGCAAGGCCCAAGCGAAAGCAAACCAGCACGTCGCCGAGGCCGAGCTCGACGCGAAGAACAAGGGCACGGCCAAGGCGCGCTACGACGCACGTGTGGCGCGCGCCGAGGCGCAGTACTCGGTCGCGAAGGAGAAGTGCGACGACCTCTCGGGCAATCCCAAGGACGTCTGCATGAAGGAGGCGAAAGCCGCCGAGACGAAGGCGAAAGCGGACGCCAAGGCGGACCGCCAGGTCAGCGACGCGCGGAAGGACACCGCGGAGCGGACTGCCGACGCGCGGAGGAACGCCGCCGAGTCCAAGCGCGACGCCGACTATCGCGTGGCGATCGAGCGGTGCGACGCGCTGTCCGGCGACGCCAAGACGGCGTGCGTGGCGGACGCGAAGAGCCGCTTCGGCAAGTCGTAGAAGCTCGCCGCAGCAACCGGGCGCTCGGCCGATCTCGCTCGAACGCCCGTTCTTCCTTTCTGGCCGCGCCGCGCGCGTGAGGGCACGGCGATTGCAGTCGCTCCCGGCAGGAGCGTTCGCGATGCGCGCGACCTCTTCACACGATGAAAATCGCCCTCATCAGCGCGCACGCTTCGCCGCTCGCTAGCGTGGGCGGGCTCGACAGCGGTGGGCTCAACGTCTCCGTGGCGAATCTTGCCCGCGAGCTCGGCCGCGCCGGCCACCAGGTGGACGTATTCACGCGCCGCGACGATCTTTGGACGGCACCGGTCGTCGAGCTCGCTCCCAACGTGTCGGTCGTTCATCTGCCGGCCGGTCCCGCGC
>DATEDA010000004.1:0-5585 GCA_035286595.1 Burkholderiales bacterium | reverse complement strand
CTCACCTCGATCAGCCGGGCCGAGAACAGCCAGATCACGGTCAGGTTCCGCCTCGAGCGCAATCCCGACGCCGCCGCGAGCGACGTCCGGGACCGGGTGTCGCGGACGCGTGGCAAGCTGCCGGTCGACATCGACGAGCCGGTCATCGCGAAGGTGGAGGCCGATGCGAACCCGGTCATCTGGCTCGCGCTGTCGAGCGACCGCCTGTCGGCGCTCGACGTGAGCGACATCGCGAGCCGGCTGGTCAAGACCCGGCTGCAGACGCTGCCGGGCGCCGCGGACGTGCGGATCTTCGGCGAGCGCCGGTACTCGATGCGGATCTGGCTCGACCGGAACAAGCTCGCGGCCTACCGCCTGACCCCGGCGGACGTGGAGGACGCGCTCGCCCGCCAGAACGTGGAGGTGCCGGCGGGCCGGATCGAGAGCCGGGCGCGGGAGTTCTCGGTCGTCGCCGAGACCGATCTGTCGCGCCCGGATCAGTTCGAGAACGTGGTCGTGCGCTACGTGAGCGGCTATCCGGTGCGGATCCGGGACCTGGGCCGGGTCGAGGTCGCGCCGCTCGACGAGCGCTCGGTGGTGCGCTTCAACGGCCGGCCGGCGGTCGCGCTCGGCGTGATCAAGCAGGCGACCGCGAACCCGCTCGATCTCTCCAACGCGATCCGCGCGGAGCTGCCGAGGATCGTCGCCGATCTGCCCGAGGGCGTGAGCGTGAATGTTGCCTACGACTCCTCGATCTTCATCGACCGCTCGATCAAGGCGGTCGCCACGACGATCCTGGAGGCGGTCGCGCTCGTGGCGCTGGTCATTTTCGTCTTCCTCCGGTCGGTGCGGGCGACGATCGTGCCGCTCGTCACGATCCCGGTGTCGCTGATCGGCGCGTTCGCGCTGATGTACCTCCTCGGCTTCACCGTCAACACGCTGACGCTGCTCGCGCTGGTGCTCGCCATCGGGCTGGTGGTCGACGATGCGATCGTGATGCTCGAGAACATCTACCGCCACGTGGAGGAGGGCATGCCGCCGTACAAGGCGGCGCTGCTCGGATCGAAGGAGATCGGCTTCGCCGTGGTCGCGATGACCCTGACGCTCGCGACGGTGTACGCGCCGGTGGCGTTCATGACCGGCCGCACCGGGAAGCTCTTCATCGAGTTCGCGCTGACCCTGGCCGGCGCGGTGCTGGTGTCCGGGTTCGTGGCGCTGACGCTCTCGCCGATGATGTGCTCGAAGCTGCTGCGTCACGCGCCGAAGCACGGCCGGCTCTACAACCTGATCGAGGCCGGCATCGTGGCGCTCACCCGCGGCTACCGCCGGGCGCTCGGCTGGGCGCTCGAGCATCGGCTGCTCGTGATCGGGGCGGCGTTCGTGATCCCGGCCGCGGCGATGGTGTACCTCTTCACCACTCTCAAGCAGGAGCTGGCGCCCACCGAAGACCGGGGCGTCGTGCTCGCCATTTTCGTCGGCCCCGAGGGCGCGACGATCCAGTACACCGACCAGTACGCCCGGCGCCTGGAGAACCTCTGGAAGGACGTTGCGGACGTCGAGCGCTACTTCGTGGTGGCGGGGTTCCCCCAGGTCTCGCAGGGCGTGTCGTTCGTCGGTCTCACCGACTGGAGCCAGCGCAGCCGCAAGGCGCGCGACGTCGCGGCCGAGATCGCGCCGAAGCTCAGCGCGCTGCCTGGCGTGCTCGCGTTCCCCATCCTTCCCGCGTCGCTGGGTCAAGGGCCGCGGACGAAGCCGATCGAGGTCGTCGTCATCACGTCGGCGGACTACGAGGGCCTCGACCGGGTCGTGAACACCTTCGTCGCGGAGCTGACGAAGATCCCCGGCCTGCGGAACATCGAGACCGATCTCAAGCTCAACAAGCCCGAGCTGAAAGTGCAGGTCGAGCGCGACCGCGCGGTCGACGCGGGCGTGCAGGTGGAGACCGTGGGCCGGACGATGGAGACGATGCTCGGCGGGCGCCAGGTCACCCGGTTCAAGCAGAACGGCGAGCAGTACGACGTCCTGGTGCAGATGGCGGCGGGTGATCGAGCGAGCCCGACCGACATCTCGAACATCTTCGTCCGCGGACGGGGCGACGCCATGGTGCCGCTCTCGGGCCTGGTGACGGTCCGCGAAGGGGTCGCGCCGCGGGAGCTGAATCACTTCGGACAGCGGCGCGCGGCGACGGTCACTGCGCTGCTCGCCACCGACTATGCCCTCGGCGACGCGCTCAAGGACATCGAGCAGGTCGCGCGCCGCGTCCTTCCTCTCGGCTATGCACTGGACTACAACGGCGTGTCGCGCGAGTTTCGCGTGTCGACCGGCGGCCTGTACCTCACCTTCCTGCTCGCGCTGGCGTTCATCTACCTCGTGCTGTCGGCGCAGTTCGAGAGCTTCCGCGATCCGTTCATCATCATGCTGACCGTGCCGCTGTCGATGGCCGGCGCGCTCGCCGCCCTCAAGCTCTCCGGTGGAACCCTGAACGTCTACAGCCAGATCGGGCTGGTGACGCTGGTCGGGCTCATCACCAAGCACGGCATCCTGATCGTGGAGTTCTCGAACCAGATGCAGGAGAAGGGTCTCGCGGTCCGCGATGCGGTGGTCGAGGCGGCGGTGCTGCGGCTGCGGCCCATCCTGATGACCACTGGCGCGATGGTGCTCGGCGCGCTGCCGCTCGCGCTGGCGCACGGGGCTGGTGCCGAGAGCCGCCAGCCGATCGGCTGGGTCATCGTCGGCGGGATTCTGGTCGGGACCGTGCTGACCCTGTTCGTCGTGCCGACGGTCTACAGCCTCATCGCGCGTCGCCACACTCCGAGCGAGCCGGCCGCGGCCGCGGCGAACGCCCCGGCGGCGCATCGCGCATGAGGCAGATCGTGCTCGACACCGAGACGACGGGCCTCAACGCCCGGCTGGGCGATCGGATCCTCGAGATCGGCTGCGTCGAGCTCGTGAGCCGGCGGCTCAGCGGCAATCACTTCCATCGCTACCTCAACCCCGAGCGCGAGGTCGAGGAAGGCGCGCTCCGGGTCCACGGGATCACGAACGAGTTCCTGCAGGACAAGCCGCGGTTCGCCGATATCGCGCGCGAGTTCCTGGAGTACGTGCGCGGCGCGGAGCTGGTCATCCACAACGCCGCGTTCGATGTCGAGTTCCTGAACATCGAGCTGGAGAAGCTCGGGCTCGAGCGGATCGAGGCGCACGTCGCCCACGTCATCGATACCCTCGCGACCGCGCGCGAGCTGCACCCGGGGAAGCGGAACTCGCTCGACGCGCTCTGCGAGCGCTACCAGATCGACAACTCGCACCGCACGCTCCACGGGGCGCTCCTCGACGCGGAGCTGCTCGCCGAGGCGTACCTCGCGATGACCCGCGGCCAGGAGAGCCTGGCGATCGAGCTCGAGGCCCCGCCGGGGGCGGCGGTGGCAGCGCGCGCGGGCGGCGGGGAGCGCCCGCGCCTGGTCGTCGTTTGCGCGAGCGACGAAGAGCTGGCCGAGCACATCCGGGTCCTCGAGTCGATCGCGAAGGAAGCGAGGGGCGGGGTCCTCTGGCGGGAGGAAGACGCCGCGGCGGCGTGATTTATACTTTTGCGGCCGAAGAGACGGAGCGACGAGCGCCATGGCACGGCTGAATCCCTACGAGCAGGACCTCGACAAGAACCCGGCCAACTTCGCGCCGTTGACGCCTCTCACATTCCTGGAATGGAGCGCGTCGGTCTACCCCGAGCAAGACGCGGTGGTCCATGGCGGGCGCCGGTTCGCCTGGAAAGAAACGTATGCGCGCTGCCGCCGCCTCGCGGGTGCGCTGTCCGGGCGTGGCATCGGCCTCGGCGATACAGTCGCGGCGATGCTGTCGAACACGCCG
The DNA here is from genome assembly GCA_035286595.1 of Burkholderiales bacterium. GTDB lineage: Bacteria > Pseudomonadota > Gammaproteobacteria > Burkholderiales > SG8-39 > DATEDA01. Next base: position 1,745 of record DATEDA010000004.1, on the reverse strand, counting down.
GAGCTGTACGAATGCCACTTCGGGGTGCCGATGACGGGCGCGGTCCTGAACGCCCTCAACACCCGGCTCGACGCGGACGCGATCGCCTTCATGCTGAGCCACGGCGCCGCGAAGGTGCTGATCACGGACCGCGAGTTCTCCGGCACCGTAGCCGCGGCGCTCGAGAAGCTGGATCGGCGCCCGCTCGTCATCGACGTCGAGGACCCCGAGTACTCCGGCGCCGGCCAGCGTCTCGGCCGCCTCGACTACGAGGCATTTCTCGGCGAGGGGGACCCGGAGTTCGCCTGGCAGCCGCCGGCCGACGAATGGCAGGCGATCGCGCTGAACTACACCTCCGGCACGACCGGCAATCCGAAAGGCGTCGTGTACTCGCACCGCGGCGCCTACCTGAACGGGGTCGCGAACCTCCTGACCTGGAGCATGCCGCGCCACGCGGTGTACCTCTGGACGCTGCCGATGTTCCACTGCAACGGCTGGTGCTTCCCGTGGAGCATGGCCGCCAATGCGGGCACTAACGTCTGCCTGCGCAAGGTCGACCCGGCGCTGATCTTCGGGCTGATCAAGGCCCACCGGGTCACGCACTACTGCGGCGCGCCGATCGTGCACAACGCGCTCATCAATGCCGATCCGAAGCTGCGCGCGGGCATCACCCACAAGGTCTCGGCATTCGTCGCCGGGGCGGCGCCGCCGCAGGCGATGATCGAGGGGATGGAGCGGATCGGCTTCGACCTCACGCACGTCTACGGGCTCACCGAGGTGTACGGCCCCGCGACGGCGTGCGCGAGGCATGCGGCGTGGAGCGAGCTCGACGCGGCCGGTCGAGCCGAGCGGAACGGCCGCCAGGGCGTGCGCTACATTCTCGAGGAAGGCGTCACGGTGATGGATCCCCGGACGATGCAGCCCGTGCCGGCCGACGGCGAGACGATGGGCGAGATCATGTTCCGCGGCAACATCACGATGAAGGGCTACCTGAAGAACCCGCAGGCGACCCAGGAGGCGTTCGCCGGCGGCTGGTTCCACTCGGGCGACCTGGCGGTGATGCAGCCCGACGGGTACATCAAGATCAAGGACCGCGCGAAGGACATCATCATCTCCGGCGGCGAGAACATCTCGTCGATCGAGGTGGAGGACGTGATCTACCGGCACCCGGCAGTGCTCGCCGTGGCGGTGGTGGCAAAGCCCGACCCGAAGTGGGGCGAGACGCCCTGCGCGTTCGTCGAGCTGAAACCGGGGGCGAGCGCGACCGCGGCCGAGATCGTCGCGCTCTGCCGCGCGAGCCTCGCGCACTTCAAGGCGCCCAGGGTGGTGATCTTCGGGCCGCTGCCGAAGACCTCCACCGGCAAGATCCAGAAGTTCGCGCTGCGCCAGCAGGCAAAATCGGCGGCGGCGATCGAGTGAGGACGGAGGAGAGAGCCATGAATGCTCCGGCGAAGGCCGAGATCCAGGGCGCCTACGTGCTGCGCCAGGACGCCGACGGGATTGCGACGCTCATCCTGAATCGGGGCGACCGGCTGAATCCGCTGTCGACGGAGATGCTGTCGGCGCTGCAGACGGAGCTCGATCGCGTCGCTGCGGACGCTTCCGTCCGGGTCGTCGTTCTGGCCGGGGCCGGGAAGCACTTCTGCGCGGGCCACGACCTGCGCGAGATGCGCGCCCACCCGGACCAGGGCTGGCAGCTCGCGCTCTTCGAGCAGTGCAGCCGGATGATGCTGAGCCTCGTGGCGCTGCCGCAGCCGGTCATCGCG
>DATEDA010000003.1:0-24959 GCA_035286595.1 Burkholderiales bacterium | reverse complement strand
TTCGACAACGCGCTCGAGATGCTGGTCATGGGCGGCTACTCGGTCGCCCACGCCATGATGATGATGATCCCCGAGGCGTGGGAGAACCACGCGCTGATGGACGCGAACCGCCGCGCGTTCTACGAGTACCACGCCGCGATGCAGGAGCCCTGGGACGGTCCGGCCTCGATCGCGTTCACCGACGGCCGCCAGATCGGCGCCACGCTCGACCGCAACGGGCTCCGTCCGTCGCGCTACATCGTCACCGAGGACGGCCTCGTCGTCATGGGCTCCGAGTGCGGCTGCCTGCCGATCCCCGAGGAGAAGATCGTCAAGAAGTGGCGCCTGCAGCCGGGCAAGATGTTCCTCGTCGATCTCGAGAAGGGCCGGATCATCGACGACAAGGAGCTGAAGGACACGCTCGCGGGGCAGAAGCCCTACGCCGAGTGGATCGAGCGGATCCGCGTGAAGCTCGACGATCTGCCGCCGCCGGAGGAGCGGCGCGAGCCCTCGCGCGCGCGCCTCCTCGACCGCCAGCAGGCGTTCGCGTACACCCAGGAGGACCTCCAGATCGTCATGTCGCCGATGGCGGCGAGCGGCGAGGAGCCGACCGGCTCGATGGGCAACGACTCGCCGCTCGCGGTGCTGTCGAACAAGAACAAGACGCTGTACCACTACTTCAAGCAGCTCTTCGCCCAGGTCACGAACCCCGCGATCGACCCGATCCGGGAGGAGCTCGTGATGTCGGTGGTGAGCTTCATCGGGCCCAAGCCGAACCTGCTCGGCATCGACGAGATGAACCCGCCGCTCAGGCTCGAGGTGAGCCAGCCGGTGCTCGACTTCGACCAGATGGAGACCATCCGGCACATCGGGAAGTACACCGACGGCAAGTTCGAGAGCTGCGAGCTCGACATCACCTACCCGGTCGCCTGGGGCAAGGAGGCGATCGAGGCGCGGCTCGCGTCGCTCTGCGCGCAGGCCGAGGACGCGGTCCGCTCGGGCTACACCATCCTCGTCATCTCCGACCGCCAGCTCGATCGCGAGCGCCTCGCGATCCCGGCGCTGCTCGCCCTGTCGGCGATCCACCAGCACCTCACCGGCAAGGGCCTGCGCACCGCGACCGGCCTCGTGGTCGAGACGGGCTCGGCCCGCGAGGTCCATCACTTCGCGCTCCTCGGCGGCTACGGCGCCGAGGCCGTTCACCCCTACCTCGCGCTCGAGACCCTGCTCGACCTCAAGCAGCTCGCGCCCGAGACGGTCGACGGGAGGCAAGCGATCAAGAACTACGTCAAGGCGATCGGCAAAGGGCTGAAGAAGGTGATGTCCAAGATGGGCATCTCGACCTACATGTCCTACACCGGCTCGCAGTGCTTCGAGGCGGTCGGCCTGCAGAAGGCGTTCGTCGAGAAGTACTTCACCGGGACGACCTCGAACATCGAGGGGATCGGCGTGTTCGCGGTGGCGGACGAAGCGATCCGCATCCACGCGAGCGCTTTCGGCGAGGACCCGGTGCTCGCCGGCGCGCTGGACGCCGGGGGCGAGTACCACTTCCGCGTGCGCGGCGAGGACCACATGTGGACCCCGGACGCGATCGCGAAGCTCCAGCACGCCACGCGCGGGGGGAGCTACTCGACCTACAAGGAATACGCGCAGCTCATCAACGACCAGTCGCAGCGGCACATGACGCTGCGGGGGCTCTTCGAGTTCAAGTTCGGGGCGACGCCGATTCCGATCGCGGAGGTCGAGCCGGCCGCCGAGATCGTGAAGCGGTTCGCGACCGGCGCGATGTCGCTCGGCTCGATCTCGACCGAGGCGCACACCACGCTCGCGATCGCGATGAACCGCATCGGCGGCAAGTCGAACACCGGCGAGGGCGGCGAGGACCCGATGCGCTATGCCCCGGTCAAGGCGGGCGAGACGCTGATGTCGCGGCTCGGCGGCAAGCGCGTCCAGGTCGACATCGACCTGCGCGAGGGCGACTCGCTCAAGTCGAAGATCAAGCAGGTCGCCTCCGGGCGGTTCGGCGTCACCGCCGAGTACCTCGCCTCCGCCGAACAGCTCCAGATCAAGATCGCGCAAGGGGCGAAGCCCGGCGAGGGCGGCCAGCTGCCCGGGCGCAAGGTGTCCGAGTACATCGCCGAGCTCCGGTTCGCGACGCCGGGCGTCGAGCTCATCAGCCCGCCGCCCCACCACGACATCTACTCGATCGAGGACATCGCGCAGCTGATCCACGACCTCAAGAACGCGAATCCGCGCGCCGCGATCAGCGTCAAGCTCGTCTCCGAGATCGGCGTCGGCACGATCGCCGCGGGCGTCTCGAAGGCCAAGTCGGACCACGTCACGATCGCCGGGCACGACGGCGGCACGGGCGCCTCGCCCTGGTCGTCGATCAAGCACGCCGGAACGCCGTGGGAGCTGGGGCTCGCCGAGACGCAGCAGACGCTGGTCCTCAACCGCCTGCGCGGCCGGATCGCGGTGCAGGTCGACGGCCAGATGAAGACCGGCCGCGACGTCGTGGTCGGCGCGATCCTCGGCGCCGACGAGTTCGGCTTCGCGACCGCGCCGCTGGTGGTCGAGGGCTGCATCATGATGCGCAAGTGCCACCTGAACACCTGTCCGGTGGGCATCGCCACGCAGGATCCGGTGCTGCGCAAGAAGTTCGAGGGCCGGCCGGAGCACGTCGTCAACTACTTCTTCTTCGTCGCCGAGGAAGCGCGCGAGCTGATGGCGAAGCTCGGCGTGCGCAAGGTCGACGACCTGATCGGCCGCACCGATCTCCTCGACATGCGCCAGGGGATCGAGCACTGGAAGGCGAAGGGGCTCGACTTCTCGAAGATCTTCCACATGCCGAAGATGCCGCCCGAGGTCGCGGTCTACCACTGCGAGAAGCAGGACCACGGGCTCGAGAAGGCGCTCGACAACCGGCTGATCGAGCTCGCGAGCCCGGCGCTCGAGCGCGGCGAGAAGGTCACGATCGAGATGCCGATCCGCAACATCAACCGGACCGTCGGCACGATGCTCTCCCACGAGATCGCCCGGCGCTACGGCCACGACGGCCTCCCCGACGAGACGATCCACGTCCGCTTCGCCGGCTCCGCCGGCCAGAGCTTCGGCGCGTTCCTCGCCAAGGGCGTGTGGCTCGACCTCCTCGGCGATACCAACGACTACTGCGGCAAGGGGCTGTCGGGCGGACGGATCAGCGTCCAGCCGAGCCCGAAGTTCCGCGGCGAGCCGACCGAGAACATCATCACCGGCAACGTGGTGCTGTACGGCGCCATCGCCGGCGAGGCGTATTTCCGCGGCGTCGCGGGCGAGCGCTTCGCGGTGCGCAACTCGGGCGCGCAGACGGTGATCGAGGGCGTCGGCGACCACGGCTGCGAGTACATGACCGGCGGCACGGTCGTGGTGCTCGGGACGACCGGCCGCAACTTCGGCGCCGGCATGTCGGGCGGCATCGCCTACGTGCTCGACCTCGACGGCCAGTTCGCCAAGCGGTGCAACCCGGCGATGGTCGATCTCGAGCCGCTGCTCTCGGAGTCCGAGCAAGCCGGCAAGGTGGCGCGCGATCTCTGGCACCTGGGGACCGCCGACGAGGTGCTGGTCAAGCGCCTGATCGAGCGCCAGGCGAAGTACACCGAGAGCAGGCGCGCCAGGGAGATCCTCGCGGACTGGGCGAAGGTCCGGGCGAAGTTCGTGAAGGTGTTCCCGAAGGAGTACCGGCGCGCGCTCACCGAGAACGCGGCCGCCTCGCGCAAGGCCGTCGCCTGACTCTGGAATGGGCAAGGTCACCGGATTCCTCGAGTACGAGCGGCTCACCGAGGCGCACGAGGCGCCCGAGGCGAGGAAGAAGCACTACCGCGAGTTCATCGCCCCCCTCACCGACGCGGAGGCGAAGGTCCAGGGCGCGCGCTGCATGGACTGCGGCGTGCCGTTCTGCATGAGCGGCTGCCCGGTCAACAACATCATCCCGGACTTCAACGATCTCGTTTACCGGCAGGACTGGCAGCGCGCGATCGAGACGCTGCACTCGACGAACAACTTCCCGGAGTTCACGGGCCGCGTGTGCCCCGCGCCCTGCGAGGAAGCGTGCGTGCTGCGGATCAACGAGGATGCGGTCGGCATCAAGTCGATCGAGCACGCGATCATCGACAAGGCGTGGCAGGAAGGCTGGGTTACGCCGCAGCCGCCCAAGCGCAAGACGGGGAAAAAAGTCGCCGTGGTCGGATCCGGTCCCGCCGGGCTCGCCGCCGCCCAGCAGCTCGCGCGGGCCGGCCACGAGGTCGTCCTCTTCGAGAAGAACGACCGCATCGGCGGGCTGCTCCGCTACGGCATCCCGGACTTCAAGCTCGAGAAATGGATCATCGACCGGCGCCTGGAGCAGATGGCGGCCGAGGGCGTCGAGTTTCGCACGCGCGTGTTCGTCGGGAGGGAGCCGCCCGGGCCCGAGGTCGCCAACGACGCGAGGCGGTCGGTGAGCCCGGACGAGCTCGCGGCCGAGTTCGATGCGGTGGTGCTGGCGGGCGGTGCCGAGCAGCCGCGCGACCTGCCGATCCGCGGGCGCGACCTCGACGGCATCCACTACGCGATGGAATTCCTGCCGCTCCAGAACCGCCGCGTCGCGGGCGACGAAGACATCCGCGACCTGTGGGCGACCGACAAGCACGTCGTGATCATCGGCGGCGGAGACACCGGCTCGGACTGCGTCGGGACCTCGAACCGGCACGGGGCGAAGTCGATCACCCAGTTCGAGCTCCTGCCGATGCCGCCGGACGCCGACCGCAACCCGGTGTGGCCGTATTGGCCGGTGCGGCTGCGCACCTCCAGCTCGCACGAGGAAGGCGTGGACCGCGACTGGGCCGTCACGACGAAGCACTTCCGGGGCGAGAAGGGCCAGGTGAAAGCGCTCGTCGCGGCCCGCGTGAAGTGGGAGAAAGACCCCGCCGGCGGACAGATGAAGATGACCGAGATCCCCGGCACGGAGTTCGAGCTCCCGGCCGATCTCGTCCTGCTCGCGATGGGCTTCGTGGCGCCGGTGCCGGGCGTGCTCGACGCGTTCGGCATCGCGAAGGATCCGCGGGGCAACGCCAAGGCGACGACCGACGGTGCGGGCTGCTACCAGACCTCGGTGCCGAAGATCTTCGCCGCGGGCGATCTCCGCCGCGGCCAGTCGCTCATCGTGTGGGCGATCCGCGAAGGCCGGCAGTGCGCCCGCGCGGTCGACGAGTTCCTGATGGGGGCTTCCGACCTGCCGCGCTAGCTAGCGTTCTCCCCTCCTCGCATGAGGAGGGGTGCCTCGCGGAGCGAGGCGGGGTGGTGCCGGCTTGCTACCGCCGAGGACGACCCCGCGGCTCCGGACGGACCGGGCGCATTTCCTCCGGAACGGGGTGGAACGCCGCGCCGATGCCGTACGGCCCAGGTCCCAGGACGACGCCTCCGGGCGCAGCGCGCTGGTACCCGCCGCCGATCCCGTACGGCCCCGGGCCGACCACGATGCCTCCTGGCGGGGGCTTGAAGTAAGGGCCCACTACTCCACCCACCCCGATCGCGATCTTGTCGGTCGGGATGTAGGCGCCGGCGACGCGTCGCGGCGGTCTGACCGCGGCGCCCGGAAAGATGACCCCCGGGTCGATGAACGACGCAACGTAGGGGCCGTCGCAGTCCACGCGCCGCTGCGCGATGCACTGCTCGCGCCACACCCGATAGGCCTCTGCCGCCGCCGCCGCGTCCTGGGCCGCCGTCTGGCGGCCCAGCGCGACTTCCTGCTCCAGCCGCGCGACACGCTCCTGGAGCACCTGCTCGCGTCGTGCCGCGCCGCTCTTCGAGTAGTCGTAGGCCTCGATCGTGCTCACGCGGCCTTGCTCTTCGTCCAGCTTGACGCTCTTCCGGCTCGCGGGCGGGGTGTTCGAGTAGTTGACGACCCCCTTGTCGTCAATCCACTTGTAGACGTCGGCGTGAACCGCGGGCGCGAGCGCGAGCAGCGCGGCGAGCGTGGCGAGCTGGACCTTGTGCATGGGCATGGGCAAGCTTACGCGCGACCCCTTGCCCCGGATGACAGACGGATTCCCGTCATCGCGGCGTGGGCCTCGCCCCGGGTCGGGGTGGAACGGGCCGGGGCGGCGGGACGGGTCCCGGAGGCGACACGACCTGGGGGTAGCCCCCGGGTTCGGGGAGCGCTGCGCGCGCCGGATCGTCGCAGTCGACGCGCCGCTCGGCGATACAGCGCTCGCGCGCCTGCGCGTCTGTCCCGGCCCCCGCCTGCGCGTTCGGCTTGTCGACCGGTGGCTGCGGCGGGCGGTCCGCTGTCCCCTGGGCAACGTCAGGCTTCAGCCCCGGGACGGTGCTGACCCGCGATTCGTCGAGCTTCTCGACGTTGCGCGCGTTCGCCGGCGGCGCGCTCCCGTAGTTCGTCACGCCCTTGTCGTCCACCCACTTGTAGAGCTGCGCCCCCGCCGGCGAGGCGAGCACGGCCGCGGCGACAACAGCGAGGATCCGATGGACGAAATGGCGTGTCATGCGCCTCCGATAATACGCTTGGGGACGATGCGACCGAGAACCGCGACCGGTAGCCCCAACAAAGCCGCAGTCCGGTGCCGTTTCGCGGGGGGAACGCCCCGGGGTGCGTGATAACATGAGGAAGTTTCAGGGAGTTTCCGTGAACGTCGTCATCCTGGCCGCCGGCCAGGGCAAACGGATGCACTCCGACCTGCCCAAGGTCCTGCACCGGCTGGCCGGTCGCCCGCTCCTCGCCCACGTCCTCGACTGCGCCCGCGCGCTCGGTCCCGCCCGGATCGCCGTGGTGTACGGCTACGGCGGCGAAGCGGTGCGCGAAGCGATCGGCGACGAGACGCTCGCCTGGATCAAGCAGGAGCCGCAGCTCGGCACGGGCCACGCGCTCCAGCAGGCGCTGCCCGCGCTCGCGCAGAGCGCGCACACCCTCGTGCTCTACGGCGATGTCCCGCTGACTCGAGCCGAGACGCTCCGGAGCCTCGTCGGCGCCGCGGCCGACGGCATGGCGATGCTGACCGTCGAGCTCGACGACCCCTCGGGCTATGGCCGGATCGTCCGGGAGGGCGGCGCGGTGAAGCGCATCGTCGAGGAGAAGGACGCCTCCCCCGCGGAGCGCGCGATCCGCGAGGTGAACACCGGCATCATGGCGCTGCCGACGAAGCGCCTTGCGGGCTGGCTCTCCAGCCTTCGCAACGACAACGCGCAGCGCGAGTACTACCTCACCGACATCGTCGCCCTGGCGGTCAAGGAAGGCGTGCCGGTCCGCGCGGTTCAACCCGGGGCACTCTGGGAGACGCTCGGCGTGAACAGCAAGGGGCAGCTCGCCGAGCTCGAGCGCGCGCACCAGCGGCTCGTCGCCGGGCGGCTGCTCGACGCCGGAGTGTCGCTCGCCGACCCCGCGCGCATCGACGTGCGCGGCCGGCTCGAGTGCGGGCGCGACGTGGCGATCGACGTCAACTGCGTGTTCGAGGGTGACGTGTCGCTCGGCGACCGGGTGTCGGTCGGCGCGAACTGCGTGCTCCGGGACGTGCGCATCGACGCCGACACCCGCATCGAGCCGTTCTGCCACCTCGAGGAGGCCGACATCGGCAAGTCATGCCGCATCGGCCCCTACGCCCGCCTGCGGCCCGGCGCGCGCCTCGCGGAGGACGTCCACGTCGGCAACTTCGTCGAGGTCAAGGCGAGCACGATCGGCGCGGGGTCGAAGGCGAACCACCTCGCCTACATCGGCGACACCGAGGTCGGCCGGAACGTGAACGTCGGTGCCGGCACGATCACGTGCAACTACGACGGCGCGAACAAGCACCGGACCATCATCGAGGACGACGTCTTCATCGGCTCGGACACGCAGCTCGTCGCGCCGGTGCGCGTCGGGCGCGGCGCGACGCTCGGCGCGGGCACGACGCTGACCGAAGACGCGCCGCCCGGCCAGCTCACGATCTCGCGCGCCCGGCAGGCCACCATTCCGGGGTGGAAGCGCCCCGAGAAAAAGAAGAAGTAGCCATGTGCGGCATCGTCGGCGCGGTCGCAAGGCGGGACATCGTCCCGGTCCTTCTCGAGGGGCTCAAGTGCCTCGAGTATCGCGGCTACGACTCGGCCGGCCTCGCGGTGCTGAACGGCGACGCCGCCGCGACCGGGCTCAAGCGGCTGCGCACGACCGGGCGCGTGGCGGAGCTCGTCAAGCTCGCGACCGAGCAGCGGTTCGCCGCCGACGTCGGCATCGCCCACACCCGGTGGGCGACGCACGGCGTGCCCTCCGAGCGGAACGCGCACCCGCACCAGAGCGCCGGCGTCGCCGTCGTCCACAACGGGATCATCGAGAACCACGAGGCGAAGCGGGCCGAGCTCAAGGCGCTCGGCTACCGGTTCGACTCGGACACCGACACCGAGGTCATCGCGCACCTCGTCCGCGAGAAGCTCAAGCGCGCGCCCGATCTCGTGTCGGCCACGCGTGCCGCCGTGGCCGAGCTCGAGGGCGCGTACGCGATCGCGGTCGTGTCGAGCGACGATGCCTCGCGCATCGCCGTCGCCCGGAAGGGCGCGCCGCTGCTGCTCGGCCTCGGCGACGGGGAGAACTTCGCCGCCTCCGACGTCTCGGCGCTCCTGCAGGTGACGAAGCGGGTGATCTACCTGGAGGAGGGGGATGTCGCCGAGGTCGCGCTCGACGGCTGCCGGGTCTTCGATGCGGCCGGGCGGGAGACCGAGCGACCGGTGCACGTGAGCGAGCTCTCCTCGAGCGCGGTCGAGCTGGGGCCGTACCGGCACTTCATGCAGAAGGAGATCTTCGAGCAGCCCGGCGCGGTCGCCAACACGCTCGAGATGGTGCTGAACGCGAGCTCGATCTCGCCGCAGCTCTTCGGCGCCGCGGCCGAGGCGATCCTGCGCGACACCGACTCGCTCCTCCTCATCGCGTGCGGCACGAGCTTCCACGCCGGGATGGTCGCCCGCTACTGGATCGAGTCGCTCGCGGGGCTGCCCTGCACGGTGGAGATCGCGAGCGAGTACCGCTATCGCGAGTCGGTCCCGAACCCGCGGCAGCTCGTGGTGACCATCTCGCAGTCGGGCGAGACCGCGGACACGATCGCAGCGCTGCAGCACGCGAAGGCGCTCGGCCACCGGCATTCGTTGACGATCTGCAACGTCCCCGAGAGCGCGCTCATCCGGCAGTCGGAGCTGCGGTTCCTCACCCGCGCCGGGCCCGAGATCGGCGTCGCGTCGACCAAGGCGTTCACCACCCAGCTGGCGGTGCTGGTGCTGCTGGCGATGGTGCTGGCGAAGCTCCGCGGCCGGCTGACACCTGAGCGCGAGCGCGAGCTGATCGCGTCGCTGCGGCATCTCCCGGCGGCGCTCCAGCAGGTGCTTGGCGTCGAGCCGGCGATCCAGGCGTGGGCGAAGCATTTCGCGTCGAAGCAGCACGCGCTCTTCCTCGGGCGGGGGATCCACTACCCGATCGCCATGGAAGGGGCGCTGAAGCTCAAGGAGATCTCGTACATCCACGCCGAGGCCTATCCGGCCGGCGAGCTCAAGCACGGGCCGCTCGCGCTCGTCGACCGGGACATGCCGGTCGTCGCGATCGCGCCGAACGACGCGCTGCTCGAGAAGCTGAAGTCGAACCTGCAGGAGGTGCGCGCGCGCGGTGGGGAGCTCTACGTCTTCGCCGACCAGGGCGCGCACGTCGTCGAGGGCGACGGGCTGCACGTCGTGCGCCTCACCGGGCATGCAGGCCTCATCTCGCCCATCCTGCACACGGTGCCGCTCCAGCTGCTCGCGTACCACGCCGCGCTGCTGCGCGGGACCGACGTCGACAAGCCGAGGAACCTGGCGAAGTCGGTGACGGTGGAGTAAGGACGTTTCCCCTCCTCGCATGAGGAGGGGTGGCTCGCGTAGCGAGCCGGGGTGGTGCCTACTTCCGCAGCTCCAGCGCCGCGAGCTCGCGCTCGAGCTCCGCGAGGATCCGCGCCAGCGCCTCGTTGTAGCCCTGCGCCAGCGCCTGCGGCGTGCCCGCCTTGACCTCGACCCGTTGCTGCAGCGTGCGGTCGAGCACGACTTCCATGCTGGTGTTCCCCGCGCGCACGACGTAGAACTGGATGCTCATCACCGCCGCCGGCTTCCGTGGATCCTGCAGATCGCCGTAGAGCGCCGTGACCGACCCGTCCAGGATGTACGGCGCATCGGCCGGCACGCCCGGCTCGACGACCGCCGTGAACAGCCTGGCGCTCTTCAGCCAGCCGATGACCGCGGACGTGATCATGGCGTCCGGCCGCTCCGCGAACTCGTTGTAGAAGTCGGAGAGCACGCGCTGGCCGTCCACGCGATAGAGGAACTCCCGGCGCTCGTAGAGCGGGTCGGCGCGCAGCGGCCGGACCTTGATTGCGACCGGCTTGGACGTCTGGGCCGCGGGCGCGTCGCGGGTGGCGGAGAGGAGATAGTCCACCCGCTCGACCGGCGGCCGCGACAGCCCGCACGCGGCGAGCGCGACTGCGGCGAGGACGACGTGTGCCTGGCGGACCATCGTCAGCGGCTCGGCAGCGTCACCGGGCGCGGCGGCTCGCTGAACACGCTGCCGGGGTAGCGCTTCGTCGTCTCGGTGAGCTCGCGCAGGTTCTCGGTGATCCGGCGCAGGTTGTAGAGCGCGGCGGCGACGTCGGTGTCGCTCCCGGCGGTGAGCGTGTCGAGCCGCACGAGGATGCGGTCGAGCCGCTCCATGGACTCCTGCAGGTTCTTGTTCTCGGCGACCGCCCGCACGCTCGCGAAGGCATCGTACGCCGCGGTCGGCGCGGTGCTCCAGGCGGGGTTCGCCAGCACCTCGCGCAGGCGCCCGCCGGCCGCGGCGAAGTCGGTCACCGCCTGTCCCACCTCGGGCGAGGACACGACTTTGTTGACCTGCGCCGCGAGCTTCCGCGTTTCCTTCAGCGTCTCCGACGCGTCGTAGGCGAGCGCGCTCACGGGGAGCTCGCCCAGCTTGTCGTTCGCCGTCCGCACCAGCACCTGGATGCTCGTCATCACGCCCTCGATGTCGGTCTCGGCGAGCTTGGCGAGGAAGTTCTGGGCCCCGGACACGATCGCGTTGTAGGTGCTCGTCGTCGACGGAATGTAGAAGTGCTCGGGCGTCCACGAGATCTCGAGGAGCGGGTTCGTCCTGGGGTCGACGTAGTCGACCTCGAGGTAGGCGGTGCCGGTGATGCCGACCGGCGCGAGGCGCGCCCGCAGGCCCTTGACGATCATCTCCCGCAGGCGCTCCATTTCACGCTCGCCGATCCCGCCCACGAGCTCCGGCAGCACCTCCGCTTCGACGAGCACGTACTGCTTGCGCTCCTGGGGCGGCTGATCCTGCTGGTAGGTCGTCGCCGTGAACCCGATCTTCGTCACGCGCCCGAGCTGCACGCCGCGGAACTTGACCGCCGAGCCGACGTCGAGCCCCTGCACCGACTCGTTGAAGTAGGTCTCCATCGGGACCGTGCGCTTGAAGAGCTGGCCGGCGCTCAGCGCGAGGACGATCGCCAGGAACACCGCCACCGAAGCGATGATGAACAGCCCCAGCTTGAAGTAGTTCGCCTTCTGGCTCATGCCGCCTCCACAAATTTTACGCGGCCGCCGCTTCCGGTTCCGCGCGGCGGTTGAAGAACTGGCGCACGCGCGGATTGTCGCTGTGATCGCGGAGCTCCGCGGGCTTGCCTTCCGCGATGACGCCCTTCGCTTCCTTGTCGAGCATGATGCAGCGGTCGGCGATGGTGAAGATGCTCGGCAGCTCGTGGGTGATCACGACGAACGTGATCCCGAGGCTCGCGCGCAGGCGCAGGATCAGCTGGTCGAGCTCGGCCGAGGTGATCGGGTCGAGCCCGCCGGAAGGCTCGTCGAGGAACACGATGTCCGGGTCGAGCGCCATCGCCCGCGCGATCGCCGCGCGCTTCATCATGCCGCCGCTGATCTCCGCCGGAATGAGATCCTCGGCGCCCTGCAGCTGCACCAGCCGGAGCTTCAAGCGGGCGACGAGGTCCATCGCCTCGTCGGGGAGGTCGGTGTACTCCTCGAGCGGCAGCCGGATGTTCTCGGTGAGCGTCATGTTGCCGAACAGCGCCCCGAGCTGGTACATCACGCCGAACCGCTTGATGAGCGCGATGCGCGCCTCGCCGGTCGCGCGCGTGATGTCCTGGCCGGCGATCAGCACCCGGCCGGCAAGCGGCGTGTACAGCCCGATGATGTTCTTCAGCAGCACGGTCTTGCCGGAGCCCGAGCCGCCCAGGATCGCGAAGATCTCGCCGCGTCGGACCTCGAACGACACGTTCTCGTGCAGCACGAAGTCCCCGAACCCGATGCGGAGGTTCTCGACCTTGATGATCGGCTCGCCGGTCACCGGAATGCTCCCCTGTCAAGGGGGAGCGCGGGGTTTCGTCGAACCCGACTGCTCGGGGTGAGCCGGGGTTTCGAAGCACGTGCCTGCGCACGTGCGAGCGGCGAACGCCCGGCGCGATGCAGCGCGCCGGGCCGGGCCGCGCGAACCGGCACGCCTTGCAAGGCGTGCCGTGGACGGGTGGCGAGCGGTTGCGAGCCGGGGGGGTTGTAGGTCATCCGCTCAGACATCCAGGTAGTAGAACAGCACCGCGAAGACCCCGTCGGCGGCGACGATCAGCACGATCCCGCTTACGACCGCGCTCGTCGCGGAGATGCCGACCGCCGAGGCGCCGGTCTCGGTCTGCAGCCCGCGCAGGCAGCCGATGCCCGCGATCAGCACGCCGAACACGACCGCCTTCACCAGGCCGCCCACGAAGTCGCCCACCGTCGCGAAGCTGACCGCCTGGTTGTAGTAGGTCGCGAGCGGGATCTCGAAGGTGAGCATCACGACCGCGCCGCCGATGAGCCCGATCAGGTCGGCGAACACGACCAGCGGCACGGTCATCGCGGTCGCCGCCAGCACCCGCGTCACGACGAGGAACCGTACCGGGTCCAGCCCCATCGTGGTCAACGCGTCGACCTCCTGGTTCACCTTCATCGTCCCGATCTCGGCGGCGAACGCCGCGCCCGAGCGCCCGGCGAGCAGGATCGCGGTCATCAGCGGCCCGAGCTCGCGGAGCAGCGACAGGGCGAGCAGATTGGCGACGAACACCTCGGCGCCGAACTGCTTCAGCGCGACCGCCGACTGGAACGCGAGGATGACGCCCATCAGGAAGCCGATGAGCGCCACGATCGGCAGCGCGTTGACGCCCGCCTCCTCGGCGACGTACAGGGCGTCCTTCCACCGGACCGCGCGCGGGTTGCGGATCGCATGGGCGATTGCGGACGCGACTTCGCCCAGGAACGCGATCTGGCGGTAGATGTCGTCCGCGAACTGCACGCCAGCGCGCCCGACGCGCTCCAGCCGCGACATCCGCGGCGGAGGCGGCGCCGGCGCCTCGGCGAGCGCCTTGGGATCGAACTGCTCGAGTAGCTGCTGGAAGCGATCGGCCAGCCCGCGGATCGTGACCCCCGCGCCGCGCGGGCGCGGTTGTCGCAGGAGGTCGAGGAGCAGCGCGACGCCGGCGCCGTCGCAGTACTCGACGCCGCTGCAGTCGATCGCGATCGGCTTGCTCGCGTGTGCCCGGAGCGCGGCGTGCGCCTGGTCCCACAGCGGGCCGACCGAGTAAGCGTCGAGCCGTCCCGCGAGCACGATCGTCGCGGGACCGCCATTACCAGGCCGGAGAACCAGTGTCGCCACGGGTGCCGCCGTTGATCTTGACCGCGGCGATTATTGCATGCGCTGGGGCGACGGCGGGGTGGCCGCTGTGACCACCCCGTCGCGGCTCGCGCGCGCCACCCCTCCTCGTTCGAGGAGGGGAGAAGGTCCTGCACGCTACTCCGGGATCGCGCCGAGGAAGAACATCGCCTCGACCAGCACGCCCGGCTTGCCGAGCGGACCGAACCAGCGGTTCCAGAGCTCGCCGATCGCCGGTGAGCGGTAGAGCTGCGCGAGCCCCCGGTTGACGGCGAGCCGGAACGGCGCGTCGCCGCGCGGCAACATGATCGCGTACGGCTCGAACGACAGGTCCTCGGTCAGCATCGTGTACTGGGTCGGGTCCTTGACCTTGCCCGACAGGCCGACGATCAGCACCTTGTCGCTCGCGAACCCTTGCACCTTCCCGGCCTCCAGCGCCGCGAGCCCTTCGTCGCGGGTCTGCACCGTCACGACGGTGGCGTTGACCAGCCGTTTCTTGAGCGCCTCGGCGAGCGCCTTCTCGTTCGTGGTGCCGGCGATCGCCGCGACCCGCTTCCCGGCGAGGTCCGGGAAGCTCTTCACGCCCGCGTCGTTGCGGACCAGCACGCCGGTCCCGTCGACGAACACGAAGCTCGAGAAGTCCACCATCTCCATCCGCGACAGCGTCGCGGTCGTCGCGCCGCACTCCATGTCGGCCTGCTTCTTCATGACCAGGTCGAACCGGTTCTGCGACGTCGCCGGCGTCCAGTTCACCTGCAGCCCCTGGATCTTGAGCTGCTGCTCGAGGCTCGCGACGACGCGCTTGCAGATGTCGATCGTATAGCCCGTCGGGACGTTCTTCCCGTCCACGAACGAAAACGGCAGCGCGTCGGTTCGGTACGCGATGGTGACGGTCTTCGTGTCGCGGATCTTCTTCAGCGTGCCGTCGAGCGCCTGGGCGTGGACGAGCGCGGGCAGGACGAGCACGGCGATTGCGGCGGCGAGGCGGATCATCGGGGTCTCCGGGGGAGGGGGGTGAGGGGTGGGGGGGCGATGGGTGAGGTCAGGCACGGGACTGCCGCGCCACGAGCTGCGGCTGCTCGGCGCGTGTAACCACTTCGACCTGGAGCGGCCGCGCCGCGTCGAGATGGAGCGCGCGCTGCGGGAACGGGATCGAGACGCCGGCCTCGGCCAGCGCCTTCTCGGCCATGAAGCGCAGGTCGCTCGCGATCTGCCGCCCGTCGACGCCCTTCGCGTAGTCGATCCAGTACTCGAGCGCGAACGCGAGGCCGTCGGCGCCGAAGTCCTCGAAGATCACCCGCGGCGGCGGCTGCTTCAGGACCTGCCCGTGCCGGTCGGCCTGGGCGAGCAGCGTGTCCGCGACCTTGCGGGTGTCCGACCCGTAGGCGACGGCGACCTTCACCGACCGGCGCACCTCGCTCGAGCTGTGGGTCCAGTTGGTGACGTTGCTCTCCACCAGCGCCGAGTTGGGGACCAGCGTCTCGATGCCGTCGGCGGTGCGGATCGTCGACGAGCGGATGCTGATGTTGGTCACCGTGCCGAGGGTGTCGCCGATCTGCACCAGGTCGCCGATCTTCAGCGGCCGCTCGACGAGCAGCATGATCCCGCTCATCAGGTTCTTCATCAGGTTCTGCGCGCCGAAGCCGAACGCGATCGCGAGCGCGCCGCCGAGGAACGCGAACACCGTCAGCGGGATCTTCACCACGTCGAGCGCGATGACGAACAGCACCGCCACCAGGATGAAGTGCAGCCACCGGCGGGCGATCCGCGCCACGTTCGGGTCGGCCTTGAAGCGCGCGACGAGCTGCCGCTCGAGCCGCCGCACGAACCACGACACCACGATGTAGCCGAGCACGAGCACCACGATCGCGCCGATGCTCTTGCCGACCGTGACGCTGCGGGTCGCGGTGACCTTGCGGCCGTCGACCTCGAGCGTGTCCTCGGCGGTGAAGAGCTCGAAGTCCCAGACCTGGCGCGCCACGCTGCGCGACGCGAACCAGGCGTCCTGGGCGTAGGACCAGAGCGGACGCGCGCTCCTGAAGCCGTCGAACTCCTCCTTCCAGCGCCGCAGGGATGCCTCCTGGCGGTCGATCGCGCGCAGCAGCCGCTCGTAGATCGACAGCCGCTCGCGGTACGCGTCGGCGAGATCGCGCGCCGCGACGCGGTCGTCGACCAGCACCGCGTCGGCGAGACGTGCTTCCTGCTCGCTCAGCTGCCCGAGCGCGAGCGTCACCTCGCGCCGCGCGAACTCCCGCCACGGCTGCAGGCGTTTCAGCAGGGTGTCCACGCGCTCGAAGGTCTCGCGGTAGCTGGTGCTGTCGCGCACGCTCTCGAACGCGAACCGGGAATGCCAGATCGCCCGCTCGGCCGCGAGCCCGTCCCCGAGCCCGCGCGCCACGTCGGCGGCGAGGTTGGCGTTCTCGGCCCGGACCCGGGCGAGCTCCGCGGCGCGCTCGGTACGCAGGCGGCTCCGCGCCGTCTGCTCGGGCGATTCGCCCGGACGCCACGGGGCGTCCTGAACCGCTGCCAGGTCGGCCTGGGCCTTCCGGAGCGCGTCGCGCCGTGCGGCCACGCGGGTCTGCGCCTCGGCGACCTCGCGATCCAGCGCCGCCTTCTCCCGGTCGAGCCGCGCGAGGATGCCGTCCAGGTCCTCGCGGGTGAACGCGACCGACTTCGACGCCGCGTCGCTCTGCCGCTCGGCGAACGCCAGCGCCTCGCGCCGCTCGGCGAGCTGCTCGCGCGCGATCTCGGTGCGCATGTCCAGCGTGGCGAACCCGGCGGCGAGCGAGCGCACGCGCAGCTGCGCGAGGTCCCGTGCCCACCCACGGAGCGCGGCATCGGCGCCGTCCTGCGGTCCGCTCGCGCGCTCCTCGGCGAGCCGGGCCTGCGCTTCAAGATCCTTCAGCCGCGGGCGCCAGCTGGCGATCTGCTCGTCGTGGAGCGCGAGCTTTGCCTCGGCGGCCTTCACCCGCTCCGCCGCGGCCTGCACGCCCTCGCGCAGGCTGTCGACGAGCGAGAGCGGATGCGGCCCCGGCCCGAGCCCGGTCCAGCTCTTCGCCTTGGCTGCCAGCGCCGCGCGGCTGCGCTGCGTGAGCGCGAGCTCGTCGCGCGCGTCGAGCTGGCGCGCGTAGGCGCCGGCGAGGATCCCGAGCAAGGTCCGGTACTCGATGACCTCCTGCTCCGGCGCGCCGGGCGGCGCTTTCGAGGCGCTGTCCGCCGTGAAGCGCTCGAGCTCGGCCTGCGCGCCGGCGAGCTTCGCTTTGAGTTCGGCCTCGGTCGCCGGCGTGGCCGCGTCGGGGGCGCTCTTCTGCCCGGCGCCGGAGATCACGCCGGGAAGCTGCTGCGCGGGCGCGGTGGCGCACAGCGCCAGCGAGAAGGCGAAAACGGAGAGCGTACGGACCAAGGGGGGGCGGCGACGCGGGCAGGAGGCCGCTAAGATACCGCATTGCACCAGCGCCTGTCGCCCGCCGAGAGGCTCCCATGCTCAGGATCGCCATCGCCGTCGTGTGCGGCTTTCTCGCCGTGGTCCCGGGCGCGGCGGCGCAGTCCTATCCCGCGAAGCCCATTCGCTTCATCGCGCCGTTCCCGCCCGGCGGCAGCGCCGACACGATCGGGCGGCTGCTCGCGCAGGAGCTCGCGAAGAGCCTCGGCCAGCCGGTGCTCGTCGAGAACCGGCCGGGCGCCGGCGGCAACATCGGCGTCGATCTCGTCGCGAAGAGCGCGCCCGACGGCTACACCATCGGCATCGGCGCCGCGGGCGCGCTCACGATCAACCAGAGCCTCATGGGCAAGCTTCCGTACGATCCGCTCAGGGATCTCGCGCCGGTCTCCAAGCTCGCCGACATTCCGATCGTGCTCGCCGCGGCGGGCTCGACGCCGGCCGCGTCGGTCGGCGAGCTGATCGCGGTGGCGAAGGCGAAGCCGGGCGTCCTCTCGTTCGCTTCCGCGGGCAACGGTACGGCGATGCATCTCTCGGGCGAGCTCTTCAAGCTGATGACCCGCGTCGACATGGCGCACATCCCCTACAAGGGGAGCGGCCCCGCGACGACCGATCTCGTCTCGGGCCAGGTGCCGGTCGCGTTCGTCGACCTCGCCTCGGCGCTGCCGCAGATCCGCGCCGGGCGCATCAAGGGCCTCGCCGTCGCGAGCGGCAAGCGGACGGTCACGGCGCCCGACATCCCGACCATCGCCGAGTCCGGCGTGCCGGGCTACGACGCGGTCGGCTGGTTCGGCGTGATCGCGCCGGCCGGGACGCCACGGGACGTGGTCGCGAGGCTGAATGCGGAGATCGTTCGCATCATGGCGTCGCCCGAGGTGCGCGGCCGCGCGCTCGCCGTCGGCGCCGAGCCGTCGACGACGACGCCCGAGGGCTTCGCGGCGTTCATTGCCGCGGAGATCCCGAAGTGGGAGCGGGTCGTGAAGGCTTCCGGCGCGAAGGCGAACTGACGACTTGCGCCTCGGGGGCTATCGACAAACCCGGATAGAATCGTGCTGCCTCATGTCTCGTGAGGACAGTGTGGAGGTCGGCTATGGCAGCGCTTCGCCGGATTGAGATCAACCCTCGCATCATGCTCGGAAAGCCGGTGATCCGCGGCACGCGCATCACCGTGGAGCTGATCCTGCGCAAGCTCGGAGAGGGCGCCAGCGAGGCTGATCTGCTGAAGGCCTACCCGCAGCTCACGCGCGAGGACATTCAGGCGGCGATGACCTACGCGGCGGAGGCGCTCGCACACGAGGAGAACCTCGAGGCGAAGCATCCCGGCTGATGCAGTTCCTCGCCGACGAGAGCCGCGACCATGCGGTCGCGCTCGCGCTTCGGGGGGCAGGGCATGATGTGATTGCAGTGAGCGAGTCGGCACGCGGCGCCACCGACGACAAGGTCGTCGAGCTCGCATCGCAGGGGCGGCGCGTGGTGCTCACCGAGGATAAGGATTTCGGCCAGCTCGTGTTCGCCTCGGCGAAGTCCACGGCCGGCGTGATATTCATCCGGTTCCCGGCTCAAGCCCGAAGCCATCTGTCTGCCGAGATCGTCGATCTCGCCGCCGAGCGGGGCGAGGAGCTCCTCGGCTGTTTCGTGACGATCCAACCCGGGCGAGTGCGCGTCACCCGGCTCCCTCCCGTGCAGACCTAGGGCGGAGAAGCCGGTCCAGTCCAGGCCGCAAAGCCGAAGCCCAGGGGGTTGTGAAAGGAAACCATGGCTCCGGTCGTCGACGTCCACACCCACATGCTCAGCCACGAGTGGCTGAAGCAGCTCGAAGCCCACGGCGCGCCGCGCTACGCGCTGCGGGAGGTGCGCGGCGGCCTGCGCGCCATTCACCTCGACGGCGCGCCGTTCATGACCCCCGTGCCGCCGATGTTCGACTGGGATCTGCGGGTGAAGAACATGAGCAAAGCGCGCGTCGACGTCGCAGTCGTCTCGCTCACCTGCCCGAACGTCTTCTGGGGCGGGCCGGAGGTGAGCCTCAAGGCGGCGCGGCAGATGAACGACGAGTTCGCCGCCGCGCAGACGGCTCATCCGGAGCGCATCCGCTGGTTCGCGTCGCTGCCGTGGCAACACGCCGGGCTCGCGGTGGAGGAGCTGAAGCGCGCGCGCGGGCGGGGTGCCGCCGGCGTGATGGTCCTCGCCAACATCGACGGCAAGCCGCTCACCGACGAATCGTTCGCGCCGGTGTGGAAGGCGATCGACGACCAGGCGCTTCCGGTGCTCGTGCATCCGACCGCGCCGCCGGGCGTCGGCGAGATGGGCATGAGCGAGTTCCAGCTCACCGCGCCGATCGGCTTCACGTTCGACACCTCGCTCGCGATCGCGCGCTGCATCCTCGACGGCTTTCTCGACCGGTTCCCGAACCTGAAGCTCATCGCCGCGCACGGCGGAGGCGCGCTGCCTTATCTCATCGGCCGGTTGGACATCTGCTGGGACAACCTCCCCGCGACGCGCGCCAGGACCGCCGAGCGGCCGTCGAACTACATGCGCCGCGTCTACGCCGACTCGGTCGTGTTCACGCAGGACGCGCTCGAGATGTGCATCCGCGTGTGCGGCACGGAGAACGTCCTCTATGGATCGGACTACCCGCACACCATCGGCGACATGGCCGGGTGCCTGGCCCGCGTGGACCGCCTGGCGGGCGGCGACGTGCGCGAGAAAGTGCGCGGGAGAAACGCCGAGCGCATTTTCCGGCTCTGAGCCCTGTCGAGCCGTTGACGGAGGGTGTCAAATTCCTCGACTCTGTCGTCATAGACCGACAGCGTTGCTGTTTCGTCGCTCCGAGGGGAGTAGACTCTTTCGACGAGTCGCTGCACGTCAGCCGTGTCGTTCCCCTCGCTGAGACGCCCGTGAAAGACTCCGTCCGCAAGATGGTCGAGCGGCTCCGTGGGCGCAAGACGGACGGACCGCCAAGTCGTCCTGCGTCCAACCCGCCGAGCAACGAGTCACTGCCCGCGCTGTTCGCCGATGTGCAAGGGAAAAGCGGCCTCACTGTTTTCGACGACAAGCCGCTCCGCTTCCGCAGCCTGACGCTCACCGCCGCAAGCGGAGAACCGACCGAGTTCGACGATCCAGGCCAGATCCCGGGCGCGTTCAAGATCCGCGTGGCGAAACGCGAAGGCTTCCAGCGCGCCGCGGGCACCCTCGTAGAGCGCCGCTACTCGTATCGCGGATACGATACGCCCGCTTCGAAGCAGGAACCCCATCTCTTCACCTTCGTCGCCTACGACGAAGGGAAGCTGGTCGGTACTGTCGGCATCCGCCTCGACTCGGAGGAGGGGCTCGGTGCGGACGACCTGTACAAGGACGAGACCGACGTCCTCCGGGAGAGCGGCTGCAAGCTCTGCGAGTTCACCCGCCTCGCGGTCGACGTCACCGCGGTCAGCAAGTCGGTGCTGGCCGGCCTGTTCCACACCGCGTACCTCTATGCCGGCGCGATTCACGGCTGCACGTTCATGGTGATCGAGGTCAATCCCCGCCACGTGCCGTTCTACCGCCGCGCGCTGGGCTTCGAGCCGATCGGACCCGAGCGGACGAACCGGAAAGTCAACGCGCCCGCCATCCTGCTCTGCGCGTCGTTCGAGGCGATCGCCCTGGGCCTCAACCGCTTCGGGGGGAAGCACCGGGAGTTCCCCAACGAGCGCTCGCTCTTTCCCTACGGCTTCTCGCCGCAGGAAGAGGAGGGCATCCTGCAGCGGCTGAAGGCGCTCGACGCCGAGCAGAAGTCGGTTTGAGTTGCTCGTCATCCCGGCGAACGCCGGGATCCAGGCCTGGATGTTGTCGGAGTGACAATCTCGCACGACATCACTCACCGGATCGAGGAGCTGTGATGCCCGAGCAGATCTGGTTGCTTTGCAGCGTCGCCATTGGGATCACAGGGTTCATTGTCGGCATGTGGATCTTCGTGAGGATCTCGGACGCGCGCGAAAAGCGCGCCGCGTCCTCCGACGCCTGAAAAATGGCGACCACTAACAGCCGCTATAGGCGCGCACCGCCCGTTCTCGGGCACTGCCAAGGACTCACCATCGTCCGATGGCGCCGGTCGACCTCGGATTTCCCGCGAGAGATCGGGATTTCAATGTCCGCCTGCCGCTCGTCCAGCGAGCACTAACCGCCGGACTTCGCCTCCGGCGAGGCGATCTTGCTCAGGTTGAGCATCAACGTCATCGGATCGACCGGGGATTCAGCGAACCCGAATCTCAGGTAGAACTTGCGAGCGCTCTCGGAGATCGCGTGGACGAGCAGGGCGCGGGCCCCGAGCTCTCGGGAGATCCGAATCGAGCGGAGGACTGCATCCTTCAGAAGACCGGCGCCGATCCCCTTTCCTTTCCACTTTTGATCGACGGCGAGTCGCCCGAGGACGATGACCGGGATCGGCTGCGGCATCTTGCGCCGGACGCTGCCGGGCGCGTCCGCATGGCCAACGCTGCCCGCGGCGAGACAGTAGTAGGCGACCACAACCTTGCCGGAGCAGACGACGAACGTACGGGAAGCGCGCTCGCGTTCGTTCGCGAGAGCTCGCTTGCGAAGCCAACTGTCGAGATCGGGTTCTCCCGACTCGAACGCCTCGAGATCGTGATGCTCTGCGATCGGCTCGGGAGCAGAGACGCTACCCGCACCCTCGCTCACCTCTCCCAAGGCGCCTTCCGCTGCAGGAGGTCGACAAGCTCCTTCGCGCGCGCGACGGGCGCGTCCAGGAGCCGAGCGAAGCGCTTGAACCGCTTGGGGTCGAGCTGGAAGAAGGTCTGATCCACGAGCACCTGCTGCGCCCGCTCCCGGGCCGCCTCGAGCATGAATTCCGAACGCGTCTTGCCCTGGGCGTGTGCGGCGCGGTCGATCAGGTCGCGATCCGCCGCCCGCGCCCGGAGGTTGATCGCCGTGTCCCTGGTGAGAGCGGAATTCGCCGAGGCCATGTCCAAAAGCTCCTGATGAAGGTGCTCGGCAGCCTACTATGCTGTATACACAATGTCAATACAACAGCCGTCGGCTGAGTCGCGGCTTCGATGGCCGAGGGGCGAGGGACGCCGGGGACTCAGGGACGAGCGCGGTCAGCGGGACGACCTCGATGCGCTCGCCAAGCGCGTAGCGACGCGGACCCGGATAGACCACGTATAGCGCCTCGAGTCCCAGGTCGCGCAGGGCGATGTGCATCGACGCGGTCAACTGTGGCGCGTCCGCTCGCTTGAACTCGACGCCGACGCGCCGACCGTCCTTGAGCATCAGGAGATCCAGTTCCGCCCCCGCGTGCGTGGCCCAGAAGTAAGCCCCGTCAGGCGCCGCAATCCGCAGCACTTGCTCGAGCGCGAAGGCCTCCCACGAAGCGCCTGATCTCGGATGCGCAAGAAGCGCCGCCTCATCGACGATCCCGAGCAGCTCGTGGAGGAGACCCGTGTCGCGGAAGTAGACTTTCGGCGACTTGACCTGGCGCTTCCCGATGTTCTCGAGCCACGGCTGCAGCTGCCGGACCATGAACGTTTGCGTGAGCCAGTCCAGATATCTTCGCACGGTGCTCTCGTTCGCTCCCAGCGAGCGGGCGGGATCCGCCGCGTTCCACACCTGGCCGTTCAGATGCGCAAGCATCAACCAGAAGCGCCGCATGGCGGGCGCCGGGACGTTCAGTCCAAGTTGCGGGAGGTCCCGTTCGAGGAATCTGCTCACGAACTGCCGGCGCCACTCCCGGCTCTCGTCATTCGAGCCGGCGACGAACGAAAGCGGATATCCGCCGCGAAGCCAGAGCCCCGGGATCGACTTGATTCCCGTCTCGTCGAGGGTGAACCCACCGATCTCGATCACCTCCACCCGGCCAGCGAGCGACTCGCTCGTCTGCCTGAGGAGGCCCGGCGAAGCGCTGCCCAGAAGCAGGAACTTCGCTGGCGCTCGATCGCGATCGATGAGAACGCGGAGCACCTTGAAGAGCTCCGGTGCCCGCTGAATCTCGTCGATGACCACCAGCCCCCGCAGGGACTCGAGCGCCGTCATCGGCGCCTCGAGCTGCGCCTCGACGCGCGGATCCTCGAGATCGAAGTAGTTGGCAGTGCCGGCTGGAACGAAGCTGCGCGCGAGCGTCGTCTTGCCGACCTGGCGCGGGCCGACCAGCACCACGGCACGGCTGCGGCGCAGCGCCGCGGCGACCCGGGCCCGGGTGTTTCCACGGTCGATGCTGCGCACGGCTTGGATAATACCTTGAATTTCCCGCACGAGATGCGGGATTCTCAAGGTCCCCCGCCCGGCGCGCCTCAGAGCCGCTTCAAGTAATCCCTGGTGAAGATCTTGTCGGGCAGATCCCGCAACACCATGCCCGAATAGAGCAGCACCGACTCCTCGCCCTTGCGCAGCGCGTCCTGCAGCACCATCCGCGTGGGCCGCACCCGCCCGGCGAGCTGCTGGAAATCCTCATAGCGGGCGCTCTTCAGCAAGCGGTTCGAGAGCGAATAGAACTCGGCCTTGTGCGGGTAGTGGTTCTTCTGCTTCACCCAGTACATCACGCGGTGGTAGGCCACGGTGCGGTCCACCGCCGTGAGCTCGAGCACATAGTGCTCCTCGCCGTCGATCTTCTCGGTGCGCACGAGCTTCGGCGTGTAGTCGCCGGCGAAGTTTGCGCGCGCGAGGTCGCCGTTCGCCACCTGGCCGGTCAAACGCTGCGCGAGCGAGAGCCGCACGGGCTGCGAGACGTTCGGCAGGAATATCCAGAGATCGCGCCCCTTCATCAGCATGATCTGGCCGCGATCGACCGCCGGCTCGGTGACCATCACGATCGTGTTCTCGTTCCCCTTGGAGAGCACACGGTACTGGCGAGTGTCGACAACCTGACCACCGTTCGAATTCGTGATCCCGATGTCGACCTGGAAGCCGTCCGGCGGAAAACGGATCTGATCGGCCTTGACAACGATCTCGCGTGCGTTAGAATCATCTTTAGAAACAGACTGTTGCGCATAACAACTTAGAACAAATGTCACACCGGCCAGCACGCCGAGCGCAAGGCGCATTCGCATGGGTTTCTCCGGGAGACGAGCGAGCACGTGGGCCATGGTGATCAGGGCCACTCGAGAGTGGCCTCAAGTATAGTCAGCGCGACACCGGGAGGGCAGCGCCGCGATGAGTCTCGTGCGGGTGGAGCGCGTATCGAAGGAATATCTTCTCGGCGAGCAGAAGGTCGACGCGCTCACGGACGTGAGCCTGAGCATCGAGCCGGGCGTGTTCCTCGCCATCGCTGGCCCCTCGGGCAGCGGCAAGTCGACGCTCCTCAACCTGATCGGCTGCATCGACACGCCGACCAGCGGCCGGATCCTGATCGACGGCCAGGACGTGAGCGGCAAGACCCCCGACCAGCTCGCGGATCTGCGGGCGCGCACCATCGGTTTCGTGTTCCAGACGTTCAACCTGCTTCCCGTGCTGTCGGCGGCGGAGAACGTCGAATACCCGCTGCTCCAGCTCCCGGAGCTCGGCAAAGAGGAGCGCCGCGAGCGCGTCGCCTCGTTCCTCAAGGTGGTGCAGCTTTCGAGGTACGCGCACCATCGGCCGAACCAGCTGAGCGGCGGGCAACGGCAGCGCGTGGCGATCGCGCGCGCGCTCGCGACCAAGCCGAAGATCGTGCTCGCGGACGAGCCTACCGCGAACCTCGATCACAAGACGGGCGAGGGCATCCTCACGCTGATGAAGGACATCAACCGCGCCTTCAACACGACTTTCATCTTCTCCACGCACGACAAGAAGGTGATGTCGAAGGCCGACCGGCTGGTGCGCATCGAGGACGGCAGGATTCGAATGCTCGGCGTGCGGGCCGACGGTGGCGACTGGCGG
>DATEDA010000002.1:0-14929 GCA_035286595.1 Burkholderiales bacterium | reverse complement strand
CCCCCCTCGAGGTTGAACCCGTGGACGGCCTTCCAGTACGCGCGCCCCCACTTCTTCAAGGCCTCGGCACCCTTCGGGTCGGAGTCGATCCCGGCGATGACCATCGACCAGGTCGCGTCGCGCGTGTTCCACGCCGTCGCGTCCTTCGGAGCGCGGCGCACGGCGCCGTCGATGGGGTAGAGATGCATGAGCGACAAGGCGGTCGGCGCTTCGGCCGCCTGGGCGATGTGCGTGTCGATTGCCTCGTCGGGCAGGGACTTCACGAAGTCCCCCTTCCAGTACCACTGCAGGCCCTTGGGAAAGAACGGGTCGAACAGCCCCTGGATTGCGGGGAACGGCATCGCGCCCATCCAGTTGAAGGCGGGTGGCGGCACGGCCTTGAGCAGCGGCGCGATCGCCCTCTCGCCGTCCGCCGCGGGACCGTTGTAGGCGGAGATGACGGCGCACGCGCGCTTGCCCCAGTAGTCCTTCGGGAACGGGTCCATCGGCGGCACCGTCTTGAGGCCGACGAAGGCGCCCAGCTCCTCGGGCGCGGTCGGCAGGAAATCGCGATACGCGCGCATCACCGCCTTGGCGTGCTTGGCCTCCCAAAAGATCGGGCCCGCGTAGACGGTGCTGACCGGATGGGCCTGGAACAGGAAGCTCGTCACGACGCCGAAGTTGCCGCCGCCCCCGCGCAGCGCCCAGAAGAGATCGGGGTGCTGGCTCTTGCTGGCGGTCACGAACTTGCCGTCGGCCAGGACGACGTCCGCTTCGAGCAGGTTGTCGATCGTGAGGCCGTACTTGCGCGTGAGATATCCGGTCCCGCCGCCGAGGGTGAGCCCCGCGACGCCGGTGGTCGAGACGATGCCGAAGGGCACGGCCAGCCCGAACGGGTGGGTGGCGTGGTCCACGTCGCCCGACGTGCATCCGGCGTCGACCCGGACCGTCCGGCTCGCCGGATCCACGCGCACGCCCTTCATCATCGAAAGGTCGATCACCAGGCCATCGTTGCAGCTCCCCAGCCCGGGGCCGTTGTGGCCGCCGCCCCGGATCGCGACGAGGAGACCCTGGTCGCGGCCGAAGTTCACCGCACTGATGACGTCGGCGACGTCGACGCAGCGCGCGATGAGCCGCGGCCGCTTGTCGATCATGCCGTTGTAGAGTGCGCGGACGGCGTCGTAGTCGGCGTCGCCGGGCTGGACGAGCTTGCCGCGGAGGCTCGCCCGGAAGGACTGGATCGCTTGTTCGGTCAACATCGCTCCCTCCTGTTGTGTTGATTGGGGATGATTAAGTGGCCTCAGGCTCACTCGTACTGCGGTGCCAGCCCCTCGTACCCGTCGCGCCCGCTGTTGCCAGCGATGGCCGCTTCGAGCTTGGCGGCCAGATCCTTGTCGTCGAGCGCAAGCAGCTTCGCGTAGTCGGCCCGGGCGCGAGCGAGATCGCCCATCTGCGTGAATAGCACGCCGCGATACATGTAGGCCTGCGCGAGGGTGGGCTTGAGCTCGAGGGCGCGGTTGTAGTGCTTCAGCGCCCGATCGAAGTTGTGCGCGCCCTGCATGCGCAAGCTGAACGCGAGGTTGTTGTGCGCCTCGGCGAGCGTGTTGTGGAGCCGCAGCGCCTCCTCGAACTTCTGCTGCGCGGCCGCAAACTGTTTGTCGAGCATCAGCTTCACGCCGTCGTTGTAGGCGGCGACGGCGTGCTCGCGCGGCGTACCCTTGGGCACCGGCAGCGGGTCGTTCTCCACGGCGCCCGCGGCCGGCGCGATCAGGACGAGGCCCGTCCACGCCAGGGCGTAAAGCCATGTCCGCCTTCGGCTCATCGTTGTGTCCTCGTCACGCGCAGTCAATTGCTCATGCCGAGGATGCGCTTGGCCTGGGCGACTTCAGGGCGCGGGCTGTCGGCCTTGTCGGTGAGCTCGACCACGCGGGCTGAGTAGTACGCGGTCTTCTTCGCGTCCCCCGCCCGCGCGGCAGCCTGCGCCGCACCGGCAAACGCACGGTAGCGGTTGGGCTCCTTCGCCAGCACGGCCTCGTACTCGCGTAGCGCGTCCGCCGGCTTGCCCCACTGCAGGATCGTCTCCGCCAGCACCTCGCGCGCCGGCAGGAGCAGCCCGGGCGTCACCGCGTGCTTCTCGGTCGCGTCCTCGCGCGCGGCGGCTTTCCTGAGGATCTCGATGCCCTCGGGGTGCTTGCCGGCGGCGCAGGCGGCAAGTCCCTGCACCACCTCGGCCTGGATCGCGATCTGCTCGACCCAGTAGCCGATCTTCAGCGCCACCGCCGCATCGCGCAGCGCCTCCAGGCGCTTCGCTTCGGCGTGCGCCGCAACCGGATCCTGGGTCATCGCCGCGCCGATGCCACGCGCGAAGGCGTTCATGGCCTCGGCCTGCGGGTACTTCTTCCACGGATAGGCGTCGGCGGCCGGGTCGAGCGGAAGGTTCGCCGCCTCCTTCCATGCGCCACGCTCGATTGCATAACGCGCCGGCATCGCGGCATACGCGTAGGCGGCGGCGAAAGCGTCGACCTTCTTCGGGACCGCCCGTGCGTGCTCGATCACTTGCCGGGCCGCCCGATCCTGACCGAGCTGCAATTGCGCATAGACCATATAGTCGTAGGCGTGCGGGCTGTTGGGCGTGCGGTCGGCGTCCACCTTGGCGGAGGTGCGATTGGATTCGATCGACTCGCGCCAGTAGCCTACGCGGGTGAAGATGTGCGAGGGCATGTGCTGCGCATGCGGCGCATCGGGCGCGATCTTGGAGTAGCGCTTGGCGGCCTCCAGCCCGTGGGTCGCGATCGGCGGATAGTCATAGCTGTGGATGAGGTAATGCGTGGCCCCCGGATGCTCGGGCTGCGCGACGAAGAGCGGCTCGAGGATCCGCGCCGCCCGGAGCTGGTTGGTGTACTTCTTGTCGTTGGGATCGAAGTTCACCGACAGGATCAGCGCGTAGAGGATTGCCGCCTCCGTGTCCTCCGGATAGCGGCCCGCGACCTGCGCCATCGCCCCCTCCAGGGCGTTCACCCGGGTGCGGTGGTTGATCTTGTCATGGTCCTTGTAGAAGACCGCGAGCGCCTCGACGTAGTCGCGCTCCCGCTGCGTCTTCAAGCCGGCCTTCCGCGCGGCCTCCAGCGCCCCCTGGCCCTCGCCGAGCACCTTGGCGGAAAGCGGGACCGGCCAGGTGAACGGGTTGTCGAGCACCGCCAGAGCCCCCAGCCAGTGCGCCATGCCGCAGCTCGGGTCGGCCTGTAACACGCGCTCGAGCGGGGCCTTGTAGAGCGCCCACGCGAACGAGTGGTAGTAGGCCATGGCTACGTCGAACTCCTTCTGGGCCGCGGCATTGCACTCGACCTTGAAATGCACCTTGCCGAGCTTGGCCGGCGTGCCGCTCGCGTCTTGGGCGGCGGCGGGCAATGTCGCGCCAGCACCCAGGGACAGCGCGGCGACGACAACTGTGACGACTTTGAGTTTCGGTTTCATGTCTCGCCCTCCGTTTCTGCGCCCGGCCCCGTTCGAGGGGGATCTCCAAGGTCGGCAATCTAGACGCAACTATCCGGCACGGCATCCATACGGCTGATCATTTTTCCGCGACCGCCGTGGGCCGGTCGGATAGTCAGAACTGACTATCGACGGTTGACGCGCGCCCGGGTTCGGAGCCAAATAGTGCGGATTCAAGGGTTCCCCTCGAGAGGGCGCCAACGGAAGGAGGGCCAATGCCGCTGTTCATCATCGAGCGCAACTTCGCCGAGCAGCTGGAGCTCACCAGCGAGGGCGCGGCAGCGATCAAGCTGATCAACGCGGACGTGGGTGTCAACTGGCTGTTCTCATTCCTGAGCGCGGACAAGAAGAAGACCTACTGCCTCTACGAGGCGCCGAGCGCCGAGCTCGTGCGCGAGGCGGCGCGGCGGGCCAACGTTCCCGCCGATGTGATCATCGAGGTCAGCCAGGCCTACCTGCGGCCAGGGGCTTTCGCGTAGCCCGGCCGTCGCCGCCAGCTATTTGCCCAGCAACTCGTGCTGGACGGCGAAGGCCGCCGCCTCCGTGCGGTTGGCGGTGTTGGTCTTCGTGAGGATGCTGCGCACGTGGTTGGCGACGGTGTTGTGGCTGACGAAGAGGCGCTCGGCGATCTCGCGGTTGCCCTTGCCGGCGACGACGAGGCGCAGGACTTCCACCTCGCGCCGGCTCAACCCCGCCGGATAGTTCGGCTTCCCCGACGAGGGCCTGATCGCCTCGCGCAACGCTGCGGCGCGCTCCGCGAGCGTCTGCATCCCCAAAGCACCGCTGGTCGCCAGCGCCTCGTCGAGCAACGACGCGGCGCGCTCGCGGTCTTCGGAGCGCTTCCGGTCGAGCAGCATCGCCGCGTACCGATACTGCGTGTGCGCGAGCCACGGGCGCGCGCCCTGCCGGGCGTTCATTTCCAGCGCATCCTCGAAATGCCGCTCGGCGTCCGGCCATCGCTTCATCGTCGCCGCGAGCATGCCGAGATAGCGCGCTGCCGCGCCGAAGCAGGCGACGTTGGGAGGCGCGACGATGTTCCGGCCGTCGCAAGGCGCGAGCGCCGAGTACAACGCGGCCGCGCGGTCGGCATCCCCCAGGAAAACGCACACCTCAGCGAGATAGGCGATGCACGTGATCCAGAGACCGTCCTGCGGGACGGCGGCGAAATCGTCGGCCGCGAGCACCTCGAACTCGGTCCGCGCCTGGTCTTCGAAGCCGAGTTCGCTGTAGATGAGCGCCAACCCCGGCCGCCAGGTCGCGGCCTCGGGCGTGGTCTGGACGAAATGGGTGATGAGCGGTGCCACCTCCTTGAGGCGGCCCTGCTCGCGGCGCAGGCTGAACATCTGCATGCCGAAGATCCCCGCGGCGTCCAGGCCCGGCATGCGGCTCCCGACGTCCAGCGCCTGCTGCGCGAAACGCTCGCACTCCTCGAACCGGCCCTCGAACAACGCCACCATGGCGCGCGAGGAGACGCCGATGTACCGGTAGAACGGCTGCCGAAGCTCGTCGACCTGCCGCATGTAGGTTTCGAACTCCGTCGCCCTCGCCCTCATGTCGCCGACCTCCATGAGGTCGAAGAGGCGCCAGCTCTGCGCCTCGAGGAACCGCTCCCGGTCCCCGACCTGCTCGGCGAGCCGGGTCGCCTCGAGGGTGGTGGCGAACCTGGCCGCGAACTGCGCCGGCAGCCACCGCGCGGAGACCACGGCGCGCAGCGCGGCGGCGAGCGTGGCCGGATCGCCGAGACGGCGGGCCATCGCCACCGCCTGCTCGTGGACGCGCATCGCCTCGTCGAGGGCGCCGCTGAAGATCAGCGCGCGGGTCAACGAGCTCAGCACCTGCGCCCTGAGGACGCTGTCCTGCTCGCCAACCCCGGCGAGCGCGTCCCGCAACAGCCGGACGGCCGCGTCGCCGGGCATGCCCGGGCGCCAGGTCGCCTCCTCGAAGCCGACCGCAGCGCGGGCGAAGTCGGGCGCGACGCCGAGCGCCTTGGCGCTCTCGGCGGCCTGAAGGAGGATCTCCGCCGCTTGCAGGCTCTCGCCGGCCTTGGTCTGCGCCTCGCCCAGCGCGATGAGGAGCGCGCAGCGGCGCGCGGCTTCCAATGAGCCGTTCAGCTCCAGCGCCTGCAGGGCGAGCCGGTAGTAGCGCGCCGCCTCTTCGTAGGCGAACAGCGTATCGGCGCGCTCGCCGGCCCGACGCGCGTACTCCACAGCCTTGGCGGCGTCGCCCCCTGGCAGCGCGGCACAGTAGTGGTGAGCGAGGGCCGCGAGGTTCGACATCGGGTCGCGCCCCTGGAGCTCCTCCAAGGCGGCGCCGATCCGCAGATGGAGCCGCGCGCGCCGGATCGCAGGGATCTCGTCGTATAGTGTCTCGCGGATCAATGCATGGCTGAACTGGTAGCAACCGGCCTCGGCCACCGGCTCGACGACCGTCGCGGCGAGCGCCTCCTCGAGCGCCGTCATGAGCTCGCCCTCGGGTACCTCGTCGAGCAGCCCGGCGAGCACCTCCACGCTGAAGGTGCGTCCGATGGCGGCGGCGTTCGCGAGCACCGCATTGCAGCTCTTCGACAGCCGGTTGAGGCGAGTGCCGATCACCTCCTTGACGCCCTCCGGAATGCGGCGCAGCGCCGCGCTGCGGGTCGCGCCCGGCAGCGCCGTCGAGGAGCCGGCGTCGAGTACGCCCTCCTGGATCAGGAAGCGGGTGATCTCGGCCAGAAACAGCGGGTTTCCCTCGGTCTGGCTGTGCACCGCCGCCAGCAGGTCGCCGGGGAGCGCCCGGCCGGAAGCTGCGGCCATGAAACGGGTCGTCTCGCCGAGGCTCAAGCCGGTGAGGCGCACACGCTGAAAGCGGGGATCGCGCGCGAGCTCCCCCAGCGTGTTGGAGAGCGGATGGTGGCGCGAGAGCTCGATGTCGCGATAAGTGCCAAGCACGAGCAGGCGGCTCCCGCCGACCTCCGGCGCCAGGAACTCGAGCAGGCGGAGCGAAGGCGCGTCCGCCCAGTGCAGGTTGTCGAGGATCAGCAGGTGCGCGGTGTCCGCCGCGGCGCGCTTCCAGAATCCGGCGATGGCATCGAAGAGCCGAAAACGTGCCTGCGGCGCGTCGGCGGAGCGCGGCGCGGGCGGAAGGTCGGGCAGGCGTTGCGCGAGCTCGGGAACCATCTCCGCGAGGTCGCTCGCTCCGGGTCCGAGGATGGCGCGCAGGTGCTCGTCGTCCTGGGTCTCGGCAAAGGCGCGGATGACCTGCAACCAGGGCCAATAAGGGGGCGCACCCGGCTCCTCATAGCAGCGGCCCCACAAGACTCGGACGTCGCGCTGCTCCGCGTAGCGCGCCAGCACCTGCGCCGTGCGCGTCTTCCCGATGCCGGGCTCGCCGGCCAGCACCACGATCTGCCCCTGACCGCCCAGCGTCTGCTCCAGGGCGGCGCCCAGCACCGCGAGCTCGCGCTCACGCCCGACGAACACATCGCTGCCGCTCGCCGTGCGGCTCGGGAGACGCACGGCATCGGCGGTCGGCCCGCGAAGCGGGGCCCCGCAGCTGTCGCAGAACGCGGCCTCGGCGCGATTTTCCCGTCGACAGCTTGGGCAAGCGGGCATGGGTGTCGCTCGCAGCAGATGCGCCGATCGGACGCGCAACGCGCCGCGCTCGATCGGCGGGACGGCGGCTGGCGCATAGGCTAAGGAGCCCGCGGATCGCCGTCAATGCGCGCGGGGGGGTGAACGACAAAGCGAGTCCCGATACCGTCGGTGGTAAGGTGCGCGGCGTCATGTCCGCCCCCGACCCTTCCGGCGCGCCCCCGCCCACTGCCGGGGGGGTCGCGCGCGGGTTCTGGAGCCGCAAGCGGCTCGCGCTCGCGCGCGCCTGGCAGCGGGTGCGCGACGTGGGCGCGGTCCTCGGTCCGTGCCGCTTCAGCGTGTTCGTGGTCGTTGCCGGGGGCGCGCTGCTCCTCGCCACCGCACAGGGCCGCGAGCTCGCCGTCGGCCTCCCCGACGGCGGCTTCTTCTGGCGCGGGCTCGCCTTCCACGCCTGCGTGCTCCTCTGGGCGTTCCAGAGCTGGTACTGGTCGCGGCTCCTGCTCGACGTGACGTTCGGCCTCGACCGCGCGCACGACCGCCACGGCGCGTCATTCGCCCCGCACGTGGCGTGGGCGCTGCGGGAAACGCCGCGGGTCGTCGCGGTCGCCGCCTACGTCGTGGCGGGTATCGCGCTCGCCCTCGCGCAAGCGTGGTGGCACCTCGCCGCGCTCGCCCTGGTCGGCGCGCTGTTCTACTGGCTCCTCGTGAGGCAGCTCGCGCTCACCGACGCGCTGCACCGCATGTTCGGCAACGCGGCGCGCTGGATCATCGGCGAGCGCGGCCAGCGGGTGCACCGCCTGCGGGACCTTCCGCCGTTCTCGAAGGCCGTCCTCTTGGGCAGTCTCGGCCTCGCCCTCCTCTTCACGGCTCTGGTCCTCATCGACCCGGTCGCGTTCGGCTGGACGTTCGGGGCCGCGGCGGTGCCGTTCCTCGGCTTCGCACTGATGGTGCCGGTGGGGAGCCTCTTCGTGTACTGGTCCCACCTGCGCGGCGCGTCCGCGGGGGCGCTCGACCCGCGAGGCTATCCGGTCGTGACGCTGCTCGTGCTCTGGGCGGCCGTCTTCGGCGCCTTCGTGGACAACCATGCCGTTCGGACCACCGCGCCCATTCCGGGGAGCGTTCCCGCCGCGCGCGAAGCGCTCCCGCAGGCGGTCGAGCGGTGGCACGAGAGCGCAGCGCGGGCCGCGGGGAACGACGTGCCGCCGCTCGTCATCGTCGCGACCGCGGGCGGCGGGTTGCGCGCCGCGTACTGGACCGCTACCGTCCTCGGCCGGTTGCAGGACGAGGCACCGGACTTCCGTACGTATCTCTTCGGCATCAGCGGCGTGTCCGGCGGCAGCCTGGGATCGGCCGTCTTCATCACCCTGCTCGCGGACGGCGCGCCCGCGCCGACACACTCGTGCGCCGGCGGCGCCGCCGCGCGCAAGGCGTTCGAATGCGCCGGTCAGGCGGTGCTCGCGCAGGACTTCCTGGCCCCGGCCGCCGCGTCGATGCTGTTTCCCGATCTCATGCAGCGCTTCATCCCGGCGCCGGTGTTCCCGCAGGATCGCGCCGCGGCCCTCGAGCGGACGTGGGAAAGAGCGTGGGGCGCGGCGGGCCTCGCGAACGACACATGGACGCGCCGCTCCTTCACCGCCCTGTGGCGCCGGAACGGCGCCCACCTGCCGGCGCTGTTCCTGAACGGCACGCACGTCGAGACCGGAAAACGCATCATCACCGCCAACCTGAAGTTCGACGGCAGCGCGTTCCCGGATGCGTACGACTTCTTCGCGCTCGTGTCGGGCGACGTCCTGCCGAGCACCGCCGCGCACAACAGCGCCCGCTTTCCCTACGTGAGCCCGGCCGGCACGCTGCGCGCCGGCGGCGCGGATCGCGGCCACATCGTCGACGGCGGCTACTTCGAGAACTTCGGCGCGCTGACGGCGGAGGAGCTGCTCCACGCGGTCATCGGGGCGCTCGGGCGCAGGGGCAAAACCGCCCGTCCCGTGCTCATCCAGATCAGCAACGACCCGGGCCTGCAGGCGGACGACCTCGACGTCGGCCGGCTCGAGGGCCCGGCGCCGCGCCCCTCGAACCGGCTGGGGAACGAGATGCTCAGTCCGCCGCGCACGTTCCTCAACGCGCGCAGCGCCCGCGGGATCCTCGCCTACAAGGCGTTCCTGCGCGCAGCGCCGGCCGACCATCGCGCGCACTTCCGGCTGTGCGAGGTCGAGGATTTCAGCGAGCCCGCGCTCGGGTGGGTGCTCGCGCGCCGTTCGCTCGACTTCATGCAGCGCGTCGCGCGAGACGACACCTGCGGGAACCGCGCGGAGTTCGAGCGGATCCTGAAGGCGATCCGGCCCTAACCCTGTTTAGGGGGCGGGAGACCCTCTATACTTGCGCCGCTCCCCGGGTCACCAGCCATGAAACGGTTCATCGGTTCGCTTCTCGTCACAGTCGCCGCGCTGGCCGCCGCCGGCCTCGCGGGCGCGCAGAGCTACCCCTCGCGCGCGGTGCGGATCGTCGTCGCGTACCCGCCCGGCGGCGGCATCGACGTGATGGCGCGCCAGCTCGCCGACCGGCTCGCGCCGCAGTGGGGTCAGCCGGTGCTCGTGGAGAACCGGCCGGGCGGCAGCACGATCCCGGCAACCGACCTCGTCGCCAAGGCGCCCGCCGATGGCCACACGATCCTGCTCACGACCGACGCGACGTTCTCGATCAACCCGCATCTCTTCGCGCGGCTGCCGTACGCGGACCGCGACTTCGTGGCGGTGACGCAGCTCATCCTGCTGCAGCAGATGCTGGTGGTGCATCCGTCGCTCCCGGCCGGCTCGCTCGCCGAGCTCGTCGCCCTGGCCAAGGCGAAGCCGGGCACGCTCAACTACGCTTCGTACGGCAGCGGCAGCCAGCCGCATCTCGCCGCCGAGATGCTGAAGGCGAAGGCCGGCATCGACATCGTGCACATCCCCTACAAGGGCATCTCGCTCGCGGTCCCGGCGGTCATGGGCCGCGAGGTGGAGATGACGTTCTCCGGCATCGCGACCGGCCGGCCGCAGCTCCAGGCCGGCCGGCTGAAGGCGCTCGCCATCGGCGGGCCGAAGCGCTCGCCGCTCGTACCCGACGTGCCGACCTTCACCGAGCTCGGCTACCCCGAGGTGGAAACGCACGCCTGGTTCGGGCTGTTCGTGCCGGCGGGGACGCCGCGCGAGGCGGTGAACCGCATCCACCGCGACGTCGCGGCCATCCTGAACGATCCGGCCTTCCGCGAGAAGGAGATCGTGCAGAAGGGCTACGACCTGGTCGCGAGCTCGCCCGAGGAATTCGCGGCGTACCTCGTGCGCGACCGCGACGCGCGCGGCCGCGCGGTGAAGATCTCCGGCGCAAAGGCGGAGTGACGGGAATCGCGCGAGTCTTCGTCGGTCCCGCGCCGCGCATCGGGTTGAGCATCGCCGGCACCGGGCCGCTGGTGGTGTTCCTGCACGGCGTCGGCGGCAATCGCACGCATTGGGACGATCAGCTCCCGGTGTTCGCGCGCGAGTTCACCACCTGCGCGTGGGACGCGCGCGGCTACGGCGACTCGGACGACTACGACGGCCCGCTCGCGTTCGCCGACCTCAGCGCCGACTGCCTACGGGTGCTCGACTTCCTCGGCGCCGAACGGGCGCACCTCGTCGGGCTCTCGCTCGGCGGACGGATCGCGCGGGATCTCTGCCTCCGGCATCCGGAGCGGGTCGCGACGCTGACGCTGTGCAACACCCACGCCGGCTTCGACGACCTCGCGCCCGAAGCGGTCGACGCCTTCCTTCGCGCACGGCAAGGCCCGCTCGCCGCCGGAAAAGAGTTGCGCGACCTCGCGCCCGGGCTCGCACGCGGAATCGTCGGCAAGTCGGCGGTGCCGGGCGCCTACGAACGGCTCGTCGCGAGCCTCGGCGAGGTCCGCAAGAGCACCTACCTCAGGACGCTCGAAGCGTCGGTGCGCGAGGATCGCGGCGCGCCGGTCGAGCGCATCGCCGCGCCGACGCTGGTGGTGACGAGCGACGAGGACGCGGTCTATCCGCCCGCCAGCGCCGAGCGCCTCGCGAGCCGCATTCCGGGGGCCCGGCTCGCGGTGATCCAGGGCGCAGGGCACGTCTCGAACCTCGACCAGCCCGAGCGTTTCAACGCTGCGGTGCTCGCGTTCCTCCGCGAGCATCGCGAT
This sequence comes from Burkholderiales bacterium, assembly GCA_035286595.1. Classification (GTDB taxonomy): domain Bacteria; phylum Pseudomonadota; class Gammaproteobacteria; order Burkholderiales; family SG8-39; genus DATEDA01. The sequence continues at coordinate 3,712 of DATEDA010000002.1, read as the reverse complement.
CGGGCCGCGACGGTCACGCTGCCGCGGGTCTGACGCCGGCGGCCGAACAGGAGGAAAATAGCCGGCCCTCGGGCTCCCGCCCGCCCCGGAGATTGCGATGCGCATCGAAGTCCACGTCCACGGCAACATCCCGCTGCGCGCCGGCGTCACCTCGGCGCAGCTCGAGGCCGCGCTGCGGCCGTGGCTCGAATACATCGACGAGGACTCGCTCGCCGACGCGCGCTCGGTCTACGAGGACGAGCCGGGCGTCGCGTTCGACTCGCGGGAGCGGCTGCTCGAGATCTGCTGGACGGGCGACGTCGGCCGCACCTTTCGCGAGCACATCGAGGCGGCGCTCGCGAACCTGAACCCGTACACCGAGCGGGCCGCCGAGATCGAGGTCAGCTACTACCACGACGACGGCCAGGACGAGCTCGGCGTCGTGTTCGTCGGCCCGACGCTGGAGGCGATCCACGAGGCGCAGCGGCAGGCGATGATCGAGGACGTCTCGAACCTCCTCGGGCGCCAGTTCGGCGAGTCGGAGATCGGCGAGGTCGTCGCGCTCCTCAACCAGCTCTTCGCGCGGACCGCGCCGAGCGCCGGCGGCGTCGTGCGCCAGGGCTCGGTGACGGTCCAGGCGCCGACCACCGACAAGGGGCGCCGGCGGCTGCACTAGCGCGACGTCGGCGCGCCCGGCCCGCTGGAGACGGCGCCAATGACCGAAGCGCGGATCCGTCTGCTGCAAGGGATGGCCATCTTCGGGGGAATCGAGGACGCGATCCTCGAGTTCCTCCTCGCGCGGTCGCCGGTCGTCCGCGTCCCCAAGGGCGAGTTCTTCTTCCGGCAGGACGAGCGCGGCGAGTCCATGTTCGTCCTCGAGGACGGCAAGGTCGCGGTGCTGAAGCGCTGGCAGGAGGGCGACTGCCTGCTCCGGATCCTCGAGCGCGGCGACTGCTTCGGGGAGATGGCGCTGATGGACTTCTTCCCGCGGAGCGCCTCCGTGCTCGCGGTCGAGGACTGCGTCGCGATCGAGCTGTCGGCGGCCCGACTGCACGAGCTCTACGAGATGGACCCAAGGCAGTTCGCGATGATCGAGATGAACATGGGGCGCGAGGTCTCGCGCCGGCTCCGGGAATCGGACGAGCGCCTCTTTCGCGCCAGCATGGGCGCGGCCGACGCCGGCGCGGACTATGTCTTCCGGGCCGGCTAGATCCGCACTACCTACGGGAGGACCTTGACCTCGCGCACGAGCTCGAGCGTGTACGCCCGCCGGTAGTCGAGGCCCGGCTTCACCGTCTTCGCCTCCGCCACGAAATCGGACGTCCGCTTCCAGCGCGCGTCGGTCATCGTCATGATGCCGAGCTTCGCGGCGTCGCCGCCGGTGACGATCCGGTACTCCTTCATCTTGCGCAAGCCGAACGCGATGAGGTCGTCCTCCATCTGCGGGTTGTCGCGCTTGATCAGGGCGTTCCCGGGCGCGGGGTTCGCGAGATAGCTCTTCCAGCCTTCGGCGCTCGCCTGGACGAAGCGCTTCACCGCGTCCCGTCGCTTCGCGAGCGTGTCGCGCGTCACGACCACGGTCTGGGCGTACGGGGGGTAGCCGAGGTCGGCGAGCAGGAACACCGCCGGCTTCACGCCGCCCTTCTCGATCGAGTACGGCTCGGAGGTCACGTAGCCCTGCTGCGCGAGCCGCTTGTCGACGAGGAACGGCTGCACGCTGAAGGCGTACGGCCGCTTCTGCGCATCGTCGAAGCCGTAGCGGCTGCGCAGCCAGGGCCAGAACGTCGTGTCGCTCGCCGCGCTGATCGCGATCGGGCGCCCCTTGAGCTCCTCGAGCTTCGCGACGCCCGGGTGGGCGATGATGACCGCCGGATCCTTCTGGAAGGCCGCAGCCACCGTGACCACGGGCAGGTCCTGCTCGACCGCGAGGAGGGTCTGCAGGTCGTAGCCCATGAACAGATCGAACTGTCCGGCGAGCAGGAGCTGCAGCCCGTTCACCTGCGGCCCGCCCATCCGGATCTGCACGTCCAGGCCGTGCTTGCGGTAGAGGTCCTCCGCAACCGCCTGGTAGAAGCCCCCGTGCTCGGCCTGTGCATACCAGTTGGTGCCGAACACGAGCTTCGTGAGCGGCTGCGCGGCGGCCGCGCCGGCGACGGGAGCGAGCACGCCGCAGGAGATCACTGCGGCGGCGGCGAGGCGCGCGGTGAGACGGTGACAGGGCATCGATGGCACTCCCGGAAGCTTGGCGCCGCGATTCTAACGAACCTGCGCTCGAGGTTCGCGGAATGTTGACCAAACGTCCCGCGAATGTTGACAGCCCGGCGCGGCGCCCCTACCCTCGACCGCGTCATGCCGCGCTCCAGACCGCCCGATGGCCGCGGCGAAGATCGGGTGCTCGACGTCATCCTCAGTCACGCCGCGACGCGATGAACCGCTTCGAGTACTTCGAGCCCGCGACCCTCGCCGAAGCGGTCGCGCTGCTCGGACGCTGCAACGGCAAGGCGAGTCTGCTCGCCGGCGGTACCGACCTGCTGGTGGAGATCAAGGAGCACCTGCGCCGGCCCGAGTACGTCATCAACATCAAGCAGATCCCGGGGATGGAGGCGCTCAGCTACGACGCCAGGCGCGGTCTGAAGTTCGGCGCGCTGGTGACCTCCCGCGCGATCGAGATCTCGCCCGTGGTGCAGGAAAAGTATCCGGGCCTCGCTCAGGCGGTCCGGGACCTGGGCTCGATCCAGGTGCGAAACCGCGCCACGGTCGTCGGCAACATCTGCCGCGCCTCGCCCTCGGCCGATACGCTGCCGCCGCTGATCGCGGACGGGGCGAGCGCGCGAATCTACGGACCGGGAGGTGAACGGGTCGTGGTGCTCGAGGAATTCTTCACCGGTCCCGGCCAGACGGTCCTCAAGCCGGATGAGCTGGTCACGGAGATCACGATTCCGCCGCCACCGCCGCGCACGGGGAGGATCTACATCAAGCACGGGCGCCGCAAGGCCATGGAGCTGGCGACGGTCGGCGTCGCGATCTCCCTGACGCTCGAGGACGACGTCTGCCGCGAGGTCCGCATCGCGCTGGGCGCCGTCGCGCCCACGCCGATCCGCGCCAGGCGGGCCGAAGCCCTGCTGCGCGACCAGGTGATCGGCGAGCGTCTCGTCGACGCGGCTGCCCAGGCCGCGAGGGACGAGTCCCGGCCGATCGGGAACGTCCGCGCGAGCGCCGAGTATCGGCGGCAGATGGTCGAGGTGTTGACCCGGCGGGCAATCGGGCAGGCGATGGAGGCGGCGCGGTGAAACAGGTGATCCGCGCGACCATCAACGGCGAGCCGCGCGAGCTTGCCGTCGAGCCGTTCCGCAGCCTCCTCGATGTATTGCGAAACGAAGCCGGGCTGACCGGTACCAAGAAAGGCTGCGACGTGGGCGACTGCGGCGCCTGCACCGTCATCCTGGACGGCAAGCCGGTCAATTCCTGCCTGGTGCTCGGCGTCGAGGTCAAGGGCTGCCGGATCGAGACCATCGAGGGCCTCCAGCCCGGGCCCGATCGGCTGCACCCGCTCCAGGAAAACTTCATCAGGCACGGCGGAGCGCAATGCGGGTTCTGCACGCCGGGCGTGCTCATGATGGCGAAGGCGCTGCTCGACGAGAATCCCGATCCGACGGAAGGCGAGATCCGCTTCGGCCTCGCCGGCAACATCTGCCGCTGCACCGGCTACACCAAGATCGTCGAGGCGATCCAG
>DATEDA010000001.1:0-15571 GCA_035286595.1 Burkholderiales bacterium | reverse complement strand
TCGGGCGCGCACGCCGTCTTGCGGTTGCCCAGCACGAACGCCCCGAGCGGCACGGTGCGCAAGCGAGACGCGGCGCGAAGCTCGACCTCGGCGTCGAGCGCCAGCAGCGCCGGGATCCCGTCCGCCGCCGGCGACGCATTGCAGAGGTTCCCCGCGATCGTCCCGGCGTTCTGGATCTGCACGCCGCCGATCTCGCGCGCCGCGAGCTTCAGGCCGTCGAGCTGGCGCGGCAACGGCGCCTCGACGAGCTCCGTCCAGGTCGTCGCGGCGCCGATCCGGATGCGCCCGTTCGCCTCCCGGATTCCGCGCAGCTCGGCGACCGCAGTGATGTCGAGGACGTCCTCCTCGACCGCGCGCCCGACCCGCGCCGGATAGAAGTCGGTGCCGCCGGCGAGGATCGCGAGCGGACGAGCGGCGAGCGCGGCGAGGGCGCTCTCGAGCGAAGCCGGTCGGAGATACGTGCCCATGACGTCGCGATGGCTATTCCTCGCGCCAATGTAGCCGAAGGGCGACCCCGCTTCAACCGCGCGGGTTGCCCTCGTCCCGCGTGCGGCGGATGATCGCCTTCTCGGACGGAGGAGTTCGCCATGGAAGACGCAAACCGCAGCGGCGACGGTACCCGTTATGCGGCGTTGATGGAGGTCGTGCGCGAGCGCATGACCACGCGGCAGTTCGACCCCGGGTACGTGGTGCCCGAGGAGCACTACGCATTGATCCTCGAAGCGGCGCGGCACGCGCCGTCGGGCGCGAACGCTCAGCCCTGGCACTACATCGTCGTCACCGATCCAGGGATCAAGAAGACCATCGCCGACTACTTCGTGGCGGAGCAGCGGAACCGCGCGAAGCTGAAGATGAAGTTCCCGACGCCCAACTACCGGGGCCTCGAGACCGCGCCCGGCTTCGTCGTCGTCGTCGCGGACTTCCGGTGGACCCGCGCGTTCCCGGTCCTCATGGACGGCTCGGAGCTCGACCGCCTGTACCACGAGAACGCCGAGCGCATCCTGCTCCAGTCGGTCGCGGCGTCGACCATGTCGGCGCACCTGGCCGCCGCCGCGCTCGGCTACCAGGTCTGGTGGGTCACCGCGATCGGGCAGGCGAACGCGCAGGCCGAGATGAAGCCGCTCCTCGGCATTCCCGAGGACCTCTCGGTGATCGACATCTTCCTGTTCGGCCCGCCGGCGAAGTCGCCGTACAAGCGCTGGAAGAAAACCCTGCCGCAGATCATGGCTTTCAACCGCTTCGACATGGCGAACTACATGACGCTCGACGACATCGACCGCTGGATCGCCGAGAAGCGCCACCACGTGATGTATCGCGACGAGAGCCGCGTGGACTGAGCCGGTATAATCGTGGCTTCGATGGAACCGCGATGACCCACATCGTCACCGAGTCCTGCATCAAGTGCAAGTACACCGACTGCGTCGACGTGTGCCCGGTGGACTGTTTCCACGAGGGCCCCAACATGCTCGTCATCGATCCGGACGAGTGCATCGACTGCGCGGTCTGCATCCCGGAGTGCCCGGTGAACGCGATCTACGCCGAGGAGGACGTGCCGCCGGACCAGAAGGATTTCCTCAAGCTGAATGCCGAGCTCGCGAAGGGCTGGCCGGTGATCACCGACAAGAAGGAAGGCCCGCCTGACGCCGACGACTGGAAGGACGTCAAGGAGAAGCGGCAGCACCTTGAGCGCTGAGCGCGGGAGGCCGATGCTCAGGCTAGCGCACGGGCTCGCGTTCGAGGATCTCCACCACCGCGACGGCCTCCTCAAGCTCGACCGCCACTTCGTCGCGTTCCTCGACGCGGCCGATCCCGCGCTCCAGGCGCGTCTCGCCGCGGCCAGGGTGAATCCGGACGCGCTCGACGCCAAGGCCGAGTCGCAGCTCCTGCTCGACCTCGCCCCGCATCTCGAGCGTTTCCTTTCGCAGCTGTTCGGCATCGCCGACGAGGTCCTCGCCCTCGCCCACCGCCACGACGAGCTCGCGCCGCTCTACGCGGTCAAGCGGCAGTTCGTGCAGCGTCGCGCCGGCACCAAGATCAAGCCCGCCGACGCCGCAGCGCTCGACGGCCCCGCGCTCGAGCGCGAGCTCGCCGCGCTCTTCGGCGGGAGCTTCGACGAGCTCGCGTTCGCGACCCACGTCGAGCGCTGGCTGAAGGCCGAGGACCAGCACGCCCGCGAGCTCGAGCTCGCGCTCAAGTACGCCGGATGGGCGCTCCATGCACCGGCCGGCCGGGGGCGGCACCAGGCCGGGGTGCTGTTCAAGCAGCCGGCGAAGATCGACCCTTACCGTCTCCTCGGGCACGCCGAGCAGGAGGAGCACGACGGGATCACGAGCTACCGCATCCGACCCGACCACCTGCGCCGCCGGGACGGCTTCAAGCTGACCGATCCGGGCATGGACCTGGTCGGGGCGCTGGACCACGCGAACTACTGCATCTGGTGCCACACCCAGGGCAAGGACTCCTGCGCCAAGGGGCTGCGCGAGAAGCCCTCCGCCGAGGCGCCCCGGAAGACGGTGTTCAAGAAGAGCCCGTTCGGCGTCGCGCTCGCCGGTTGCCCGCTCGAGGAGAAGATCTCCGAGTTCCACACCGCGAAGACCCAGGGGCTCGCGCTCGCGGCGCTGGCGATCATCGCCGTCGACAACCCGCTGGTCGCGGCGACCGGCCACCGGATCTGCAACGACTGCATGAAGGCGTGCATCTACCAGAAGCAGGAGCCGGTCAACATCCCGCAGGTGGAGACGCGGACGCTGAAGGACGTGCTCGAGCTGCCGTGGGGGTTCGAGATCTACTCGCTCCTCACCCGCTGGAACCCGCTCAACCTGCGGGACCCCCTGCCGCGGCCACGCAGCGGCCGGCGGGTCCTGATCGCGGGGCTCGGGCCGGCCGGCTTCAGCCTCGCCCATCACCTGCTGAACGACGGCCATCTCGTCGTCGGCATCGACGGCCTGAAGATCGAGCCGCTGCCCGAGCGGATCTCCGGGGTGAAGCCCGACGGTACGCGCGTGGCGTTCGCGCCGATCCGGGACATCCGTGAGCTGTACGAGTCGCTCGACGACCGCGTGATGGCCGGGTTCGGCGGCGTGGCCGAGTACGGGATCACCGTGCGCTGGGACAAGAACTTCCTCAAGGTGATCCGGCTCCTCCTCGAGCGCCGCGCCGGGTTCGCGCTCTACGGCGGCGTGCGCTTCGGCGGCACGGTCACGCTCGAGGACGCGTTCGAGCGGGGCTTCGATCACGTCGCGCTGTGCATGGGCGCGGGCAAGCCGACCACGCTCGACATCCCCAATGGACTGGCCCGCGGGGTCCGCACCGCGTCCGACTTCCTCATGGCGCTCCAGCTCACCGGCGCCGCCAAGGCCAACTCGATCGCCAACATGCAGGTGCGGCTGCCGGTCGTCGTGATCGGCGGCGGGCTGACCGCGATCGACACCGCGACCGAGTCGCTCGCCTACTACGTCGTCCAGGTCGAGAAGATCCTCCACCGCTTCGAGACGCTCGCGGCGAGGATCGGCGAGGACGCGATCCGTGCCACGTGGGACCCCGAGGAGCGCGAGATCGCCGAGGAGTTCCTGTCGCACGCCCGCGCCATCCGCGTCGAGCGCGAGCTGGCCAGCGCCGCGGGCCGGGCGCCGCGGATGGTCGAGCTCCTGCAGCATTGGGGCGGCGTGACGATCGCCTATCGCCGGCGACTCATCGACAGCCCGTCCTACACGCTGAACCACGAGGAAGTCGAGAAGGCGCTCGAGGAAGGCATCGTGTTCGCCGAAGGCCTCGTCCCGCTCGCGGTCGACGTCGACGAGTACGGCGCGGTGAAGGGCATCCGGTTCTCCCGGCAACGGCACGGCGAGGACGGGAAGTGGCACGCGGACGGCGAGACCTGGCTGCCGGCCGAAACGGTCTTCGTCGCCGCCGGCACCCAGCCGAACACGGTGCTCGCGCGGGAGGACACCACGCACTTCGCGCTCGACGGCAAGTACTTCCAGGCCTGCGACGAGGACGGCCAGCCGATCAAGCCCCAGTTCTCGAGCGCGAAGCCGGAGCGGGCCGAGGTGCTGCTCTCGCGGACCGCCGACGGCCGGTTCGTGTCGTTCTTCGGCGACCTCCATCCCTCCTACTTCGGCAACGTCGTGAAGGCGCTCGGTGCGACCAAGCAGGGGTATCCGGTCGTGTCGCGCGTGCTAGCGAAGCGCGCGGCCACCGCCGCCGTCGACGACGCGACCTTCGTCGCTGGACTCGACCGCGAGCTGCGCGCGACCGTCCACGAGGTGAAGCGCCTCACCCCGACGATCGTGGAAGTGATCGTCAAGGCGCCCGCGGCGGCGCGCCGCTTCCGCCCGGGCCAGTTCTACCGGCTGCAGAACTACGAGACGCTCGCGCCGGTCGCGGGCGGCACGCGGCTGCAGATGGAGGGGCTCGCAATGACCGGCGCCTGGGTCGATCCGGTGCAAGGCCTGGTCTCGACCATCGTGCTCGAGATGGGCGGCTCCTCGGATCTGTGCGCGCTGCTGCGGCCGGGCGAGCCCGTGATCCTGATGGGACCCACCGGAACGCCCACCGAGATCGCGCCGGACGAGACGGTGCTGCTCGTGGGCGGCGGCCTGGGCAACGCCGTGCTGTTCTCGATCGGCCAGGCGTTCCGCCGGCTCGGGTCGAAGGTGCTGTACTTCGCCGGCTACAAGAAGATCATCGACCGGTACAAGGTCGAGGAGATCGAGGCGGCGGCGGACGTGATCGTCTGGTGCTGTGACGAGGCGCCGGGCTTCGCGCCGGGGCGGCCCCAGGATCGCACCTTCATCGGCAACATCGTCCAGGGGATGGAAGCGTACGGCTCCGGCCGGCTCGGCCCGCCGCTGATCCCCATGCGCGAGGCCGATCGCCTCATCGCGATCGGGTCGGACCGGATGATGGCGGCGGTCGCACGCGCACGGCACGCGGTGCTCGCCCCGCATCTCAAGCCGCACCACTTCGCGATCGGGTCGATCAACTCGCCGATGCAGTGCATGATGAAGGAGATCTGCGCGCAGTGCCTCCAGCCCCACCGAGATCCGGAGACCGGCAAGACAAGCTATGTCTTTTCATGTTTCAATCAGGACCAGCCGCTCGACTGCGTCGACTTCCACGCACTGTCCGAGCGGCTGCGGCAGAACTCGCTGCAGGAGAAGCTGACCGCCCAGTGGCTGAAGGTTTGCCTGCCCGGGCTGGCAGCGAGTCGGACACTTGTGTGAGGCGCGCCGTCCCCGGGTCGGGGATGGACAAATCGCGGTAACGCCAGAAGAATGCGGGCCTTGATGGCCCCCGTGACAGGAGGAAAGCACAGTGGACGCGGCACAACTCGAACGAGTCTATTCAGCGTATTCGCGGGTCTACGACCGGGTCTTCGGCAAGGTCTTCCAGGATTCGCGCGAGGTGCTCGCGGCGACGCTCGATGCGCGGCCCGGCCAGCGCGTCCTCGAGATCGGGGTCGGCACCGGGCTGACCCTGCCGCTCTACCCCGGCGACCTCCGGATCACCGGGATCGACTTCTCCGAGGGGATGCTCGCCAAGGCCCGGGAGCGGGTCGAGAACCTCGACCTCGCGAACGTGACGCTCGAGCTGATGGACGCGGGGCACATGTCGTTTCCGGACGACACTTTCGACATCATCGTGGCCGCCTACGTCGTGACCGCGGTGCCCGACTACCGCGCGGTCATGCGCGAGACCGTCCGCGTCGTGCGACCCGGCGGCCGGATCCTGCTCCTCAACCACTTCGTCAACGGCTCGGGGCTCATCGCAGCGTGCGAGCGCGCCCTGTCGCCGCTGACCAAGTACGTCGGGTTCCGCACCGACCTGTCGGTCGAGCAGGTGCTCGAGGGGCTGCCGCTCGTCGTGACCCGGCACGAGAAGGTCAAGCCGCTCAAGCTGTGGCACCTCGTGGAGTGCCGGAACGCTAAGAGCGGCCGCGCCGCGGCCTAGGCCCGCTCGCCGTTTACCGCGGCGGCGCCAGCGGCGTGGCGGCGAGTTGTTGCGCCGCCTGGGGGTCGAGTTTCTGCAGGTGCTGGACCGTCGCGTCGAACTCGGTCTTGCGGCCGAGCCGCGCGTAGCTGACCCCGAGACCGTAGACCGCCTTCGTGAACTTCGGCTCCCGCTCCACCGCCCGCTCGTAGAACCCGACCGCGCGCTCGGGCCGCTTCAGGTCGCTGTAGCTCTCGGCGAGGAGATACCAGGTCATCGCCGAATCCTGGGTCACCCGCAGCGCGGTGTCGAGCGTGCGGATCGCGCGCTCCGGCTGGCCGAGCGACCGGTAGGACTGCGCGAGCAGGTTCCAGCCGGTGATGTCCTCGGGGCTGAGCCGCACCGCCTGCTGGAAGTGCTCGGCGGCGCGCGGGTACTGGCCGAGCTGCGAGTACGCGTAGCCCGAGACGATCCACCAGTCGGCGTTTTGCGGATCGCGCCGGCTGTTCGCCTGCGCGAACTCCGCGATGCCTTTCCAGTCGCCCTTCTGCTCGAGGGCGGCGAGCTGCTCGCGGTTCGGCTCGCTCACCCCCCGCATGTTGGTGAGCAGGGTCGTGAACGTGCCCTCGGGGAGCAGGCTGAGGAGCAGGCTCGCCTGCGGCGACAGGCATGCGGCGAGCGCGAGCGACAGCGCCATGCCCGCCGCGGCGCGCCGCAGGCGCTGCCCGGCGTCAGTCCGACTGATAGACGTAGCCCTTCTGCTTCACCCGCGATTCCTGCGCGCGGCGCAGCTGATCGCGGTCGAGCTTGCGGTCCCACCACCGGGACCGGCCCTGCCGCTGCTCTTCGGCGAGCTCGGGTTTCGCCGCCAGCAGCTCGCGGATCATCCGCGTCGCGTCGGACTCGTAACCGGTCTTGATCTTCTTCCCGAACATGGTCGTGGCGGCTCGCTTCGAAGCGGCGCGAATTATACGCCCGGCAAGGGCTGCAGCACGCCGGGATCGTCGTTGCGGACGTCGTTGACGCGCGTGCCGATCGGCGCGACCTCGAATGCCGCGCCGGCCCAGGGCCCGAGCAGCGCCGACGGATTCGGCGAGGACAGCCATTCGTCGTAGTCGGCGGGCGCCACGATCACCGGCATGCGGTCGTGGAGCGCGCGGAGCGCCTCGTTCGCGGCCGTCGTGACGATGGTGAAGGTCGCGATCGGATCGCCCTCGGGCGGGCGCCACTGCTCCCACAAGCCGGCCATCGCGAACGGCTCGCCCGAGGCGAGGCGGACGTAGTACGGCTGCTTGCGCCGACCGGCGAGCGCTCGCCACTCGAAGAATCCGTCCGCCGGCACGAGGCAGCGCCGGCGCCGGAACGCGGCGCGAAACGCCGGCTTGTCGACCAGCCCTTCGGCGCGCGCGTTGATCAGCCGGCTCCCGATCGACGGCTCCTTCGCCCAGAACGGGATCAGGCCCCAGCGCAACCCGACCGCTTCACGGCCGCCTTCGGGCGTCTCGCGAATCACGAGCGCGGTCTGCGTCGGCGCGATGTTGTAGCGCGGCGGGTAGGCCGGGACGTCGGCGAGGCGGAAGTGCGCGGCGATCGCTTCGCTGGGCGAGGTGAGGACGTAGCGGCCGCACACCGGTGGATTATGGCATCCACTGCCCCCAGCAAAAACAACGACTTGCCCGGAAGCCGGTGCCAGGCTTGCATTTTCGTCCAGTACTGGCTATTAATACATATAGGGAGCGCTTGAGCCAAGGAGCCAGTCATGGATCACGAGAAGGCGCTTTCCATCCTCCAAGCCCTGTCGAGCGGCACCGACCCGTTCTCGGGCGAGCCATTCCCGGCGGCGAGCCCTTACCAGCATCCCGACATCGTGCGCGCGCTCTACCAGGCGGTGCGCGCGCTCGAGGCGGCGGTCACGGCGCAAAAGCGGCAGGCGGCGCGCGCCACCGGCGCCGGCAACTCCGGCAAGCCGTGGGCGAAGGACGAGGACGATCGGCTCGTCGCTGCCTTCGATGCCGGCCAATCGATCGACGATCTCGCCGTCGCGCACAGCCGCAGCCGGCTCGCGATCGAGGCGCGGCTCGCGCGCTTCGGCAAGGTGCCGATGCCGGCCGGGGTGCGGGCGATCGCCGGCATCCAGGCGCGCGAGTCGCTGCGTGCGCAGTATTCGATGCGCGCCTGAGAGCCATGAGACCGCGAATCAAAGTCCTCACGTTGGGCGTCGGCGACCTGGAAAAGTCCCTGGGCTTTTACCGCGACGGGATGGGGTTGCCGACGCAAGGGATCATCGGCACCGAATTTCAGGACGGCGCGGTCGCCTTCTTCAGCCTGAACGACGATTTGATCCTGGCGCTGTATCCAAAGGCCGCGCTGGCCAAGGAGGCCAAGGTGCCCGTGAGCCCATCCAGCCCGGCCGAGTTCTCCATCGGCCACAACGTCAGATCGAAGCAGGAAGTCGATGCGGTGATGAAGCAGGCCGAGCAAGCCGGAGCCAGGATCACCGACCCTGCGCACGACCGCTTTTGGGGTGGGTACTCCGGACACTTCCAGGATTTGGACGGACATCTCTGGGAGGTCGCCTGGAATCCTCAGTGGGAAATCAAGGAATGAGGTGCTACGAATGAAAGAACTCACTCCGCGGCAGGCGGAAATCCTGCAACTCATCCGCGACACGATCGCGGAGACGGGCTTTCCACCGACGCGCGCCGAAATTGCGCGCATGCTCGACTTCGCCTCTCCCAACGCTGCCGAGGAGCACCTGCGCGCGCTCGAGCGCAAAGGGGTGATCGAGATCCTCGACGGCACCGCGCGGGGCTTGAGGCTGAAGGAAGCCGCGGGGCTGCCGCTCGTCGGCCGCGTCGCCGCGGGCTCGCCGATCCTCGCCGAGGAGCACGTCATCGGCCGCTATGCCGTCGACCCGCATCTCTTCCGCCCGCGCGCCGACTACCTGCTGAAGGTGCGCGGCATGAGCATGCGCGATGCCGGCATCCTCGACGGCGACATCCTCGTCGTGCACAAGACCGAGGAGGCGCGGTCCGGGCAAGTCGTGGTCGCGCGCCTGCACGACGAGGTGACGGTGAAGCGGCTGCGCCGCCGCGGCGCGACGGTCGAGCTCCTGGCCGAGAACCCCGAGTTCAAGCCGATCGTAGTCGACACCCGCGAGACGCTGTTCGCGATCGAGGGCCTCGCGGTCGGGGTCATTCGGAACCGAGCGCTCTGATTATCGAGGGCCATACTTCGCGGCTAGTACAACGCGCATGCAACTGTGGCTTCAAAGTTCTACGCTTTTGAGCCGTTAGCAGACGACGGTCTCGAGACACCTGAAGTTGGTTCCTGGAGCGAAGAGAAATATCGCTTGCTTCATGGCTACGCTCGCATCTTTGCGACAGCCATGAAGAAAAAATGGGATCACCGTGTTTACATTGACCTCTTTGCTGGTAGCGGACGTTCGAAGCTAAAAAACTCGGGTCGCATAGTGCTCGCTTCTCCGTTATTAGCCCTCGAGATTCCGGATCGCTTCAATCGTTACATTTTTTGCGAACAAAACCCAGTACGAATCACGGCTCTGCGGGAACGCGTCAGGAGAGATTACAGCAGCGCAGATGTTCGATTTCTCGAGGGTGACGCAAATCAGCTAGTCGATCACATCCTCGCCGAGATCCCGGCTCACAGCAAAAGCACCCGCGTGTTGGCTTTCTGCTTTGCCGATCCATACAGATTGCAGAATCTAAAGTTCACGACGATTGAACATCTGGCTAAGCGATTTGTGGATTTCCTGATTCTCATTCCTACGGAAATGGATGCCAACCGCAATGTCTCTTGGTACACACAGCCCAACAACCAAACGCTTGACGACTTTGTTGGCACCACAGAGTGGAGAGAACACTGGCGAAAGGCGGAAGCTCAAGGAGAACCGTTTTGGGGATTTCTTGAGCGCTTCTACGAGCGCAGAATGGCAGCCCTGGAATACGGGGAGCACTCCGCCAAAGAAGCGCAATTAGTCAGGTCGGACAAAAGGAATCTCCCTCTGTACCGACTGACATTTTTTAGTCGATCTACGCTTGGTCAACGTTTTTGGAAGGACATAAAGAAGCACGTCATCCCTCAGTCATCTTTCAACTTCGACTAAGCCAGAATCCATGGCGCAGCTTTCGTCTATCGAATGGACCGAGGCAACGTGGAACCCACTCACGGGTTGCACGAAGATCAGCCCAGGCTGCAAGAACTGCTATGCGGAGCGGATGGCTTTACGTCTTCAGGCGATGGGGCAGCCCAACTACGCCACCGGTTTTGCCCTCGCATTGCACGAGCACATGGTTGAGATCCCATTGAGCTGGAGGAAGTCACGCCGGATCTTCGTGAACTCGATGAGCGATCTTTTTCAGGACGGTGTCCCGGTCGACTTCATCAAGAAAGTCTTCGCTGTGATGAGCGCAGCAAGTCAGCACCAGTTTCAAGTGCTGACGAAGCGCTCGGAGCGCCTGCGCATTTTGAACAAGGCGCTGGAATGGATGCCGAACATTTGGATGGGCGTGAGCGTCGAGAACCAGAAGTACGCATTCCGAATCGATGACCTGCGTCAAACCGACGCCCGTATCAAATTTCTGTCTCTGGAGCCTCTGCTCGGCCCTCTAGGCAGGCTCGACCTGACCGGGATCGACTGGGTGATCGCCGGCGGCGAATCTGGCCCCAAGGCCAGGTCGATGGATGCTGCCTGGGTCAGAGAGATCCGCGATCAATGCATCGAAGCGAAGGTCGCCTTCTTCTTCAAGCAGTGGGGCGGGAAGAGAAAGAGCCGGACAGGGCGGGAGCTGGATGGCAGGACTTGGGACCAGTTTCCGTCGCCTGATCGCAGGAGAGGCAACGGCGAAAGAAAAGCGCGAGGACGAATGCGGCCCCAGGTTTATGCCTGACACCTCGCATCTCTCGAATATCCGGTTCAGTCAGTTTTCAGCATGGGTCTCGTCGACTCCACAGTCTCTGTGTCCACCCTCCTCGCTCGCCCCGACATCCGGCGCGGCGGCGAGCTCGCACGGGTGGCGAGCGCGAGCGTCCCGACCGGATTCCCGCAACTCGACGCGGAGTTGCCCGGCGGCGGTTGGCCGACCGGCAGCCTCGCCGAGCTGCTGCCGAGCCACGAAGGCATCGGCGAGCTCCGCATCCTGGGGCCGGCGCTCGCCGCGCTCGCGCGCGCGGGCAAACGACTCGCCTGGATCGCGCCGCCGTATCTTCCGTACGCCCCAGCGCTCGCCGCAGCGGGAATCGATCTCGCGCAAGTCCTGATCGTCAAAACGCGCGCAGCGCGCGATGCGATGTGGGCGGCCGAACAGGCTTTGCACTCCGCCGCCTGCGGCGCAGTTCTCGTCTGGCCAGCTGAAGTGAAGTACGTGGCGCTCCGCCGACTGCAACTCGCCGCCGAGCGGAGTCAGGCCATGACGATGCTCTTCCGTCCTCCGGACACCGCAAAAGAACCGTCGCCGGCGGTACTGCGTCTCGCGCTCCACACCGCCGCCGGCGGGCTAGCGGTGCGAATCCTTAAACGCCGCGGCGCTGTTTGCGAGCGACCGGTGATCGTTGATCTCGCGCGCCCATCGCTGGCTGAGGAGATAAGCAAAGGAGCATCACCCAGTTTTTCAAGCAATGACCAACCACATGCCCCAATGGATCGCGCTCCACCTGCCGAACCTGCCGCTCGAGGCGCTGACGCGCGCGCTTGCCACGCCTGAGCCGCAGGCGGTCGCGGAGCACCACCGCATCGTCGCCTGCGACGGCAAGGCGCTGGCGCGCGGCGTGCGACCGGGCATGACCGCGGCGGCGGCGACGGCGCTCGCCCCGCAGCTCGCCATTCATCCCCGCCACGCCGCCGAGGAGACCGAAGGCCTCCTCGGGCTGGCCGGCTGGGCGGCGCAATTCACGCCGAGCGTCGCGCTCGAGCTGCCCGACGCGCTCGTGCTGGAGGTCTCCGGAAGCCTCCGGCTCTTCGATAGCCTGAAACGCATCGCCACGGGCTTGCGTGAAGGCTGCGCGCGCATGGGGTTCACCGCGCTCATCGCCGCCGCGCCGACGCCGCGCGGCGCGGCCTGGCTCGCCCGCGCTGGTCGCGAGATCCTCATGGAGGACCTCTCGCGGTTCGAGGAAGCGCTCGCCACGCTGCCGATGCGCGTCCTCGCCGGGGATGCGGACGCGTTCGAAGCGCTTGCGGCCATCGGCGCGACGCGCGTCGCGGACGTGCTGAACCTCCCGCGCGCGGGGTTCGCGCGCCGCTTCGGGCCGCGACTCCTCGACGACCTCGACCGCGCGCTCGGGCGTACGCCGGATCCGCGCACGTTCTTCGTTCCGCCGGTGACGTTCGACGCGCGCCTCGAGCTGCCGGCGGAGGTGACCCAGGCCGAGGCGTTGCTGTTCGCCGCGCGGCGGCTCTTCGTGCAGCTCGAGGGCTTTCTCGCGGCGCGCGCCGCCGGCGTGCGCCGTCTCGTGCTGCGGCTCTTCCATCGCGAAGCCCGCTTCACGGAGGTGCCGATCGGCTTCGTCGCGCCGAGCCGCGACGCCGTGCACTTCACGACGCTCGCGCGCGAGCGGCTCGCGACGCTCGCGCTCCCCGATCCGGTCCGGGCGCTCGCGCTCGCGGCCGACGACATCGTGCCGTTCGCCGGCGAACCGCTGGCGCTGTTCGCCGACGGGGCACATGCGCCCGGCGACTGGCCGAAGCTCGTGGAACGTCTCCGCGCCCGGCTCGGCGCGAGTGCAGTGCACGGCGTCGCCGCCGTCGCGGAGCATCGGCCGGAGTACGCGTCGCGGGCGCGCGAGATCGCTGCCGATGCGAAGGCCGCGCGCACCACGACGACCGGGAACAGCGGGCTCCGCCCCTTCTGGCTCCTGCCCGCCCCGCGGCCGCTCGCGGAGATCGACGCGGTGCCTCACCACGGCGGGCCGCTGCGCCTCCTGGCCGGCCCCGAGCGCATCGAGTCGGGCTGGTGGGACGGGATCGATGTCGCGCGCGACTACTT
The DNA here is from genome assembly GCA_035286595.1 of Burkholderiales bacterium. Taxonomy (GTDB): domain Bacteria; phylum Pseudomonadota; class Gammaproteobacteria; order Burkholderiales; family SG8-39; genus DATEDA01. The sequence goes on along the minus strand of DATEDA010000001.1, from coordinate 2,636 downwards.
TGTCGCCCAGGCGCCCGACCGTTCGCTCGTGTGGGTGTACCGCGAGCGCCGCGCGCCGGGCGGGTGGTTCCTGCACGGCTTGTTCGCCTGATGCGCGGGCATCATGCTCCCGCAGTACGCCGAGCTGCACTGCCTTACGAACTTCAGCTTCCTGCGGGGCGCCTCGCACCCGGAGGAGCTCGCCGCCCGCGCCGCCGCGCTCGGCTACGCGGCGCTCGCGATCACGGACGAGTGCTCGGTCGCCGGCGTCGTGCGGGCGCACATCGCCGCGAAGGATCACAAGCTCAGGCTCCTCGTCGGCACCGAGATCCAGCTGACTGACGGACCGAAGCTGGTGCTGCTCGCGACCAACCGTGCGGGCTACGGAAATCTCTCCGAGCTGATCACCAAAGGGCGGCGCAGCGCCGAGAAAGGCAGCTACCGGCTGACGCGCGCGGACCTGGACGAGGGCCTGTTCGACTGTCTCGCGCTGCTCCTCCCGGGCGCGACGACCGGCGATCCGGAGAGCGCTCGCTGGCTCGCCGAACGCTTCCCCGGCCGGACGTGGATCGCGGCCGAGCTCCATTGCGGCCCCGACGACCGCGCGCGCCTTGCAGGCTTGCGCGAGCTTGCGCGCGCCGCGGGAATCCCGCTCGTCGCCGCCGGCGACGTGCATATGCACTTGCGCTCGCGACGCAGGCTCCAGGACGTCCTGACCGCCGTGCGCCTCGGCAAACCCGTGCGCGAGTGCGGTCAGGCCTTGTTCCCCAGCGGCGAGCACCATCTGCGATTGCGGATGCGCCTGGCGCAGCTCTATCCACCCGAGCTTCTGGCCGAGACGCTCCGCGTCGCGGAGGCGTGCGCCTTTTCGCTCGACGAGCTGCGCTACGAATACCCGGAGGAGCTCGTGCCGGCAGGCGAGACGTCGACGACTTGGCTCCGCAAGCTCGCCGAGGAAGGCCTCGCCTGGCGGTTCCCCGCCGGCCCGCCCGACCACGTCCGCAAGCTCGTCGAGCACGAGCTCGCGCTCATTCGCGATCTCGCCTACGAGGCCTACTTCCTCACCGTCCACGACATCGTCCGGTTCGCCCGCGCGCGGGGGATCCTCTGCCAGGGCCGCGGCTCGGCGGCAAACTCGGCGGTGTGCTTCGCGCTCGGCGTCACCGAGGTGGATCCCGCCCGGATGTCGATGCTCTTCGAGCGCTTCATCTCGCGCGAGCGGAACGAGCCGCCCGACATCGACGTCGACTTCGAGCACCAGCGGCGCGAGGAGGTCATCCAGTACGTCTACGCCAAGTACGGCCGCGACCGCGCCGCCATCGCCGCCACCGTCATCACCTACCGCCCGAAGAGCGCGATCCGCGACGTCGGCAAGGCGCTCGGCCTCGAGTCTGCCCAGGTCGACCAGCTCGCCAAGTCGCGCGCCTGGTGGGATCACGGGCGGGTCGAGCCGGACAAGCTCGCCGCGGACGGCTTCGACGCGACGAGCCCGATGATCCGTCAACTCTGCGAGCTCGTGAACGCGCTCATCGGCTTTCCGCGCCATCTCTCGCAGCACACCGGCGGATTCGTGATCGCCCGCGGCTCGCTCGCCTGCCTCGTCCCGATCGAGAACGCGGCGATGCCCGACCGGAGCGTGATCCAGTGGGACAAGGACGACCTCGACGCGCTCGGGCTGCTCAAGGTCGACGTCCTCGCGCTCGGCATGCTGTCCGCCATTCGACGGGCGCTGGACCTGATCGGCGAGTGCAGCGGCGCGCGCTTCACCATGGCGGAGGTCCCGCCGGAGGATGCGGGCGTGTACGAGATGATCCAGCACGCCGACACGATGGGCGTGTTCCAGATCGAGTCGCGCGCGCAGATGGCGATGCTGCCGCGCCTGCGGCCTGAGAGCTTCTTCGACCTCGTGATCGAGGTGGCGATCGTGCGGCCCGGCCCGATCCAGGGCGGCATGGTGCATCCGTACCTGCGGCGCCGGCAGGGCCTCGAGCCGGTCAGCTATCCGAGCGAGGCGGTCCGGGCAGTGCTCGAACGCACGCTCGGCGTGCCGATCTTCCAGGAGCAGGTGATGAGCCTCGCGGTCGTCGCCGCCGGCTTCACCCCCGGCGAGTCGGATCGCCTGCGGCGGGCGATGGCGGCGTGGCGGCGCAAGGGCGGGCTCGAGCCATTCGAGAAGCGGCTGAAGGACGGCATGCGCGCACGCGGCTACACGCTGGAGTTCGCCGACCAGATCTACCGCCAGATCCTCGGCTTCGGCGAGTACGGCTTCCCCGAGTCGCACGCGGCGAGCTTCGCGCTGCTCGTCTACGTCTCGTCGTGGATCAAGCGCTACCATCCGGCGGCGTTCTGCGCCGCGCTTCTCAACAGCCAGCCGATGGGGTTCTACGCGCCGTCGCAGCTCGTCCAGGACGCCCGCCGCCACGGCGTCGAGGTGCGGCCGGTCGATGTATGCGCGAGCGAGTGGGAGTGCACGCTGGAAGCAGATGCGCTACGGCTGGGCTTCCTCGTGGTGAAGAGCCTCTCCCAGGCCGGGGCGGAGCGAATCGCCGCCGCGCGGCGGGAGCGGCCGTTCGCAAGCGTCGACGAGCTCGCGCGCCGCGCGCGCCTCGACCAGCGCGACCTCAAATGCCTCGCCGCCGCCGGCGCGCTCAATTCGC